>JAYSQD010000180.1:0-16181 GCA_043721835.1 Arenimonas sp. | reverse complement strand
AGCGCCGCGGTCAGCGTGGTTTTACCATGATCAACATGGCCGATCGTGCCGACATTGACATGCGGCTTGGTGCGCGCGAACTTTTCTTTTGACATGGCTGTCGTCCTAAAAAATTAAATCGTTATATTAAAGTTGTTGAGATTAGGCTTTTTTCATTACCGCTTCGGCGATGTTATTCGGCGCTTCGGCGTAATGATCAAATTCCATCGTGAAAGTGGCGCGGCCTTGCGACATCGAACGCATCGCGGTGGCGTAACCAAACATTTCACCGAGCGGCAACATGGCGTTAATGACTTTGCCCGATGGCGTGTCATCAGTGCCCTGCAAGATGCCACGACGGCGAGACAAATCGCCCATCACGTCACCCATGTAGTCTTCAGGAGTTACCACTTCGACTTTCATTATCGGCTCAAGCAAAACGGGACTAGCTTTTTTGAAGCCTTCCTTAAACGCCATCGAGCCGGCCACTTTGAATGCCATTTCGTTGGAGTCAACGTCATGGAAGCTACCGTCGACTGCTCGGATTTTGATATCCACGCATGGGAAGCCTGCCAACACGCCGTTTTTGAAAGCCTCTTGAATACCCTTGTCTGCTGCTTGTACATATTCTTTTGGAACCACACCGCCAACGATCGCGTTTTCAAACGTATAGCCAAGGCCACGCTCTTGCGGTTCCATTTCAATAACGATGTGACCGTATTGACCACGACCACCGGACTGACGCACGAACTTGCCTTCTTGCTTGATTGCTTTACGAATAGTTTCGCGATAAGCCACCTGTGGCTTGCCAACGTTGGCTTCAACGTTGAATTCGCGCTTCATGCGATCAACTAGGATTTCCAGATGGAGCTCGCCCATGCCGGAGATAATCGTTTGACCGGATTCTTCGTCGGTATGAACGCGGAAGGAAGGATCTTCTTGCGCCAAACGGCCCAAGGCGATACCCATTTTTTCCTGATCGACCTTTGTCTTTGGTTCAACCGCCATCGAAATAACAGGTTCAGGAAAAATCATGCGCTCAAGCGTGATGATGTGATCAAGCGAGCATAAAGTATCGCCGGTGGTTACGTCTTTCAAACCCACGGCAGCAGCAATGTCGCCAGCCAAAACTTCTTTGATTTCTTCGCGCTGATTCGCATGCATTTGCAGAATACGGCCAACACGTTCTTTCTTGCTCTTGACCGGATTGTAAACCTGGTCGCCGGCATTCAAGGTGCCCGAGTATACGCGGAAGAAGGTCAGCGAGCCCACGAACGGATCGGTCATGATCTTGAATGCTAGTGCCGAGAACGGATCTTTGTCGCTGCTACCACGGAAAGCTTCTTTTTCGTCATCGTCAATGCCTTTTACGGGCGGACGATCAGACGGCGCAGGCAAGTAATGAATCACGGCATCAAGCATCGCCTGAACGCCTTTGTTCTTGAACGCGGTGCCGCAGAACATCGGAATGATGTCGCAGACCAGCGTCCGCAAACGAATACCCTCGATGATGTCTTCTTCAGACAATTCACCGGCTTCAAGATATTTGTCCATCATTTCTTCATTGGCTTCGGCAGCAGCTTCGACCATGAATTCACGCGCAGTTTTAGCTTCTTCGAGCATCGCTGCCGGAATTTCAGCGTAGGTGAATGACGTACCTTGGTTCGCCATGTCCCATACGATGGATTTCATTTTAAGAAGATCAACCACACCTTCGAAATTTTCTTCAGCGCCGATTGGCAATTGCATCGGCACCGGGTAAGCACCCAGACGCGATTTTAATTGCTCAACGACTTTGCCGAAGTTGGCGCCGGTACGGTCCATCTTGTTGACGAAAGCCAGACGCGGAACGCTGTACTTGGTCGCTTGACGCCATACGGTTTCCGACTGCGGCTGCACGCCACCCACCGCACAGAGCACGAACACTGCACCGTCGAGTACGCGCAAGCTGCGCTCTACTTCAATAGTGAAGTCAACGTGTCCAGGGGTATCGATGATGTTAAAGCGATGCTGTTCAAACGATTTATCCATGCCCGACCAGAAACAGGTCGTAGCAGCGGAGGTAATCGTAATGCCGCGCTCTTGCTCTTGCTCCATCCAGTCCATGGTCGCTGCGCCGTTATGCACTTCGCCAATCTTGTGATTGACGCCGGTGTAAAACAGAATGCGTTCTGTGGTCGTGGTTTTGCCGGCATCAATGTGAGCCATGATGCCGAAGTTGCGATATCTATCAATGGGGGTCGTACGTGCCACGGGAGATCCCTCTCTACTTTATTACCAGCGAAAATGCGAGAAGGCTTTATTAGCTTCTGCCATGCGGTGTGTTTCTTCGCGCTTCTTGACTGCGCCGCCACGGTTTTCCGAGGCTTCGAGTAATTCTGCGGCTAATTTGCGGGGCATCGAATTTTCACCACGCTTGCGTGCCGATTCAATGACCCAACGCATAGCGAGGGCTTGACGACGCGACGAGCGAACTTCAACCGGCACTTGATAAGTGGCGCCACCAACACGACGGGATTTCACTTCCACCGCAGGTGCAACATTGCCGAGTGCTTTTTCGACTAAACCGAGCGTGTCGGCGTTCTTTTGGCCAATGACATCCATTGCGCCATAGACGATGTTTTCAGCGATCGATTTCTTGCCGCTCTTCATCACCATATTGATGAAGCGAGCAACCATTTCACTGCTGTGTTTCGGATCTGGAAGAACCGAACGGATACCGGGAGAACCTTTACGAGACATTTGAAAATCCTGCCTTTAAATTAGGATTTCGGGCGCTTGGCGCCGTACTTCGAACGACTTTGGCGACGCTTGGCAACGCCGGAAGCATCGAGCGAACCACGTACGGTGTGATAACGCACACCCGGCAAGTCTTTTACACGACCGCCGCGAATTAACACGACGCTATGTTCTTGCAGGTTATGGCCTTCGCCACCGATGTAAGAAATGATTTCAAAACCATTCGTCAAACGGACCTTGGCAACTTTACGAAGCGCCGAGTTCGGTTTTTTGGGCGTAGTGGTGTACACACGAGTGCACACGCCACGACGCTGTGGACAATTGGCCAGAGCAGGTGAAGTGCTCTTGTATTTAAAAGGCTGACGCGGTGTGCGTACCAGCTGATTGATCGTCGCCATGCGTTACGAATCCTGGGTGTTTAAAGTAAAACTTAGAGTGAAAAAGAAATCGGCCCAAACCGCAGCCAATTGATAGGGTCCCACTAAGGAGCGGGATTTTACTCTGAAATTGGCAATGCTGTCAACGTGACAGACAGCTAAAATCATTGAACTAGCATTCAATCATCCCTGAATCGAACACGAGGGGCCATCCTAGCCCCTCTTTTCGAATGTGGGCGGCCTAATGCGGGCCGCCAACGCTCATCTTGCTTAGCTTTCTGAAGAGTCGGCAGCCTCGGCAGGTGCGGCAACTACTTGGGCAGGTGCCGAAACAGTGTGCAGCGTTTTCAAATCGGCATCGGTCAGCGCTTCCGCTGCCAAGCGGCGTGCGGTATGGTAAGCCAAACCGGTACCGGCCGGGATCAAACGACCCACGATCACGTTTTCTTTCAGGCCACGCAGGCTGTCGCGGGTACCGCGAACGGCAGCCTCGGTCAGCACGCGCGTGGTTTCCTGGAAGGAAGCGGCCGAGATGAAGCTTTCGGTCGCCAGCGACGCTTTGGTAATACCCAACAAGACCGGATCATATTTCGCCGGAATTTCGTTGCGTGCCACCATGCGGACATTTTCTTCCAGCATACGAATACGCTCGACTTGTTCGCCATTCATGTAACGGGTACTACCGGCATCGGTGACTTCCACTTTACGCAGCATCTGACGAGTAATCGTTTCGATGTGCTTGTCGTTGATCTTCACGCCTTGCAGGCGGTACACGTCTTGAATTTCCTTGACCAAATAAGCGGCCAATGGCTCGACGCCTAGCAAGCGCAAGATGTCTTGTGGATTGGGTTCGCCATCGACAACGGTTTCGCCTTTTTCGATGTGCTCGCCTTCAAACACGATGATTTGGCGGTACTTCGGAATCAGCTCTTCGTGCTCATTGCCGTCGGTGTCGCGAATAATCAAACGCTGCTTGCCCTTGGTGTCTTTGCCGAAGCTGATAAGACCGGAAACTTCCGCCAACACGGCAGGATCTTTCGGCTTACGGGCTTCAAACAAGTCGGCAACGCGCGGCAGACCACCGGTGATGTCACGGGTTTTCGAGGCTTCTTGCGGCACCTTGGTGACCACGTCGCCCACGCCAACCGGCGCGCCATCCAGCAGATTCACCACGGAGCGTGGTGGCAACAGGTATTGCGCAGGCAGGTCGGTGCCCGGGATGTTCAGATCTTTGCCGTTCTTGTCCACGATGCGGACGATAGGACGCAAATCTTTACCCATTGAACCACGACGTTTTGGATCGGTAATTTCGCGCGAAGCCAGGCCGGTCAGGTCATCGGTTTTCTCGACGACGGTGATGCCTTCCACAAAATCGACGAAGCGCACGAAACCGGCCACTTCCGAAACGATTGGGTGATTATGCGGATCCCAGTTAACGACGGTTTGACCGGCTTTCACCGAGGCGCCATCTTTCACGTTGATCACGGCACCGTAGGTTAGCTTGTAGCGTTCACGCTCACGGCCGGTTAAATCGAGTACCGACAATTCGCCCGAACGCGACACCGCGACCAAATGGCCGTTGGCATGCTGTACGAACTTCAAGTTGTTGAACTTGACGTTACCCGTCGTCTTGACGGTGATGTTATCGATTGCCGCCGCACGCGATGCCGCACCACCGATGTGGAAGGTACGCATGGTGAGCTGTGTACCCGGCTCACCAATCGATTGCGCTGCGATAACACCGACAGCTTCACCGAGGTTAACCAGATGACCGCGGCCGAGGTCACGACCGTAGCAATAGGCGCAAACGCCGAAGGCATTTTCACAGGTAATCGAGGAGCGAACCAGCATCGACTGAACGCCGGCAACTTCAAGTTTATCGACCCAGGTTTCGTCGAGCAAAGTATTGCGGGTCACGATTGGGTCGGCGTCATTGCCTGGCAGATAAACATCTTCTGCCACCATGCGGCCGAGCACGCGATCGCGTAATGGTTCGATAACATCGCCACCTTCCACAATCGGCGTCATGGTCAGACCTTGATGCGTTCCACAATCGACTTCGGTAACGACCATGTCTTGTGCCACATCGACCAGACGACGGGTTAGATAACCCGAGTTGGCGGTTTTCAGCGCGGTATCGGCGAGACCTTTACGTGCACCGTGGGTCGAGATGAAGTATTGAAGTACGTTCAGACCTTCGCGGAAGTTCGCGGTGATCGGCGTTTCAATGATCGAGCCATCAGGCTTGGCCATCAAACCACGCATACCGGCGAGCTGACGAATCTGGGCTTGCGAACCACGAGCACCGGAATCGGCCATGATGTAAACCGAGTTCATCGATTTTTGCGCGACCATTTCGCCTTTCGCGTTTTCAACTTTTTCGGTACCGATGGCTTCCATCATCGCCTTGGCAACCAATTCATTGGTACGCGACCAGATATCGACCACTTTGTTGTAGCGCTCGCCTGCGGTGACTAAACCCGACTGATACTGCTCCTGTATTTCCAGCACTTGTTTCTCGGCTTCGCCAAGGATGCCTTTTTTCTCGGTCGGAATAATCATGTCATCGATACCAATCGAGACGCCGGCGCGCGTTGCATAAGCAAAGCCGGTGTACATCAACTGATCGGCAAACACGACGGTGTATTTCAAACCCAACATGCGGTAACAGGTATTGATCAGGCGGCTGATGTTTTTCTTGGTCAGCTCAGTATTGATCAACGAGTACGGCAGGCCTTCGGGAATGATGTCGGCCAGCAGCGCGCGGCCAATGGTGGTATCGACAATCGCGGTGCGATTGCTGACAACGCCATTTTCATCGACTTCGGTAATCGGCAGACGCACTTTGACTTTCGCATGCAATTCAACAACGCGATTGTCATAGGCGCGACGTACTTCATTGACGTTGGCAAATACCATGCCCTCGCCTTTTTTGTTTTCCAGCGCACGGGTCATGTAGTACAGACCCAACACAACATCTTGCGTTGGCACAATAATCGGCTCGCCGTTGGCGGGCGACAGAATATTGTTGGTTGACATCATCAAGGCGCGGGCTTCGAGCTGAGCTTCCAGCGACAACGGAACGTGGACCGCCATTTGGTCACCGTCGAAGTCGGCGTTGAACGCGGTACATACCAGCGGATGCAATTGAATCGCTTTGCCTTCAATCAACACCGGTTCAAAGGCTTGAATGCCTAAACGGTGAAGCGTTGGTGCGCGATTCAATAAGACTGGATGTTCGCGAATCACTTCTTCCAGGATGTCCCAGACTTGTGCTTCTTCGCGCTCAACCAGTTTCTTGGCAGCTTTGATCGTGGTCGCCAAACCACGACGTTGCAGTTTCGCAAAAATGAAAGGCTTGAATAATTCCAATGCCATTTTCTTCGGCAGACCGCATTCGTGCAGACGCAGAGTCGGGCCGACCACAATGACCGAACGGCCGGAGTAGTCAACGCGCTTGCCGAGCAAGTTTTGACGGAAGCGACCCTGCTTACCTTTGATCATGTCAGCCAAAGATTTCAATGGACGCTTATTGGTGCCGGTGATGGCGCGGCCGCGACGGCCGTTGTCCATCAGAGCATCAACCGATTCTTGCAACATGCGCTTTTCGTTGCGCACAATAATGTCTGGCGCGCTCAGTTCCAGCAAACGCTTCAGGCGATTATTACGATTGATTACACGACGATAAAGATCGTTCAAATCGGAAGTGGCAAAGCGACCACCATCCAATGGAACCAGCGGACGCAGATCCGGTGGCAGCACTGGCAATACAGTCAGTACCATCCACTCAGGACGGTTGCCCGATTCCAGGAAGGCTTCGACCAGCTTGATGCGTTTGGTTAAACGCTTGAGCTTGGTTTCCGAATTGGTCGATGCAATTTCTTCTTTCAGACGAACCAGTTCCGATTGCAGATCAATCGTACGCAGCAGGTGATGCACGGCTTCGGCACCCATCAGGGCATCGAAATCTTCACCAAATTCCTGACGCGCGGTCATGAACTGTTCTTCAGTCAATAACTGGCCACGTTCGAGTGTGGTCAAACCTGGTTCAATAACGACGAAGGCTTCAAAATAAAGAATGCGTTCGATGTCACGCAGGGTCATATCCAGCATCAAACCGATACGCGATGGCAGCGATTTGAGGAACCAGATGTGTGCGGTCGGCGAAGCCAGTTCGATATGGCCCATCCGTTCACGACGGACTTTGGTCAAGGTCACTTCGGTTCCGCATTTTTCGCAAACAACACCGCGATGTTTCATGCGCTTGTATTTGCCACACAGGCATTCGTAATCTTTAATTGGACCGAATACGGCGGCGCAAAACAGGCCGTCGCGTTCAGGCTTAAAGGTACGGTAGTTGATGGTTTCCGGTTTTTTTACTTCACCGAACGACCACGAACGGATTAAATCCGGCGAGGCCAAACCAATTTTAATGCCGTCAAAATCCAGCGGTTGACGCTGCTGGTTGAACAGATTTAATAAATCTTTCATCTTGTACTCCTTGATTGGAAGGATCGCTTTTTCAACGATTCTTCACTCCAGTTCCCAGCGTCGATTATTTTTCGTCTAACTCGATATTGATGGCGAGTGAACGAATTTCCTTGACCAACACATTGAAAGATTCCGGCATGCCGGCCACCATTTCGTGCTCTCCGTCCACGATGTTTTTATACATCTGGTTACGGCCTTGCACGTCATCGGATTTCACCGTCAACATTTCTTGCAAGGTGTAAGCCGCGCCGTACGCTTCAAGTGCCCAGACTTCCATTTCACCGAAGCGCTGACCACCGAATTGTGCTTTGCCGCCGAGCGGTTGCTGTGTGACCAACGAGTACGGACCGGTTGAACGCGCATGCATCTTGTCATCCACCAAATGGTTGAGTTTAAGCATGTGCATGTAACCCACCGTTACCGGACGATCGAAGGCTTCGCCAGTACGACCGTCATGCAAAATGGTTTGGCCCGTCGTTGGCAAATCTGCCAGCGTCAGCATCGACTTGATTTCTTCTTCCGACGCACCATCGAACACCGGCGTTGCCATTGGCACGCCGTCAGTCAAGTTGCCTGCAAGGCGCAATAGTTCTTTATCGGTGAATTTTTCAAGATCAACGCGAACGCCCATCAGCTTCTTGTCATGGTTGTAAATCTTGTCGAGGAATTCGCGCAGTTCGGACACTTTTTGTTGTGCTTCGAGCATGCGTTGAATTTTTTTGCCTAAACCTTTCGCGGCCCAGCCCAAGTGAACTTCGAGTACCTGACCGATGTTCATCCGGCTTGGAACGCCGAGTGGATTGAGCACGATGTCAGCGGTGGTGCCGTCAGCCATATACGGCATGTCTTGCACCGGTACGATCGTTGAGACCACACCTTTATTACCGTGACGACCGGCCATTTTGTCACCGGGCTGGATGCGACGCTTAACGGCCAAATACACTTTGACCATTTTCAGCACGCCAGGAGCGAGATCATCACCCTGGGTGATTTTCGCGCGCTTGTCGGTGAAGCGTTTATCAAACTCGGCCTTGTGGGCTTCGATTTGTTTTTGTGCTTTTTCGATGTTGTCAGACGCGTCTTCATCCTTCATGCGAATGGCGAACCACTCGTTTTTAGTCAGGGTGTCAAGGTATTCACTCGTGATGCTGTCGCCTTTTTTCAGGTTCGCGCCGCCATTGGCAGGCTTACCGATCAATTGGCCGCGCAGACGCGAATAAATCGCCGCTTCCAGAATACGGAATTGGTCGTCGAAATCTTTCTTGACGCGCTTGATTTCGGTTTCTTCGATTTGACGGGCACGCTTATCTTTTTCGATACCGTCGCGGGTAAAGACCTGAACGTCGATAACAGTACCGTCCATGCCGGGTGGCACGCGCAGCGAGCTATCTTTAACGTCCGAAGCTTTTTCACCGAAGATGGCGCGCAGGAGTTTTTCTTCCGGCGTCAGTTGGCTTTCGCCCTTCGGAGTCACTTTACCGACCATGATGTCACCGGCACGAACTTCTGCACCGATATAGACCACGCCCGACTCATCCAGACGACCCAAGGCTTGCTCGGACACATTCGGAATATCGGCAGAAATTTCTTCCGGCCCCAATTTCGTGTCACGGGCAACGCAGGTCAATTCTTCGATATGGATTGTTGTATAGCGATCTTCTTCAACCACGCGCTCCGACAACAAGATGGAGTCTTCGAAGTTGTAGCCATTCCAGGGCATGAAGGCGATCAACATGTTTTGACCCAGCGCCAATTCACCGATATCGGTGGATGGACCATCAGCCAGCACATCGCCGCGTTCAATCTTGTCACCGACGCGAACCAGCGGACGCTGATTGATGCAGGTGTTTTGATTGGAACGGGTATATTTTACCAGCGTGTAAATATCGACACCGGCATCGTTGCCAGCGTCATTTTGGCGCACTTCGTTTTCGCTGACGCGCACAACAATACGACCGGCGTCGATTTGATCAATCACACCACCACGCAAGGCATTTACGGTGACACCGGAGTCGCGCGCAACCGCACGTTCAATACCGGTACCGACCAGTGGTTTTTGCGAACGCAAAGTGGGCACGGCTTGACGTTGCATGTTCGCACCCATCAGGGCGCGGTTGGCATCGTCGTGTTCGATGAACGGAACCAGTGCTGCAGCGACCGAAACCGACTGCATGGGCGACACATCCATGTACTGGATTTCTGATGGTGGCTTGAGCAATGTTTCACTTTGGTAACGGCAAGGAACGAACGGAGCGGTGAAGCCGCCGTCGGTTTTCAATTCCGCATTAGCCTGGGCAATCGCGAATTCGTGTTCTTCGATCGCCGACAGGAATTCCACGGTTTCGGTCACTTTGCCGTCGACAACTTTGCGGTAAGGGGTTTCCAAAAAGCCGTATTTATTCGAACGCGCATAGACCGCGAGCGAGTTGATAAGACCAATGTTTGGACCTTCCGGCGTTTCAATCGTACACACACGGCCGTAGTGGGTTGGATGGACGTCGCGCACTTCGAAGCCTGCACGTTCGCGGGTCAAACCACCCGGGCCAAGTGCCGATACGCGGCGCTTGTGGGTCACTTCGGACAATGGATTGTTTTGATCCATAAACTGCGAAAGCTGCGAGGAACCGAAGAATTCCTTGATCGCTGCCGCAACCGGCTTGGCATTGATCAATTCTTGCGGGGTCAGGCCTTCAGATTCAGCCAGGGACAAACGCTCTTTAACAGCACGTTCAACGCGGACCAAGCCGACGCGGAATACGTTTTCAGCCATTTCACCGACCGAACGAACACGGCGGTTACCCAGATGATCGATATCATCGACGGTGCCGCGACCATTGCGAATTTCGCAAAGGGTCTTGATCACTTCAAGAATGTCGGAGGTTTGACCGCGTTCTCTGACCAGGTTTTTGGAATTTTCGTCATTGCGGGTGCTGAAATATTTGTGATCAAACAGCACCGAGGCGCCAGTCACTTCTTTGCGACCGACACGACGGTTGAACTTCATGCGGCCTACATTCGATAAGTCGTAACGCTCGAAGGTGAAGAACAGGTTATAGAACAAGTTCAACGCGGCTTCTTTTGTTGGCGGCTCGCCTGGACGCATCATGCGATAGATTTCGACCAGCGCTTCGAGCTGGGTCTTGCTTGGGTCGATACGCAAGGTGTTTGAAATATAAGGACCTCGATCCAGGTCATTCACCCACAAGGTACCGATTTGTGCGACGCCGGCTTTGCGCAATTTAATCAAAGAGCCATCATTGAGTTCATCATTGGCAGTCGCCAGCAACTCGCCGGTGCTAGTGTCGATAACATCATGCGACAGAATGCGGCCGATGAGATATTCATCAGGCACTTCAAGTGTCTTGATGTTGGCTTGTTCGAGCAATTTAACGTGACGCGCGGTAATACGCTTACCGGCTTCAACGATCACCTTGCCACCGACGACTAAGTCGAAGTTCAGGGTTTCGCCACGCAGGCGCTCTGGTACCAATTCCAATTCCACGTTGTCTTTATTGGCGATATGGAAGGTATTGATTTCGAAGAATATGTTGAGCATTTCTTCGTTGTTGTAACCCAGTGCACGCAACAAAATCGACACCGGCAATTTGCGGCGACGATCGATACGGGTATAGACGCAATCTTTCGGGTCGAATTCAAAATCCAGCCATGAACCGCGATAAGGAATGATGCGGGCCGAATACAGCAACTTACCCGAGCTATGGGTTTTGCCACGGTCGTGGTCAAAAAACACGCCAGGCGAACGATGCAATTGCGAAACGATAACGCGTTCGGTGCCGTTAACGATGAAGGTGGCATTGCCCGTCATTAACGGCAATTCACCCATGTAAACTTCTTGTTCTTTTACATATTTGATGGCTTTGGTCGATGATTCACGATCGTAAATCACCAAACGCACGGTCACGCGCAAAGGCGCGCCGTAGCTAAGGCCACGGTTGCGGCATTCGCGTTCATCGAACGGTGGCTCGCCTAGGCGATAACTCACGTATTCGAGCGCGGCATTGCCGGAATAGGAAGAGATCGGAAATACCGATTTCAGCGCGGCATGCAGACCGCGATCTTCGCGATTAGCTGTCGGCGAGAATTCTTGCAGGAATTCACGGTAAGAGTCCATCTGGATGGCAAGCAAGTAAGGCACTTCCAAAACATCGCGGCGTTTGCCGAAATTTTTACGGATGCGCTTTTTCTCGGTGAAGGAGTAGTTCATGGGAGCTATCGCCTCAATTTCTGAGCTGATTGGTTTTCGGTTACGGTGGCAACCTGCGACCAAACGGCGGGTAAAACAAAAAATAAATTGTCAGTGGGAAATCGCTAGTATTGCCGGCACTAGCACGCCTTCTTCAACTACTTCCGACTGACAACTCTCTGGAATCAATGCTACAAAAAACATCGGTTTAAATTAACGGGTAAAGGCCGGGAGCTTTCGCTCCCAGCCTTCATTCGCCAAATCTAGCCGGCGAAGCAAGTAATTGCTTACTTGAGTTCGACAGTTGCGCCAGCGGCTTCGAGTTCTTTCTTGAACTTGTCGGCATCGGCCTTGGACACTGCATCCTTAACGGTTTGCGGTGCGCCTTCGACCAAATCTTTCGCTTCTTTCAAGCCCAGGCCAGTGATGGCACGGACAGCTTTAATTACTTCAACTTTCTTCTCGCCGGTGGCTTTCAGAATAACCGTGAATTCGGTTTGTTCTTCAACAACGGCAGCGGCAGCAGCAGGACCAGCGGCAGCAACAGGTGCAGCAGCAGAAACGCCGAATTTTTCTTCGATGGCGCGAACGAGCTCCATCACTTCCATCAAGGTCTTGGTGGCAATCGCTTCAACGATTTGGTCATTGGAAAGGGACATTGTGTTTACCTCTGAATTTAATTACTGGATTGTTTGGGGATGCGTTGTGTCGTAAATACCATCAAACTTCGGCAACAGCCTCGGCCGCGACTTCGTCGCCGCCACCTTGCTTGTCGGCAACAGCCTTGACCGCACGAGCGAACATCGCCGCTGGTTCGGAAAGGGCGCGTGCCAGCATCGACAACGCTTGATCGCGGGTTGGCAGCGAAGCCAGCACATCAACGTGCGAGGCCGGGTACATCTTGCCGCCAATGGAAACGATCTTCGCTTGTAGCTTGTCGTTGATTTTTACAAAATCCTTGATCAGACGGCTGGCGGCGCCAGGGTCTTCCATCGAGAACGCATACAGCAACGGGCCGGTCAGAGAATCTTTGACATTCTCGAATTCGGTACCGTTGACGGCGCGCTCAGCCAGGGTGTTCTTGACAACTTTCAAGTACACGCCGGTTTCGCGAGCTTTCTTGCGCATGGCAGTCATTTGACTGACCGTGACGCCTGCGTACTCTGCTGCCACCAAGGATTGAGCTTTCGATGCAACGTCTGCTATTTCAGCGACAACTAGGTGCTTCTGTGACAGATTGAGAGCCATTGTTACTCCTTCAGTTTAAATCCACTTTCGGCTCCTGCCGATTGTGGTCCAAGGCGATATCGATCCTTCGATATCGGGGACGGGGTGTCCCAGTGGTGGCCTTTCCAGAAAATTTCCAGAGGGCTACACCATCTACGCCGGTTTTGCTTTCGCATCATTAAGCGACCTCGCTTCCATCAACGGCGAATCCTTGCCGTTATCAAGCATCCCTGCCCGACGTTGATGTGCGCTGTTCGCACCTGCGGTCTTTGATAGCTTGCTCGGTTTGCACCGAACAGCGCCTTCAAAATCGAACCATCGGGGCGACACTCCCGATGGCGTTATTCTTTATTGCTTATTTCAGCGTTAGTGAAGACTGATCCACCATCACGCTTTGGCCCATGGTTGAGCTGAGCGAAATCTTTTGTAGATATTGACCTTTGGCCGATGACGGCTTGGCTTTGATCAAATCCAGCAACAGTGCTTGCAGATTGCCGGCCAATGCGTCAGCAGCAAAACTTACTTTGCCGATGGTGCAATGGATAATGCCGCCCTTGTCAGTGCGATAACGCACCTGACCGGCTTTTGCATTACGTACCGCGCCTGCGGCGTCAGCCGAAACGGTACCGACTTTCGGGTTAGGCATCAGACCACGTGGGCCCAACACGGTACCGAGTTTACCGACAACGCGCATGGCGTCCGGGGTAGCAATCACAACGTCATAATTGATATCGCCAGCCAGCATTTTTTCAGCCAGATCATCCATACCCACCACTTCTGCACCGGCAGCTAAAGCTTCATCCGCTTTCGCACCCGGAGGGCAGAATACGGCGACGCGTACCGAATTACCGGTACCGGCTGGCAATACGGTTGAACCGCGAACCTGCTGGTCGGATTTCTTGGCGTCAACGCCCAAACGTACTGCTACGTCAATGGCCTCAACGAATTTGGTTTTGCTGTTGGCTTGAATAATTTTCAGAGCTTCTTCGATGGAATAAGCCTTGCCTGCTACGACAGTGTTTTGCATAGCCTTGAAACGTTTAGTGATCTTAGCCATGTCTTAAGCCTCCACAATCAGGCCCATGCTGCGCGCGCTGCCACCAATGGTGCGCACGGCTGCATCGAGCGAAGCTGCTGTCAAATCGGGTTCTTTCGCTTTCGCGATTTCTTCGAGCTGTTTACGGGTTACCTTGCCGACTTTGTCAGTATTCGGACGTTTCGAGCCCGAGGTGATGCCAGCTGCCTTTTTCAACAATACTGTCGCCGGCGTGCTCTTGGTCACGAAGGTGAAGGTACGGTCGGAATAAGCGGTAATGATGACCGGAGTAGGAAGACCCGGTTCCAGTTTGGAAGTTGCGGCGTTGAACGCTTTGCAAAATTCCATAATGTTCAGACCGCGCTGACCCAATGCTGGACCAACCGGTGGCGAAGGATTGGCTTGGCCAGCCTTCACTTGTAACTTGATATAACCAACTACTTTCTTTGCCATGTTATTTACTCCTGAAGTTCAAACGTCTGCACGTTCTTGCGAACTGCGGGACTCCTTCTTATTGTTAAAACTGGGAGACGTTAGACGTTAGACGGGAGGAAAAGCTTGTGCTGTTCGTCTAACGTCTTACCTCTCACTTCTCCCACCTTATCGAGAGACGAGAGACGTAAGACGGGAGGAAAAGCTTATGCTGTTCGTCTCACGTCTTACGTCTCCCGTCTCCCCGCCTTTAGGCCTTCTCCACCTGCGCGAACTCAAGTTCGACTGGTGTTGAACGCCCGAAAATCAGAACAGCCACGCGCAGGCGACTCTTCTCGTAATTTACTTCTTCTACCGTGCCGTTAAAGTCGTTGAACGGACCGTCGGTAACACGTACCAATTGACCCGGTTCAAACAATACTTTCGGTTTAGGCTTATCAACGCCATCTTGTACACGGCGCAGAATCATGTCGGCTTCCGAATCAAGAATGGGCAACGGACGCTCGCGCGTGCCGCCGATAAAACCCATTACCTTTGGTGTTTCCTTGATTAAATGCCAGCTTTCGTCATCAATGCGCGGAATACCGGCTTCTTCATTGGTTTCGATTTGAACTAACACATAACCCGGAAAAAACTTGCGCTCGGATTTACGTTTCTGACCGGCGCGCATTTCCACCACTTCTTCGGTAGGAACCAGCACCAGGCCAAATTTTTCTTCCATGCTGTCGCGTGCAATGCGGGCTTCCACATTTCGGGCGACCTGATTTTCAAAACCAGAATAAGCGTGAACTACATACCAGCGTTTTGCCATGATTCTTCCTTATGCCAGTAATAGCGCGATGAGTTTCGAAATAACCAGATCAAACAGCGCCAGAATCAAGCTGATGATCATCACCACTACCATTACTACCCAAGTGACCTTCCAGGCTTCTTGTCGAGTCGGCCAAACTACTTTACGCAGTTCAAACATGGCTTCCGAAAAGAAATCACGCAGTGCCAAACCTTTCGCTGTGGTCGCAAAAACAACTGCGCCCAACACGATGCCAGCAAATGCTACCAAGCCACGCAACACCGAATTCCATTCTGCGAAGTAGGTGTAAGCGAAAATTCCGCCTGCTACCAGCGCGATGGCTACCGTGTATTTTGCTAGGTCAGCGCCACTGGTCGCAGCGTTAACATTTTCAACTTTCGTATTCATTCAGACTCTTATCAACTTTCGTTGTTATTGCCCTGCACTTTCATGCAAAACACCAAATTTATGGCACGCCAGGAGGGACTCGAACCCCCAACCCGCGGTTTTGGAGACCGCTACTCTGCCAATTGAGCTACTAGCGTGTGGCTTCAGGAGCTTCTATAAACCCATACTTCGTTGCAATACTGTGTTGCAAGCAACAAATAATTCCTTACATATTAGAATATGCGCGTCATTATTTTTCGCTTGCGCCTTGTCTTACTTAGAACTATGAATTTATAGAAGCTCCTTTACTCTAAACGGGCGATGGCGGGCCGCTTCCGGTCCGCCATTTCCCTGAATTCCGACCCACCTAAACGAGTCGAAGTTCCTCTCTGCCAAGCAGAGAAAATCACCTTACTTAACGATTTTAGCTACCACACCGGCGCCAACCGTACGGCCGCCTTCACGAATAGCAAAACGCAAACCTTCGTCCATCGCGACCGGGGCAATCAAACTCACCAC
>JAYSQD010000179.1:0-10155 GCA_043721835.1 Arenimonas sp. | reverse complement strand
GAGATTTATCGCTCACACAGAAGCCGGATATACGCTTGCAATCGTACCGAAGCCAAAACCACTTGTTGCAAATCAGGGGGAGTCCATATACACCCTACGGGTATCAAAGAACTTCAAAATTTTCACACTATGCTGATTGCAATCGACAGGGTGCGAGCGTATCGTTTCACTAATTTCAACAACTACTGAAACTTCAGAATGAACCTGAGTCCACTGACACAAAGCTTCGTTCTGCATTTTGGCGAAATGGGCAGCCGTTGGGGCATTAACCGTACCGTCGGACAGATTTACGCTCTGATATTTGTCGCTAACAGGCCGCTAAATGCCGACGAAATCACCGAAAAACTCGGCATTTCGCGCTCAAACGTCAGTATGAGCCTCAAAGAGCTGATGGCTTGGCGACTGGTTCGGCTGGAGCACTTGCCCAACGACCGGCGTGACTTTTTTAGTGCACCGGGCGATATCTGGGACATTTTCACCACCCTGGCTGAAGAACGCCAACGCCGAGAAGTCGAGCCCACTCTCTCGATGCTGCGTGGCGCATTGCTGGAAACACCTGAATCGAGCGAAGAACAACACGCACAAGCCCGCATGCGCGAAATGTACGAGTTAATGGAATTAATGACGACCTGGTTTGCCGAAGTACGAAAACTCTCGCCAAAAACATTAGTGAACTTGATGGCACTCGGCGGCAAGGTCAACAAACTGCTGGAAATAAAAGACAAGCTTTCGGTGATTTCCGGAAGCAAAAAAGACTGACAGACAAAACTCCCTCGGAGTTACGCGATGAACGCAAACACATTAATAGCGATATCGTCCGGCATTATTTTATTGCTTGGCATCGTGCATTTGGCATACACATTTTTCGGATCGAAATTGACGCCTCGTGATGCCGCTTTGCAAGCAAGCATGAAGCTGGTATCACCGGTCATTACGAGAGAAACGACAATGTGGAAATCATGGATCGGCTTTAACGCAAGTCACAGCCTGGGTGCCATTTTGTTTGGCCTGATTTATGGCTATTTGGCACTACACCATCCAGCGTTTCTGTTTGAATCTAATTTTTTGCTTATCGTGGGCTGGAGCCTACTGGCTAGCTTTGTAGTACTGGGCAAATTGTATTGGTTCAGCATTCCCTTTCGCGGCATATTAATTGCATTCGCATGCTATTGCGCGGCAGTAATCATCCATTTTATTTGATACCAATACCTGACAAAAAGAGGAAGTCATGATCGCGCTCGAACTGGCAAGAATTCAATTTGCTGCCAACATGTCATTTCATATTTTATTCCCGACCATCACCATTGCACTGGGCTGGTTTTTACTGTTTTTCAAACTGCGTTTTCTAAAAACAAAAGATGAAAAATGGATGCAGACCTATGCCTTCTGGGTAAAAGTTTTTGCACTGACTTTCGCGATGGGTGTCGTCAGCGGCATTACGATGAGTTTCCAGTTCGGCACTAATTGGCCGGGCTTTATGAAAACCGTTGGCAATATTGCCGGACCTTTACTCGCTTATGAAGTGCTCACGGCATTTTTTCTTGAAGCTACTTTTCTTGGCGTCATGCTGTTTGGCCGGAAGCGAGTTTCCGAACGCATGCACACCACAGCAACTTTTCTCGTGGCGTTTGGCACCACCATGTCGGCAACCTGGATTATTGCGCTTAATTCCTGGATGCATACGCCGGCGGGTTTTGAAATGATAAATGGCCAGGCCCACGCCACCAATTGGTTGGCGATTATTTTCAATCCGTCTTTCCCCTATCGTTTTACCCATATGCTAATCGCTTCGGGTTTAACCGCCAGCTTTTTAATTGCCGGCCTATCGGCCTATCAATATTTACGTGGCCATCGCAGTGCAGCGGTATTGGCAGCCATTCGCAGCGGAATTTTTGTAGCGGCTACATTAATTCCGATCCAGATTTTTGTCGGTGACATGCATGGCTTGAACACGCTCGAACATCAGCCGGCAAAAGTGGCGGCGATGGAGGGCATTTGGGAAACCGAACGTGGTGCGCCTGCTCTCGCCTTTGCCGTGCCCAACGCCAAGGAAAAACGTAATGACTACGCCATCGGTATTCCTAAATTGGCGAGCCTTATTCTGACTCATGACGTGAATGGTGAAATAAAAGGCTTAAATGAATTTGGCGATAAACACCCGCCAGTTGCACCGGTGTTTTGGGGCTTTCGCGTCATGGTCGGCACAGGTGTGTTGATGCTTTCAATTTCATGGTTAGCGGCCTGGCAATCACGCAAATACGGCGGCCCTAAAAACTGGTTAGCACGCATCTTGGTAGCGATGAGTTTTTCTGGCTGGGTGGCTACTTTAGCCGGTTGGTATGTGACTGAAATAGGTCGTCAGCCGTATCTTGTTTATGGTGTGTTATTGACGAAAGACGCGGCCTCGGCAACGGCGGCGCCGATGATTGGTTTATCGCTTGGTATGTATTTCACGCTCTATGTAGTGCTGATTATTTCTTATATCAGCGTGTTGTTTTACATGGCGCGCAATGCCAATAAAAAATTCACTCCCATTGCCATTGAGGAGTCACAGATATGAATGATTTATTACCGCTAATTTTCCTGGGCTTGATGGCATTTGCGATGCTGATTTACGTAGTATTGGACGGCTACGACCTTGGCGTTGGCATCTTGTTAAGGCGCGCAGAAGATAGCGAAAAAGACCGCATGATTGCTTCCATCGGACCGTTCTGGGACGCCAACGAAACCTGGCTTGTATTAGGTGTTGGTATTTTGTTGGTGGCGTTTCCGGTCGCGCATGGAATTATTCTGGGCGGACTGTATTTGCCCGTCACCTTCATGCTGATCGGTCTGATTTTGCGCGGCGTTGCTTTCGATTTCCGGGTCAAAGCACATGCGGACCACAAGCATCTTTGGAACAAGGCATTTTATGGCGGTTCATTGCTTGCAGCATTTTCACAAGGCTTCATGTTGGGGATTTATATTCTCGGTTTTGAATATACGCCCAGCCATACTATTTTCGCGATCTTTATTGGCCTGAGTTTAGTCGCTGGTTATGCGCTACTGGGTGCCTGCTGGTTATTATTGAAAACCGAAGGAAAATTATTTCGCCGCGCCGTGCGTTGGGCATACGGAAGTTTGTGGTTAACCGGTCTCGGTATTGCAGCAGTCTCGATTGCAACACCACTGGTCAGCACACGTATTTTCGAGAAATGGTTCGCGCTGCCTGAACTGTTATGGCTATTGCCGATTCCAGCATTAACTGCCCTGTGTTTCTTCGTTTGCGAACGCCGCTTAAAAAAACTTTCGACTGGCTTGCATGAAAAAATATGGCTGCCGTTTGCCTGCGCCATTAGCTTGTTCGTGTTGGCTTTTATCGGTTTGGGCTACAGCCTTTTCCCGTATCTCGTTGTTGATAAACTTCGCTATGACCAGGCTGCATCGGCTCCGGAAGCCTTGTTCATTATGTTCATTGGCGTCGCCATTACCCTGCCTGCCATTTTGTTTTACACAGCGTATTCATATCGCGTGTTCTGGGGCAAGGCAACTGATCTTAGCTACGATTAAACCTGTAGGGTGGGCACCGCCCACCATTGCGATGAAGTGAAGAAAGGTGGGCAATGCCCACCCTACTGCTGCGACAATCTGACACAGGGCGCAGCAAGCAGGCGCCCCTAGGAATAATTCACTATCAAAATTGCTGGCAAACTCTTTTTGCCGGTGTGTCGGCTAATTTTCTGGCATCACTATTTTGCGTTTTAGTCGGCTTTAAAATATCAACAATACAAATATCAGTCTTGGATATTTTTACGACCACCAGATACGAAGTTATCCTTGAAGAATCTTCGGAATTTTCACTCGCATTAAATCGGACGATTAATGCGATCGGCGTTTTTCCTTTCATTCGCCATTCGGCTTTTGTACCAAGACTGGAAAAACCGTTCGACACATTCGACCAGAGTTCAAGTTCGTATTTCTTTTTGTTGGGAGCGATAATATTCACGGTTTGTCGCAAATCATCTTCTAGTAATTCGAGGGTGTAGCCAGCGACGCCAGGACATAGGCCGATGTAACCATCCTCCACCGGCGCTTTGGATGCTTTGCAATCTTTGGCGGTCGAACCCGTATAAAGCGACTTTGTCTGGCCGAATACAGACGAAGAAAATAGCAGCGATAAAAGCAGAATAAGCGACAAAGATTTCATATTGTTTTCCAACCTATCTCGCAGGGTGGGCACCGCCCACCATTGCGATAAAGTAAACGCGGTGGGCAATGCCCACCCTACCAACAAATCAAACGCTGCCGATAAAATCTTTCTTGCCAACTTGCACGCCGTTATGGCGTAAAACGGCATAGCACGATGTCAGATGAAAATAGAAATTCGGCAAACCCATATGATGCAAATACGGCGCGCCAACATATTCACGCTTGGTGCCGTCACGCATCGGGATTGAAATTGCACGAGTCTCCGAACCTTCAAATTGTTCCGACGTAATGGTATTGATGTAGGCAATCGTTTTCGCAATACGGGCTTTGAAATCTGCCAGAGTTACTTCATTGTCTTCATAGCTCGGCACTTCTAAGCCAGCCATACGCGAGCTGATGCTCTTGGCAAAATCGCAGGCGATTTGAATTTGGCGACTTAGCGGGAACATATCGGGTGCCAAGCGAGATCCAAGAATATTGCCGACATCGCATTTCAGACTGTCAGCGTGGGCCTGGGCTTTTTCAAGACAGGCATCGAGCGCAATCAAACTACGGGTAAAAGCAGGAATAGTGGCGTCATACAGGGGATGAGTCATTGGGAGCTCCTTGTGGGGACTGCATCATCGCATAGCCGCAACCAGAATTAATTACGACTTTCGAGTGCGACAAAGCCCGGCATTCCTGCAATCTTTCGAGTTTTCATCACTTTAGGGGCAGTAAATCATCCCGTTTCTTGAGATAATTCACGGTCTTGACCCCGTAGCTCAGCTGGATAGAGCGGTCCCCTCCTAAGGGACAGGTCGTACGTTCAAATCGTATCGGGGTCGCACCTCATTCTTTATTATTGTTTGGAGCTTCAAATGCCTCACCCTGTCTTAAAAGCGCTTGGCCTAGGCGAAAACGAATCCGGCACCTATCTGGGCCGTGGCGAATGGTCCAAAACACAGGACGCAGGCGTGTTGGAGCCAATCAATCCCAGCAATGGCGAATTGCTCGGTCGTGTTTATGCATCGAGCCAAGCCGATTACGACGTCATCATGGAACGCGCCCAAACGGCATTTAAAGTTTGGCGCACGACGCCAGCACCAAAACGCGGCGAAGCCATTCGTCTTTGCGCCGATGCATTGCGCAAACACAAAGATGCCTTAGGTTCATTAGTCGCTTTGGAAATGGGCAAGATCAAACCCGAAGGCGATGGCGAAGTTCAGGAGATGATTGATATCGGCGATTTCGCGGTCGGTTTGGCGCGTCAGCTTTACGGTTTGACCATGCATTCCGAACGTCCGGGTCATCGCATGTATGAGCAGTATCAGCCGCTCGGTATCGTCGGTATTATTTCGGCTTTCAATTTTCCGGTCGCGGTCTGGGCCTGGAATGCGTTTCTAGCGGCGATTTGCGGTGATATTTGCATCTGGAAACCCTCACCGAAAACACCATTCAGCGCGATTGCTTCGATGAAGATTTGCAACGAAGCCTTGAACGAAGCCGGTTTCCCCGATTTGTTCTATCTGTTCAACGACGCTGGTACCGACATCGCACAGCAATTCGTCGATGATCACCGCGTGCCACTGATTAGCTTCACTGGTTCGACCGCCGTCGGTCGCATGGTGGGCGAACGCGTTGCCAAACGTATGGGGCGCAGCTTGCTGGAACTCGGCGGCAATAACGCGATGATCGTCGATGAAACCGCCGACCTGAAATTGGCGATTCCCGCGATTGTCTTCGGTGCGGTCGGTACTGCTGGTCAACGCTGCACAAGTACGCGCCGAGTTTTCATCCACGAAAACATTTTCGATGATGTACTCGCGAAACTGGTCACCGCTTACAAGCAAGTGGAAACCAAAATCGGCGACCCTACCCTGGCCACCACGCTGATGGGCCCGCTAACCGACAAAGCCACCGTGCAACGCTTCCTCAGCGTGCTCGAAAAAGCCAAAGCCCTCGGCGGCAGCGTTCGCACCGGCGGTACCGCACTCGATGGCAAAGGCAATTTCGTGACACCGGCCATCGTTACCGGTGTAAAAAATTCCGACGAAGTCGTGCAAACCGAAACCTTCGCCCCAATCCTGTACGTCATGCCATTCAAAACTTTGGATGAAGCCATCGATATGCAAAATGCGGTGCCGCAAGGTTTAAGTTCGGCCATCTTCACCAATAATCTGAGAGCAGCCGAGCAATTCCTGTCGGCATCGGGTTCCGATTGTGGTATTGCCAATGTCAATATCGGTACCAGCGGTGCAGAAATCGGTGGCGCATTCGGTGGTGAAAAAGAAACCGGCGGCGGTCGCGAATCCGGTTCGGATGCCTGGAAAATTTACATGCGTCGTCAAACCAATACGATTAATTACTCTGATTCATTGCCTTTAGCACAAGGCATTAAATTCGATATTTAATGTAAGCCAGATAATTTGATTCCAGTCACACCACCGAGGTCACGCATATGAACACTACTGCAAAAGAAACTAGCGTATTAGCAATCACCAGTTTGATCTGCGGCATTTTGGGTTGGACTTTATTGCCCTGGCTTGGCAGCATTGTGGCCGTTATTACCGGCCATATGGCACGCAAGGAAATTCGCCTAAATCCAGCAACTAAAGAAGGTGACGGTTTAGCCTTGGCTGGCTTGATAATGGGTTGGTCGATGATTATTGTTTCTATCATCACCGTGATTATTATCATTCTGTTTTTCGGCGGGATATTGGCAATTCTCGGTGCTACTGCAGCGCATGGCGGTTAATGAGTGTACGGACTAGCTCGCCCCTTTCTGTTTTGTCTTGATGCTGAAACGGCCCACGGTGTGGGTCTTAAGGCCATTGAAACCGCTTACCGTCTTGGCTTGAATCCATTGCTAGCCGCCAAGGCGCCGGTACTAAAAACCAAAGCCTTTGGTATTGAATTCCCCAACCCAGTAGGGCTTGCTGCTGGCCTGGATAAAAACGGCGAGCATATTGATGCCCTGCTCAGTCTGGGTTTTGGTTTTATTGAAATTGGTACGACCACGCCGAAGCCGCAAGAAGGCAATGAAAAACCACGGATGTTTCGCTTATCCGATAAGCAAGCTGTGATCAACCGATTGGGTTTCAATAATACCGGCGTTGATGCGCTGGTAAAAAATGTCGAAAAAGCCAAGCGTAAAGGCATTCTTGGCATCAATATCGGCAAGAACAAAGACACCCCGAACGATAAAGCCATTGAAGATTATATTTATTGCCTAGAACGTGTTTACACACTAAGCGATTATGTGACGATCAATATTTCATCGCCCAATACCACCGGTTTGCGGGATTTACAAACCGAAGAATATTTCCGGCGCTTTATCGGTGAATTGCGTGAAGTGCAGGAAGAATTATCTGGTGTTAATGGTTTCAAAACGCCGATGCTGATCAAACTTGCTCCGGACTTAACCGAAGCTGCACTCGATGGCATGGCCGAAGTATTAAATGCCGCACAAGTCGATGGCGTTATTGCGACCAACACCACCATTGATCGTCTAGAAATAAAAGGCAATCGTTACGAATACGAAGTGGGCGGCTTATCCGGCAAACCTTTGTACGGTAGATCGACTGCAGTTTTACGCCGTTTACGGACACGATTGAATGACAATATTCCACTGATTGGTGTTGGAGGAATTTTGAGCGGTGCAGATGCCGCTGGCAAAGTAGCGGCCGGTGCAAGTCTGGTGCAGTTTTATACCGGTTTGATTTATTCCGGCCCGGACTTAATTGAAGAATGCGTCACCGCAATTCGCCGTCGCCGCGAGGGCGTTGCATGAGCATCCGTCAGTGTAATCAAGGCGCAGCATGAGCGGATATCAGCTTGGCGAGAATGTCTCACTCGCCGGTCGCAATACTTTTCGTATTCCTGCTCGTGCTGAAATTCTTGCCGATGTAAATAATTCCGATGGTCTCGCGGAATTATTTGATTTTGCCATGCTGCGTAATGGCCCGGTCATGGTGCTGGGTGAAGGCAGCAATATTTTATTTGCCGCCGATGTGCCTGGCGTTGTAATTTGTCTGACAATGAGTGACATCAATATCATCAAGGACGGTGGTGATTTTGCACTCGTGCGTGCCGATGCCGGTGTCAACTGGAACGATTTTATTGGCTGGACGCTAGGCCGTGGTTTGCTTGGCCTGGAAAACATGTCGCTTATTCCTGGCACTGTCGGTGCCTGCCCCATCCAAAATATTGGCGCTTATGGCGTTGAAGTCGGCGAGTTTATCGAAACCGTCGAAGTTTTCGATCGCCAATCACAACGAATAAAACGCATTGGCAAAGCCGAATGTGAATTTGCCTATCGCGACAGTTTATTCAAGCAAGATTTAAACCGTTACGTAATTTGCGCCGTCGAATTTTTATTACCGCGAACACGTGAATTGAAACTCGGCTACGCAGGGGTTCGTGAAGAACTTGCCAGCATGGGTATCGATACTCCACGTGCAATCCATGTTGCCGAAGCCATCAGTCGTATTCGCACACGAAAATTGCCGAACCCGGCGATACTCGGCAATGCCGGTAGTTTTTTCAAGAATCCGATTATTGCTGCGGCCCAAGCCGAAGTTTTGAAATCCGGAAATAGTTTATTGCCTGTATATCCTGGCGATAG
This sequence comes from Arenimonas sp., assembly GCA_043721835.1. GTDB lineage: Bacteria > Pseudomonadota > Gammaproteobacteria > Xanthomonadales > Xanthomonadaceae > Arenimonas. The sequence continues at coordinate 1,361 of JAYSQD010000179.1, read as the reverse complement.
CGATGACACTAGAAAAATTTCAGCCGCCTGGTTGATTGAAAATGCCGGCTGGAAAGGTTTTCGCGACCCCGACAGTGACGCCGGCATTGCCGAGCAACATGCCTTGGTGCTGGTAAATCATGGCAATGCGAGTGGTGAGCAATTATTAGGGCTGGCACGCCGCGTTGCCAAATCGGTTTACGAAAAATACGGTGTTCATATCGAACCCGAGCCACGCATTATTGGCGCAGTTTTTTAATCGCCAATGTTTCTGGAATCTGCCATCCCGAAAAACAATGTACCGCGTGCGGTTTTCTTTATGATACTCAGCGCCGTTCTGTTTGGCTGCATGGCCATTGTTATCCGCTTGGCATCGAAACAACTGCATGCGTTTGAAATTGCCTTCTTCCGAAATTTTTTCGGTTTCCTGTTTACCGCTCCGCTGTTTTTCAAACACGGCATGGGTATTTTAAAAACCGACAAGCTGCATCTTTATATCGGTCGCTGCATGATCGGCATTATTTCGATGATGTGCGGCTTCTGGGCCATCGTGCATTTGCCACTGGCCGAAGCGGTAGCGATTAGTTATTCCACTCCATTATTTGTCACCATTCTCGCGGTTTTATTTCTAGGTGAAGTAGTCGGAATAAGGCGATGGTCGGCTGTACTTGCCGGTTTTCTGGGCGTGTTAATCATCATGCAGCCGGGCTCGCATACCTTCAATGCCGACATGATGATCGCCTTGGTGGCAGCGGTGATGAGCGCTATTGTGGCCATCAGCATAAAAGTCTTGTCGCGTACTGAAAAAGCCGATGCCATTGTTATCTATACCACCATGCTCTGGGTGCCGATGTCATTCGTACCTGCACTGTTCGTATGGGAATGGCCAGTCGGCATTACCTGGCTCTGGATTATTGCCGCCGGTTTTTTTGGCACTACCGCACATCTGTGCTGGACTCGTGCGCTGAAACTCGGTGATGCCTCGATGCTGACGCCGATCAGCTTCTTCCAGGTGCCTGTCGTGGCCGTTGGTGCATTTTTTATTTTCAACGAAAAATTGGGCGCAATGGCTTTACTGGGTGCCAGCATTATTTTTATCGCCAACGCCTACATCGCACGACGCGAAGCAAAACTGGCACGCCGCAGCGTGACCGACCCGGATATTAATTCGGGAACGCAGCAAAGGTAATAAATAATCGTAGGGGCGCCCGCTTGCTGCGCCCAAACTTTGCGACAATCTGAAACACGGCGCAGCAAGCAGCGCCCCTACGTAGGCCGAAATACTAATTCGGTGCGATCAAGCAATTAGAAATATCGTGAGAGCACCGCGAGCCATGACGGAAATTTTATTGAACGAGATAGTCTGATCCCGTGGGAGCGTC
>JAYSQD010000178.1:0-3259 GCA_043721835.1 Arenimonas sp. | reverse complement strand
CTACAGGCCCTCCTACGTAGGAGGGCCTGTAGTAGGGCCTTCTAGGCCCGGCCGACCGCGTCAACATGACTTCTAGCCCACGCCAAAGTTCGCTGGCTGGTCCATGCTCTGCGGACCCATTGGAGACCCGCATGAAACTTTGTCACCTGAGCCTTGCCATTGCCCTCACCCTGCCCTTTAGTGCGACCGCACTTATAGCGGCGCCTTCTGCTGCAAAGACTATGCAGGTTACACCCAGTAAATCCGAACAGCTTGAACAGCTTTACACTGATTACTGGGAAGCATCGCTGAAACTCAATCCGCTACAAGCCACCTACGTGGGTGACGAGCGTTACAACGACCAGCTACCGAATTTTTTCAGCCCAGCATACCGCGATGAGAGTATTGCCTTCACCAAAAACTGGCTGAAAAAATTTGAAGCCATCAATCCCGATGATGTCACCGGACAAACACGCCTTTCCTACGACATTATGGTGCGCAGTCTGAAACTTGATTTGGAAGGCAACCAGTTCCATACCGACTTGATGCCGCTGAACCAGTTCGGCAATATCGTCGGCTCGTTTGCACAACTGGGCTCTGGCACCAGCGCACAACCGTTCAAAACCGTGCGCGATTATGACAACTGGCTCAAGCGTGCCGGCAAAGTGCCTGAGCTGCTTGCACAGATGCAAGTTAGTATGCGCGAAGGCATGAAAATCGGTATGGTGCAACCTAAAGTATTGATGATCAAAGTATTGCCGCAGCTCGACGACATTGCGAAAGACAAGCTCGATGAAAATATTTTCTGGTTGCCAATCAAGAATATGCCGAGCACTTTTTCGGCTGCCGACAAATCACGTTTGACCGAACAATACCGCACACTCATTAGCACTCAACTCAATCCCTCCATCAAGCAGCTGCGTAGCTTCGTCAATGACGAATATCTGCCGGCCTGCCGCGATACGGTTGGTATGCAAGGCTTGCCGGACGGTCAGGCAATTTATGCCTATAAAGCTAAAGTATCGACCACGACTGATCAAACGCCCAAGCAGTTGCACGAAATCGGTCTGTCGGAAGTTGCGCGTATTCACGGCGAAATTCGCAAGATTATGGCGCAGACAAATTTCAAGGGCAGCTTGCAGGATTTCTTCCATTTTATGGATACCGACAAGCAATTTGAATATAAAAATGAAAAAGCCTTACTCGATACCTTTAATGCGCTACGTATAAAAGTCGATAAAAAAATTCCGGAGTTCTTTGCCGTCACACCCAAAGCAGCTTTTGAAATCCGCCCAATTGAGGCCTTCCGTGCCGCCTCTTCTGCCGGTGGTGAATACCAAGGTCCCAGCGAAGACGGCAAGCGCCCCGGTATTTTTTACGTCAATACTTACGACCTGCCAACGCGTAAAACCTGGGACTCCGAAGACCTGTATTTGCATGAAGCCATTCCTGGTCATCACTTCCAGATTGCCATTCAACAAGAGCTAACCAATATCCCGAAATTCCGTCGCTTCGGTGGTGAAACAGCCTATGCCGAAGGCTGGGGTTTATATACCGAAACCATGGGCAAAGAACTCGGCGTATTCACCGACCCCTATATGTATTTCGGCGGTCTGCAAGGCGAACTCTGGCGCGCGATTCGTCTAGTGGTCGATACCGGTTTGCATGACAAAGGCTGGAGCCGCGAACAGGTCATTCAATACATGCGCGACAACTCGGCAGTGTCTGAAACCGATGCTATTGCTGAAGCCGAGCGTTACATGGCAATTCCCGGCCAAGCACTCGCCTACAAAGTCGGTCAAATGAAAATTCGCGAGTTGCGTACGCGTGCAAGCAATGAACTGGGCGATAAATTCGATGTTCGCCAATTTCACGATCAAGTTCTGAAAGATGGCTCGCTACCAATGTCGGTACTGGAAGCGAAAATTGACCGCTGGATTGCAAGCAAGAAAAAATAAAGTCTTGTATAGGTGCATGCACAAAAAACGCCCCGCAATGGGGCGTTTTTTTATGTCTCATAAACGAAGCTCGGGGCCTGGCCTGAGGTATCCCTACGAACTGTCCTTATATATAAAACCATCGATTATTACCAATCCAGATTTTCGTGGGGCAGCTTTTTCGTAGGAGGCCGCTTGCGGGCGACGTTTCTTCACTGGCATTTGAATTTCGTATTTATCTTTCGTGATGCGCGGCTTGATATTTGCGCCTCAATTTCTTTGATATTTGCCGAAAATAAAAAGTTAGTGGCACGAACATTATTCGCGCCACAGTAAACTATTTAACTCACCAAGAGCGAATGATGAGTTCGCCTCTTTCTTTCTGCCTACCTTTTATTGATCGACTGAGCGTGTATCGAACTGTCGTCGATGTCATCTTAAAGCGGCCAAAGATTCGCCGGATGTCAGGATGATCGTTGATCGTCATGATGGCTTTGCCCTTAATTCTGGCCAGAACCGAAGCCAAAGCTTCGTACTCATCCAGCCCAAACTCGATGCCATAACCTGAAAGCTGCCAGTAAGGCGGGTCCATGAAGAACAGTGTTTCAGGTCGGTCATAGCGTTCAATACATTGCTGCCAAGGCAAGTGCTCGATGTTGACCTGAGCTAGCCGCAAGTGTGCAGCACTTAGTTCTTCTTCAATCCTAAGCAGGTTCAACCTTGGAGAGCCGGTCATAGAAACGCCATAGTTTTGGCCGGTCACTTTGCCGCCGAAGCACGCCTTCTGTAGATAGTAGAACCTCGCAGCACGCTGGATATCGGTGAGTGTTTCAGGTCTTTGCCATTGCTTAAATCGCACGCTGAAACGTGTGGTGAGAGTGGCAGCTGAGTGTTCAAGCACTTGGCTGTCGCCTTGTTTATTGAGGCCTTAAGTCCTCATCGAAGCCGTCGATTATGGTCGTATCTGATAACCAGCAGTAGCAAAACCTGTACTTTATAGCTAGTAAGTTGTGCTCATTTCAATATCAGACATTGCTACACCAACGACGCTACTTGTGCCCCCCACGCTTGACCATATACTTACCGCAAGTGCGACAGTTGTAAGTGGTAGGTTCGTGTTTATGGTGCCTGAAGCCACACTACCCGTTACTAGATCAATTACGAGGTAGTTAACTATTTGCGTCGTTCCGGGCAGCGCCTGTAATTGAAGCTGATAAAATTTTGTACGGTCTAATACTGGCACCGGAAAGTTAGCGCCTAAATCTATTTTTGTGATCGCACCAGTGCCGCGATGCATGATTTGTAAATTGGTATCTGCTGCGTCGTAACCTAGCCCGACAATG
>JAYSQD010000177.1:0-11059 GCA_043721835.1 Arenimonas sp. | reverse complement strand
CAATGATGCCTGGCGCAAGTTTGTCAGAAACCGTCATTTGAATAGCGCAGTTACCATTTTCAAGCGCGCCTATATCAATTTTTTGCACGGCATTACTTGCGTAAGATTCTGGTGTTGGCATTTGTGATTCTGCCGCGCTATTACTTGGGCATTGCTGGTGCTGTTGAAAATGTTCAGCCACTAGCAATTTTGCAGCGGATGCTTCGTTGATTGCGCCACTGAGTTTCGCGCGCACGGTATAGTCTTGATAGGCTGGAATAGCTATCGCAGCCAGTATTCCCAAGACTGCAATGCCAACAAAACCCACCACTAAAATTACTACAATCCACATGCCCGCATTGCCGCTTTTTTCTTTCTTGCGGATACGCATGGCTTCGGGTACACCGAGTGCATCGACATGCATTGAAAGTGGCTGCCAGGCCGGCATGCCTTCTTGCCACACCATGCTATTGGTGTTGAGCTGGCCGTGACGCAGGGCATCGACTAAAACGCTGGCGTCCATGGGGCCGATGCGTTGCTTGTTTTTATCAACGTAATACCACTGTGTCATTTTGATGTCTCCCAAAGGTTGTTCTAATTTTTATGAGTAAAAAAAACCGCCGCATAGCGGCGGAGTCTGTTTAATAGTGAATCCCGATGTTAATGAATAGGTTCTGGCTCATCACCAAACATCTGGCTTTCCATCCAGGCAAAAGCCGCTTCAGATCCGGGTTGATTGAACAGCACCATCAACACGACCCACTTCAAATCATCCAGATCGATTTCTTGCTGATCCAGCGCCATTACACGATCAAGCACCAGCTCGCGCTGATTGGCATCAAGCACACCATGCTGTTCCAGGAACATTAAAAAGCCGCGACTTTCGGTGTCCAGACGCTGCAATTCAGCTTCTGCAAACAAACGTAGGGGTGCGTCATGACGTTGTGCCGGGTTGATCGGGCGATCGCGAGATAACTCTTCGAGCCAATCAAAGGCTTTATTGATTTCGGTGGGACTGAAGCCAGCTTGCAACATACTTTTTTGAAGCGAGTCGCGGTCCCGAACGACGTCGGGGTCGTCGTAGATATAGTTTTCAAACAAGTAGAGCAGTACGTCGAGTATGGTTTCTTCTTTCATTACCTTCGCCTGTGCCGAACCGCGGCACAACGGATGAATTAAGTATTTCGGGTATATCGACCTTCTGTCACAGCGATAATTCCTTCCAACTCCATGATGAGAAGCATGGACGACAGTACTGGAGTCGTCAATCCCGTTCGTTCGATCAATTGATCCATGCTGACGAAATCGTGCCCCAGTGCTTTCCAGATCGGCTTGTATTCAATTTTGACTCTGACTCGCTTCCGTGGAGTTGCAGGTAGCTCGTTTGGGTCTAAACGCCCGCGCAGTGCGTTTGCCAACTCAATCGCCATGGGCTGCAGCGCTTCCACAAGCTCGGCAGGTTTTTCTACTAGAACAGCGCCTTGGCGAATTAATTTATGGCAGCCCCTGGTCATTGGGTTGTGAATGGAGCCGGGGATCGCGAAGACCTCGCGTCCGATCTCGCCAGCTAGGCGGGCCGTGATAAGCGCACCAGAGCGTTCAGCGGCTTCTACTACCAAACAACCGAGACTTAGTCCGGCAATAATTCGGTTTCGGCTGGGGAAGTGTTCTTTTAAGGGTGGTGTACCAGGCGGATGCTCGCTGAGGATTGCGCCATGCTCGGCGATCGCTTGCATCAAATCACGATTTTGTTCGGGATACACCAGATCCAGGCCGGTCGCCACCACGGCAATGGTTTTACCGACGCGCTGATCAATGCAAGCTTCCATCGCACCCTGGTGAGCGCTGGTATCAATGCCTTCGGCCAAGCCGCTAGTAACACACCAACCAGCTTGCGCGAACTCACGAGCAAATTGGCGGGCGTTTTCTTTTCCGCCTGTTGTCGGGTGGCGCGAACCCACTACTGCAATTTGCGGGTGCCACAATAAATCGATATTTCCGTTTACAAATAGGGCCGGCGGCGGATTTTCTGCATGCTTCAATAAACTAGGGTAATCAGGAGCATTCCAGGCAATTAAATGATGCTGCGGCTGGTCACACCATTCTAAATCTTGTTCAAGTCGAACCAGATCGGGCAAGAGTATTTGTGTACAGGCTTTTTCAGACACGCCCGCGACTCGCCAAGCTTTTTTACCAGCCGACAAAATGGATTCGGCAGTATCGAAATTTTCAAATAATTCCCGAAGTGCTGCTGCGCTATGGGCATAGCGAACCAGGATTAGCAGGGCAGCGGTTTCATCAAAATGATTTTGGAAGTAATTTTTCATCGCCCCATAAGTTTACGGCGCCCGAAGGCGCCGTAATGTAGGGATTTATTACTGTGTCGCGTCAGGATTTTTAAGTAAATCGCCGACTCGCACCGGGCGAATGCCATCCATTACTAAGGCATAGCTAACTTTATTGAAAGTGCGGAACACCATGGCATGGCCGAGAAAGTCATCTGGCATGGCTACGCGTTTGCTTTTTGCATCGAAATTATTTTTAAATTTAACAATATCGGGCTTCATAGCGCCGTCATGCCATAACGAGAACGTCGTGCCGTTTTTGACGCCATCAGAAGAGCCAACTGACAGAGCGACAACAGAATGTGGGCCAGCAGCATAGAGGCCATCAGTCACCGAAAGTACTCGGGCATAGTCTGGAATATTACTAGCGCCCTGTGGCATAAAACTGGCGTCATACGGTGCTACTTCAGCCGGTAATACGCGATCACCGATTCGGACTTCGCGGCCCTCATCACGCAACACAATAACGGTAATCTCGCCTTGAACCTGGGTAATTTCACCCAGCGCCTGTTTGGCCATTTCAATGCCTAACAGGCCTTTTCTGCCGCCTGCTTGTGCATTGCCTGTGCCGCCGGATGCCCAGTGTTTATCCCAGTTGGTGTAGTAGCGCTGGCCGCGATAGTCCAAAGTGGTGGCGTAGCTGAATTTTCTGCCCAGCACATAGTCTTGAATAGGGCGTGCAAGCTGTACGACTTGACCCGGTTGCGCGCCACTCATGCCACGGACATAAACCACTTGGCCCGAGGTTGAGCGCAAGCGGTCTTCTTCAAGACCTATCACGTAAGGATAGGATCTAACGTCATCGACAACGGTGAGTTCTTTCAAAAAAGGCTCAATTTGCGATAAAGGTATCGCACCGATGGCATCGCCGGTTTTAATCTGCGGGCCTGAGCTCGACAAATAAGGGCGGCCGCCGATATAGACCAAGCTCAATACGTCACCGGGATAAATGCGGTGCGGATTCTTGATCTGTGGATTGGCTTGCCAGATTTCTGGCCACAACCAAGGCTTTTGCAAGAACTTGGCCGAGATATCCCACAAGGTGTCACCCTTGCGGACAACATAAGTCGAGGGATGGTCTTGGCGCAGTTCCGCCGCAAAGGCGATACCGGCAAGGGCGATAAATGTGGCAGTAAAGACTGCAAGTAAGCGTTTAAGCATGACGGCTATCCACCTGATTCCCCAAGGGTTACGGTTGAGACTATAGCCCAAAACTAGGTAAGGAAAGCAAGCCCAAGCAGCTTATAATGCCCAGATTGCCCTCATAATCTTGATTTTGGCCCTAAAACTCATGGCTCTATTACCTATTATTGAATTCCCCGACCCCCGATTGCGCACGGTTGCCAAGCCTATTGCGCAGGTTGACGGGGCACTACGCCAGCTGATCGACGACATGTTTGAAACGATGTACGAGGCTCCCGGCATAGGTCTGGCGGCGACCCAGATTAATGTACACCAGCAATTACTGGTCTTGGACGTCAGTGAAGACAAATCCCGGCCATTGGTATTCATCAACCCGGAAATCCTGTCCTCCGAAGGCAGCCAAACCTACCAAGAAGGCTGTTTATCGGTGCCGGGTATTTTTGCCGACGTAAAACGTGCCGACAAAATTACCGTCAAGGCGCTTGACCGTGACGGCAAGAGCTTCGAGCTCAGTGCCGATGGTTTGCTGGCGGTTTGCATTCAGCATGAAATGGATCATCTCGCCGGAAAAGTCTTTGTCGATTATTTGTCGCCATTAAAACGTGAACTGGTAAAAAAGAAACTGGCCAAGCAGCGTAAATTAGCCGACGAAGACGAAGGCTAATGACATTGCGAATCGTGTTTGCCGGCACACCGGAATTTGCGGTGCCGTGTTTGCGTGCTGCTGCACGTTGTGGCGATATCGTGGCGGTTTACACACAGCCCGACCGCCCGGCCGGACGTGGACGCCAGCTAACGCCATCGCCAATTAAAGTGAATGCGCTTGCGCACGGCTGGCGTGTCGAACAACCGGAAAATTTTAAATCGCTCGATAGCAAAAAAGTATTGCGCGAGCTCAATGCCGACATCATGGTCGTCGTTGCATATGGCTTGTTACTGCCACAATCGGTGCTCGATATTCCGAGAAATGGCTGCTGGAATGTGCATGCATCGCTATTACCCCGTTGGCGCGGTGCTGCGCCGATTCAACGTGCGATAGAAGCCGGTGATTCGCAAAGCGGTGTTTGTTTGATGCAGATGGAAAAAGGTCTGGATACCGGACCGGTTTTATTATCTTTAAGGACCGCCATTTCTGCCGAAGATACCGGCGGCAGTTTGCATGATCGCTTATCGGCACTTGGCGCTGAAGTATTGAGCGATGGCTTGAAATTATTACGTGCTGGTATCAAACCGGTGGCGCAAGTTCAAGCGCAAACGGGCGTTACTTATGCCCACAAGTTGGACAAACAAGAAGCCAAGCTTGATTGGACGCTTGCTTCCGAAACACTGGCTAATAAAATTCGCGCTTTTAATCCCTGGCCCGTCTGCGAAGCACAGGTGAATGGTGAGCGATTGCGCATACATCAAGCGCTTGCGATTCCACTCGATCACAAACAAACACCGGGCAGTGTTTTAATGGCGAACCAGCATGGTCTCGACATTGCCTGCAGCCAAGGCGCATTGCGACTACTGCAAGTCCAGCGCGAAGGCGGACGCATTATTTCGATAGCCGATTATTTGAACGCGCATCCAAGCTTGCGAGTTGCCTCATGAATACCGGCAATGCTGTGGCCAACCCGGGCACCGAAGTTCGTGTGATGGCGGCAAAGCTTGTTGCACAAGTATTGGCGGCCAAGCGTTCGCTGAAAGCGGTATTACAACAAAATATTACCGAGCTAAAAGATCCACGTGATCGTGCCTTGCTCGAAGCAATTTGTTTCACCACGCTGCGCCATCATCGTTATTACGAATTTGTTTTATCACAATGGCTGAGCAAGCCCTTGCCTAGAAAAGATTATCAAATCCAATGTTTATTGCTGACCGGCTTGGCGCAATTGCATGGCATGAAGATGCCGCCACATGCTGTGGTTTCCGCCAGTGTCGATGCTGCCAAGCAAGTGGGGCAGGAATCGCAGGCCAAGCTGGTGAACGCAATCTTGCGGCGTGCAACGCGCGAGTCTTTGCCCACATCGAGTAATCAGGCGATTCAGAGCAGCCATCCTGATTGGTTGATTAAGCAACTGCAACACGAATGGCCAAATAATTTCAACGATATTTTATGGGCTAATAACGAAGCCGCACCGCTGTGGTTACGGGTTAATTCAATACGTGGTTCGCGCGCAGAACTGCTCAGCGATTTTCAGGATGCCAACATTGGATGCGATGCTCCCGAAAGCCCGGACAAATCCATTCGTGTGCACGAACATCAGGCTTTGAATGTGCTGCCCGGCTGGAGTACCGGAAAATTTCTGGTGCAAGACGGCGCTGCACAACTCGCAGTCGAAGCGCTCTCGGTAAAGTCAGGCGAATATGTACTTGATGCCTGTGCCGCGCCCGGCGGCAAAACCGCCCATCTTGCCGAGCTGGTCGGCGACGGAAGGGTTCTCGCGCTCGATATCGCCGCCGCAAGACTTGCCCCGATCAATGAAACGCTTGAGCGCCTCGGTTTAGCATCGCCCAATATCGAGGTAAAAATGGCCGACGCTTCGGATTCCGAAAGTTGGTGGGACGGTGAGCAATTCGATGCTATTTTGCTCGATGCGCCTTGTTCTGCGACCGGCATTATTCGACGTCAGCCCGATATTAAATGGCACCGCAAAGCCGATGACATTGTAAAGCTGGCCGATATTCAATCGCGTATTCTTCACTCCTTATGGCCATTGCTAAAACCGGGCGGTCGTTTGTTGTACTGCACCTGCTCGGTATTGAAACTGGAAAATGAATTTCAAATCAACGCGTTCCTGTCCGAGCACAAGGACGCCAACGTGCAGCCGCTGGATGAAAAATTTGGCCATGCCAGTGGTCTTGGCAGACAGCGCTTTCCAGGCGAAGACAATATGGACGGATTTTTCTATGCGCTTTTACACAAACGTAGTTAAGCTTCGACCATGAATGCATTGCCCGCATTGAGTACGGACGACCGGAAACAATTATTCTGGTTCTTGTTGTTGGCGTTCTTCATATTGGCAGCCGGTTATGGCTTGCGCGAGCCGTGGCCGTCTGACGAACCCCGTTTTGTGCTGGTCGCAAAACAAATGGTCGATAGCGGCAATTATTTATTCCCGCATCGCGGCATCCAGTTATATCCTGATAAGCCCCCAGTTTTTTTCTGGATATTGGCCGCTTGCTATCAACTCATTGGCAGCTGGCGCTGGAGTTTTTTACTGCCCTCGTTGTTGTCAGGCATGACGGTACTTTGTTTGGCATACGATTTAGGGCGTCGGCTCTGGGCGCCACGTACAGGCATCTGGGCGGCACTAGCCATCTTGTTTAGCTTTCAATTTGTCTATCAATTCAAACGTGCGCAGATTGACCCAGTGTTGGTGTTATTCACCACCATCGCGCTCTATGGTTTTATTCGCCACCTGCTGCTCGGCCCACAATGGCGCTGGTTTTATGCAGGCTGCTTTTTTGCCGGTCTCGGCATCATCACCAAGGGCGTCGGGTTTTTACCGCTACTCATTTTTATTCCGTATATCGCATTGCGATTTGCCAAGGCCGATGGTTTGGCAGTGCAAACAGATAACAATGGCCTGCGCTGGTCGAGTGGACTGGTCTTTTTCCTGGTAGCCATGGCGATTTGGCTCGTGCCATTGCTGTGGACTGTCAGCCAGGGCGGATCTGCCGAACAGCAAGCGTATCTCAATGATATTTTATTCCGGCAAACCGCCGAGCGTTACGCCAACCCCTGGGTGCATCGGCAACCCTTCTGGTATTTTGCAGAAATCATGTTGCTATTTTGGATGCCGTTTTCGCTTGCCTTCTTCTGGCTTTGGAAACCCTGGTACAAAAGTTTGCAAATAAAAGACGCCAAAGTTTTGTTGCCACTGGCCTGGGCCGTGCTGGTGGTTATATTTTTCAGCTTAAGTAGTGGCAAACGCGATATGTATATATTGCCGGCATTGCCGGCATTTGCGCTGGCAGCGGCACCGTTTATGCAGGCCTTGTCCGAGCGAACCAGTTTTCGTTATGTCTTGTTTGCGCTAATAGCATTAATCAGTGTTGTGATGCTCGCGCTGGGTCTGCAAGCATTACTGGGTGAACCCGGCTTCGAGAAAAAATTTATTCTCGAACGCGGAGCTAGCCAGCTTGATGCCCTGTGGTGGATGCTGATTGCCGTTGGTAGCATCAGCTTGATTGCGAGTTTATTTTTTCGACATAAAAAACCATTGCATAGCTGTCTGGTTTTCTTTGTATTGGTCTGGAGCGGCTATAGTTTTGTTGTCTATCCCGTGCTTGATGGTGCGAGCTCATCAAAAGATCTGATGCTGCGCGCCCGTGAACTGGCCGGTGCTGAAGCTACCATTGGCTTGGTCGATTGGAAAGAACAGAACTTGCTGCAGGCACAAGGTGCGACCACCGACTTTGGCTTTTTAGAGTCACCGACAACACAATTGCAAAAAGGTGTTGCGTGGCTAAAAGTATCGCCAGCGAAGAGGCGCCTCTTGCTGCAATCGAGCAAGCAAACGCAATGTATCGATTTTAAAAACGCCGACGCTATCTCGCTGGGAAATGCCAACCGCAGAAGTTGGTGGCTGATCGGTGAACAAGCGGTGGCGGCGTGCCGCTGAAGCTTCAATACCACTATTATTTACTTAAGGGTTATTCTGTGAGGGATAACGCAGGAGTCGTATGAAAATTCTTATTCTTGGCGCGGGACAAGTCGGCACTTCGGTAGCCGCCGCGCTCGCTTCTGAAAACAATGATATTACCGTTGTTGATACCGATATCCATCGCTTGCGCGAACTCTCCGAAAAACTCGATATTCGCACCGTTGCCGGTCATGCTTCATTACCGAGCGTCTTGTCGCAAGCGGGCGCCGACGAAGCGGAATTATTGGTGGCAGTGACTTCGAGCGATGAAGTAAATCTGGTAGCTTGCCAGGTGGCGGCCAAACAATTCAAAACCAAAACCCGGGTGGCGCGTTTACGTGAAGCCGAATATTTGTCACTGGCGACCGAAGGCGGCGTGAATGCGGTGGTCAATACCGCGATCAGCCCCGAACAACTGGTCTGCAAACATATCAAGCGGCTCATTGAATATCCCGGTGCTTTGCAGGTACTCGATTTTGCTGGTGGTCGTGCGCAATTGGTGGCTGTTCGCGCAGTATCGGGCGGCGCGTTAGTGGGTCATGAAATTCGCGAACTGCGTCAGCATTTGCCTAGCAATGTGGATGCCCGCGTCGCGGCTATATTTCGCAATGGCAAACCGGTGCGTCCGCAAGGACATACGGTGATTGAATCGGACGACGAAGTTTTTTTCTTGGCCGATCAAAAAAATATTTCGCTGGTAATGAGCGAGCTGCGCAAGCTCGACGCGCGTCCAACCAAACGTATTTTTATTGCCGGTGGTGGCAATATTGGCCGCAATCTTGCGCGCATGATCGAGAAAAAATATTCGGTCAAAGTGCTTGAGCGTTCCCGTGATCGGGCAAGAAATATTGCCGAAGATTTATTAAACTCAATCGTGCTGGTCGGTGATTGTGCCGATGAAGATTTACTGCGCGAAGAAAATATCGACCAAACCGATATTTATTGTGCGCTGACCAATGACGATGAAGCCAATATTCTTTCCGCCATGCTGGCCAAGCGTCTCGGTTGCCCGCGTGTGGTCGCGCTGATTAATCGTCCGTCTTACGCCGAACTGGTCGAAGGCGGCAGCATTGATATTGCCGTCAGTCCACAACAAATCACCCTGGGTGCATTGCTGTCGCATATCCGCGAAGGTGCACCGGCTTACGTCTATCCACTGCGGCGCGGAGCGGCCGAAGCGATTGAAGTTATTGTGCGTGGCGACCGCAGAAACTCGCGCGTGATTGGCCGTTCGGTTGAAGAACTGGAGTTGCCGGAAAACACCACGATTGGCGGGATAGTGCGTGGCGAAACTTTACTGATTGCTCATCATGATCTGGTGATCGAACCGGGCGATCATGTGATTTTATTCGTGATGGACAAGCGCCAGTTGTCCAAGGTCAATATGTTGTTCCAGGTCGGAGGCTCCAGCCTGTGAGTCTTCGCATGCAAGCCATGCTTCGCATCATGGGCGCCATTATTGCGGCCTCATCACTGATCTCGCTGCCGCCCTTATTGATTGCTTTGGCACTTGGCGAAAACACCAGCGCAGCATTTCTTGAAAGTATGGCAACACCCGGCATTATCGGCTTATTGCTTTGGTGGCCAGTACGGCATGTGCAGTACGAACTACGTTTGCGCGACGGCTTTTTGATCACTACCGCAATCTGGATTATCGCCAGTCTGATTACCGCAATGCCTTTCACTTTGGCAGCGCCACACTTGTCTTATACCGATGCAGTTTTTGAAGCGGCTTCCGGGCTCACCACTACCGGCGCAACCACTATTTCGGGTCTTGATGCCTTGCCGCGCAGCATGCTGTTCTTCCGCCAATCGCTAAATTTTTATGGCGGCATGGGCATCGTGATTTTGGCGATCGCCATTTTGCCGATGCTGAAAATTGGCGGCATGCAACTTTTTCGTGCCGAAACCAATGGCCTGCAAAAAGATAATAAATTGACGCCGCGCATTGCTGAAACCGCACGCGCACTCTGGATGGTATATCTGGGCCTGAATGTTTTGTGCGCACTGAGTTATTGGCTCGGCGGCATGAGTTTTTTTGATGCTGTCGGTCATGCGATGTCCACCGTTGCCACCGGCGGCTTTTCAACCCATGACAGCAGCTTTGGTTTCTGGAACACACCGTTACTCGATGGCGTCGCCATGATTTTCATGTTGCTGGGCGGCATTAATTTCGGCATGCATTGGTATGCCTGGCGGCGCGCCACGGTAGGCCATTATCAAAGCGATTCCGAGTTACGCTCTTTCATTATTATCGCTTTGGTCGTGTCCACAATCGTGTCGGCCAGTCTATATTTGGGCGGACGCTTCACCAATATTTTTGACGCTTTGCATCACGGCTTTTTTCAGGTCATTTCAAATATTACGACGACCGGTTTCACTTCCGGCAAGTTCACCGACTGGCCGGGTCTGGCGCCTTTATTATTGATCCTGATCGGCTTTGTTGGTGGTTGTGCCGGTTCCACAGCGGGTGGTATTAAAGTTGCGCGCGTGCAGATGGTGGTACGACAAGGCTTGCGCGAAATCAAACAATTGGTGCATCCGAAAGGCCAGTTTCTAGTGACGCTCGGTGGCAAGCGTGTTTCGGAAAGCGTGGTTATTTCCGTCGCCGGTTTTTGCACGCTTTATATCTGCAGTTATTTGGTGATGACGCTGATTTTGACTGCGACCGGCGTTGATATTGTCACGGCATTTTCCGCCGTTGCCGCCTGTATCAATAATATGGGGCCGGGACTTGGTTTGGTCGCCGCAAATTTTCAGGCATTAGATGATTTGTCGATCTGGGTTTGCAGCTTCGCGATGATTCTGGGCCGGCTGGAAATTTTTACCGTGCTGGTTCTATTAACGCCACAATTCTGGCGCGAATGAACCGTAGGGGCGCCTGCTTGCTGCGCCCTAAAATTATCTAACCGTAGGGGCGCCTGCTTGCTGCGCCCTAAAATTATCTAACCGTAGGGGCGC
>JAYSQD010000176.1:0-1624 GCA_043721835.1 Arenimonas sp. | reverse complement strand
CCTCGGTCAATGCGTTGCCAGTTTTTACCGCTTCATCACCATATTCTTGCAGTTTTTGCTTGCCTTCAATCAAAACGGGAATTAGATCAGCACCTGATTTGCCGAACAATTTAATAGCAAGTGCCGTACGCTCAGGACCTTCCGGCAGCGCTTTAAATACATCCGCCAGATCTAGAATAATGTCCTGTAATGGTCGATAATTTTTTGTTACTGCATCACGCGTGGTAATCCCGACTTTATTAATTAGATCTTCATTGTCAACCAGCTGTTTGTTGAATTTAACAAAGCCAGAACCTAGCTGATCAACTTCAACGCCAGCAAATTGTGCCGCATAGGCCAGCTTTGAAAATGCTTCAACCCCAATGCCCGCCGCTTTTGCTTTTTCGCCGAGCGTGTCCATGCCGTCGATGGCATTTTTAACACCCGCAGCAACCGCCAATAATGCGGTGGAAACCAACGCAAGACCTGCCTTGGCAGCGGACGCAAATTTGGCCATTTTACCGCCAGCATTATCAAGACCATCAAGGCTGCCGGCGCTGTCGGCTTTTACCCTGGCAAAATCACCTTTCAACGAAGCCAGCCCAGCTTTAATATTCGCCAGGTCGGCAGTAATTTTTACGCTCAGATTGGTTTTAGCTTCCGCCATTTTTTAGCGCCTTTAAATAAGCCTTAAAATCTTTGCCTTCATACTGTGTTGCCACTCGCAAATTACTTAATTGAATAATCATTGCGTTTTGTTCTTGCTTGCTTGCTGCCCTGGTAAACAAATCCAACTGCCGTAAGGTGTAGCCCAGAATGTCCGGCAATCGGTGCCCGTGACCAATCAGGAATTGAATGCGGTGTTCCCATCCTTCGTATTCAGCATTGGATTTTTTTGTATTAGCGGCCGAAGCCGCTGGACGAAAAAAGTGTGATTGACCTCAACCACTTTGCTAACCAATGCATATAACTCATCGACATTGCCGGCCTGGATAAATTCCACTTTCTGCTTGGTGGCAATGGCAATGGCTTCGATCAATATTTCGCCATGCCTTTCGATTAAATCCAGAAAATAGGCAAGGCCATCAAAATCATCCGCATTGAAATCTGGCAAGTTTGAAATTTCACCAATAATGGGTTTTGCCTTGCGCACAAAGCTCGGGATTTGACCCACCACCAGCGGCTGAATTTCCAGCCGCTGGCCGCCGTAATTAATTACCGAGCTTTCAGACTCCAGTGCATCAAGTGAGTCGTCCATTAGCGTACGATCTCGGCTTTAAAGTACTGCGAAACACCGGCGCCCACTTTGGTGGTGTCGGCCAGCAATTTGCCGGTGACTTCAAGCGCGGCATAGTCCTCACCCAGCAAGCTCAGGTTTTGAGCAGCGCCAATTTTTACGCGATAGGCGTTGACGTTGGATTCCTTTCCGCTGCGGGCTTCGTTCAAGCCAGCAAAGAAAATTTCGTATTCCTTGCCGGATGACGTTAGCGCCTGGACCACATCGGTGGCTGCTTTGGTGTAATCAGATTCGACAGCCTCACCGGCAGTAAAGCTTGCCGCTGGCAACAGGTAAACACCGCCGGCGCGCAGTTCGTAATCGGTGTTTGCCACCAGTACGATTTTGCCCATGCAGGTAAGGGTTGCT
>JAYSQD010000175.1:0-5005 GCA_043721835.1 Arenimonas sp. | reverse complement strand
GCCTGCCTGAGATCCTTCATCACCCAGCTAAATGCCATGCTGCGCGATGGCACCGAATGGCAGGCGGCAACTATCTGATGCAGACAGTTGCTCCTACGGTTGTGTTTTCTTGAACGCCGCCAATTGTTCGGGCGTTGCCTCTGGTTGATATTTAGCTTTCCATTCGCTAAAAGCTTCGCCATAAATAATTTCACGGGCTTGGGCTTTGCTCATTTCCGAGCCTCCAGCTTCTGCACCTTCGCGATACCAATCGGCCAGGCAGTTTCGGCAAAAACCGGCCAGAATCATCAGGTCGATATTTTGTACGTCTTTGCGACTATCCAAATGCGCTAATAAACGTCGGAATGCGGCGGCTTCGACTTCTGTACGATTCATAATGATCACCAAGTGGCGGGTTGGGGCATGCATCAGGGATAATGCACATTGATTTTAAGCTGGATCGACAATGAGCGCCCGAATTCTGGATGGCAAAGGTATTGCCGATACCTTATTGGATGAACTCGCGGTGCGTGTTGAAGCACGTGTGGCATCGGGGAAAGCACGTCCAGGGTTGGCGGTAGTGTTGGTGGGTGAGGACCCAGCCTCTGCGGTTTATGTTCGCAATAAACGTAAAGCCTGCAAGAAAGTAGGCATCAAGGCTTACGATTATGATCTGCCTGCCGATACTTCAGACGAAAAAATTGCGCAGTTGATCGATAAATTAAATGCAGATCCGAAAATCCACGGCATCTTGTTACAGCTACCCTTGCCGGGAAACCGCGATGGCAGTGACCTAATTCATCGAATAGACCCACGCAAAGATGTTGACGGCTTTCATCCTGAAAACGTTGGGCATTTGGTATTGCGACAATTTGGCTTGCGGCCTTGTACGCCCAGGGGCATAACAACTTTATTGGCCTTTACCGATAAACCAGTTCGCGGAGCGACCGCCACCATTGTGGGTGTCAGCAACCACGTGGGCCGTCCGATGGCCTTGGAATTACTGATTGCCGGTTGCACAACAATTTCTTGTCACAAATTCACGCCAAAAGACGTATTAGAAACACAGGTGCGACAAGCCGATATTTTAGTGGTCGCGGTCGGCAAGCCTGGTTTGATCCCCGGTGAATGGGTGAAGCCGGGCGCGGTGGTCATTGATGTGGGGATTAATCGTATGGACGACGGCCGTTTGGTCGGCGATGTGGGCTTTGAAGCAGCCTTTGAACGAGCAAGCTGGATTACACCGGTACCAGGAGGTGTCGGGCCGATGACAGTAGCGACTTTAATGCAAAACACGCTTGAGGCTGCCGAGTCGGGTGACTGATAAGCGAAATACGCGTTTGGTAAAGAATTGTTTCATCACAATATTTTGTCATCTTGGTATGTGAGACTGGGCCATGAAAAAAATCGTAGTTATATTGCTGGTCGCTTTAGCTCTTAGCAGTTGCGCGACTATCGTCGGCAAAGCAACCGATACCTTCGCCCAGAATTTGGGTAGCGCCGTGCTCAACAGTGAAGACCCTGCGACAGTAAGAGACGGATTACCTGCCTATTTATTATTGCTGGACGGTTTGATTGCCGGGCAAAAACCGGGCGATAAATCGAATGCGGGTATTTTACTTGCCGCGGCACAACTCAATGGTGCCTATGCCGGTAATTTCACTCAGGGCGATGCGGTCCGTGCAAAGCGCTTATCGAAAAAATCGCTGGATTACGCAAGAGCGGCCGTCTGCTTAAGCGATATCGAATTATGTTCGGCACTTGATAAAGATATTGATGCGTTTATTGCTGTGGTCAATCGAGATTCCAATACCGCATTGCTATACGCATTGGCATCAAGCTGGGCCGGCTATTTGCAAAGCAATAGCGAAGATTGGGGCGCCATTGCTGATTTGCCGAAAGTTGAGGCCCTGTTGATGCGCGTGGTGAGCCTGGATGAGAAGCACGAGCGCGGCTTGCCTTATGTGTATTTGGGTGTGATCAATTCGCTGCGCCCAGAGGGTTTGGGCGGCAAACCGGAAGTAGGGCGGGCTTATTTCGAGAAAGCCATAGCCATCTCGGACGGCAAAAATCTCTACGCCAAAACTGCTTTAGCCCAGTACTACGCGCGCTTGGTGTTTAATCAAGAACTGCACGACCGCTTGCTCAATGAGGTCATTAACGCAAACCCAAAGGCTATTGGCTACACTCTTATCAATACCTTGGCGCAAGACCAGGCCAAACAACTACTTGTTAGCGGTAAAGACTATTTTTGAGGAATTATGAAACGAATTTTATCTTTTGTATTTGCATTCGCTTTGGTGGGCCAAACACAGGCGCAGCAAGCATTAAAAATTGCCACTTTGGCACCCGATGGTTCTTCATGGATGAAAGAACTACGCGTTTCGGCAAAAGAAATTGAAACCAGCACGCAGGGTCGGGTTGTAGTGAAGTTTTTCCCCGGCGGCGTAATGGGAAGCGACGCGGTGGTATTGCGGAAAATTCGCCTGGGCCAACTGCAGGGCGGCGTTCTGACTTCGAGTGAATTGGCCTCGGTGTATCCCGATTCAGTGATTTACAGCATGCCCTTCATGTTTGATAACTGGGCGCAGGTGGATAAAACGCGCAGGCAGGTAGATCCATTATTAGCGAAAGGTTTTGAAGCAAAAGGCTACAAAATGCTGGGCGCGTCGGGCATCGGTTTTGCTTATGTCATGGGCACCAAGCCTATCCGTACACGCGCTGAAATGAATGCGGTCAAATTATGGATTCCGCAAAACGACGTCATTGCTGAACGCGTTTTCAAACAGGGCGGCATTACGCCTATTCCCTTGCCGCTGGGTGATGTGTTCACCAGCTTGCAAACCGGTTTGGTGAATACCGTTGCCAATACCCCAAGCGGCGCAGTCGCGTTGCAGTGGCATGGGAAAGTTCGCAGCATGGTCGATTTGCCGATGAGCTTTGTTGTCGGTTTTATGATTCTGGATATTAAGGCCTATCAAAAATTGAGTCCGGCTGATCAGCTTATTGTCAGTAAAGTCTTTGGAGCTGCGGCAGAACATATGGACGCCAATATCAAGCGCGACGATACTGCTGCTTTGGAAGCAATGAAAAAACAGGGATTAGTCATTACTAAATTTGATGCCCCCGAAAATGCCCGTTGGCGCGCGATTGGTGCACAGGTAACCTCGCAACTCGAAAAAGAAAAAATTGTCTCGAGCGAAATGCTGAATGCGGTACGCAAGGCTGCATCAGGGGCGAAATAAGTGTTGCAAAAAGCCCAGCGGTTTCTGCATCAATTTGAAACGTACTTATTGGCAGCGCTTTTAACAGCACTGCTTTTAATGTCGGTTGCGCAAATCGTATTGCGAGTATTTTTTGATACCGGTTTTATCTGGGCTGAACCGGTTAGCCGACAAGGCGTGCTGTGGCTGGCATTGCTGGGCGCATTAAGCGCAACACGTGAAAAAAAACATATCTCAATAGATGCGTTGCCCAGATTCCTATCAAAAAAATGGCATCAAACTGTCTGGACCATCAGTCAGTTGGCCGCAGCTTGCATTACTGCTGCACTCACTTGGTACGGTTGGGGCATGGTGCAATTGGAGCGCGAAGCGCCCGGCGTATTTATTGCCAACATACCGACCTGGTGGCCGATGTGCCTGTTCGTGCTGGGCTTTGGTTTGATTAGTCTGCGTTTTGTCTTCGTTGCTTTCAGCAAGCCGGCAGAGCCAAACCAATGATTTGGGCCTTACTCATTGTTCTGCTGCTTGCTGCAATGGGCATGCCATTGTTTGCGGTTATCGCAGGGGTAGCGTTTATCGGCTTCCACTATGCCGGTGCCGATTTAATTGTGGTGGCTATCAATTATTATCAGCTCGGCGATATGTCGGGGTTGATCGCCATCCCACTATTTACGCTAGCCGGTTATTTGCTGGGTGAAAGCGGGGCACCAAAGCGACTGGTGCGATTGTCAAACGCGCTGCTTGGCTGGATGCCGGGTGGCTTGGCCATCGTTGCCGTTGTCGCCTGCGCTTTTTTTACGGCATTTACCGGCGCCTCCGGCATGACTATTGTGGCTGTTGGTGCCTTGTTGTATCCGGCCTTGCGTCAGGCCGGTTATGCTGAAAATTATAGTCTTGGCTTGGTGACTTCATCGGGTAGCCTAGGCCTGTTATTCGCGCCATCCTTGCCCTTGATTTTGTATGGCTTCGTGGCCGGTCAATTAGGCACCACCCCGGGCGTGACCATGAAAGACCTGTTTCTGGCGGGTATTTTGCCGGGAATATTGATGCTGCTGATCCTGTCGGCACACGCTATGTGGGTGACACGCGGTCAATTGCGTACCACAAGCAGTTTTGATGCAGGCGAGCTTTGGGCTGCTTTTAAAGAAGCTGGCTGGGAGCTGCCTTTACCCATTCTGGTGCTCGGCGGCATTTATTCGGGCAAGTTTGCAGCGAGCGAAGCCGCAGCTGTTACAGCACTTTACATATTGCTCGTAACTGTATTGATTAAAAAGGAAATTAGTTTCAAAAAACTGCCGCATGTGATGGCGGAATCGATGCGTTTGGTCGGTGCGATTTTGGTTATTTTGGGGGCGGCCCTAGCCTTGTCGGGCTGGCTGATTGACCAACAGGTGCCCGATCAACTGTTTGCATTCATGAGCCAACACGTGCACTCGAAGTGGGTGTTTTTAGTGCTGCTCAATATATTGCTATTGATTGTCGGCATGCTGATGGATATTTTTTCAGCCATCGTGATCCTGACGCCCTTATTGGTACCGGTCGCCATGCAATATGGCATTCACCCGGTGCATTTCGGCATCATCATGCTGGCTAATATGCAGATAGGTTATTTCACGCCGCCGGTTGGCATGGATTTGTTTATCGCCTCTTATCGTTTCAATAAACCATTTTTGACCTTGGTTCGTGCCTGCATTCCCTTTTTCTTCTTGATGGGGCTCGCAGTACTGCTGATTACCTGGATCCCGCAACTGAGTCTGGCGTTCCTGTAGGGGCGCCTGCTTGCTGCGCCCAAACGCTGCCAC
>JAYSQD010000174.1:0-27636 GCA_043721835.1 Arenimonas sp. | reverse complement strand
CTTGTCGAAAAAGGAAAGCCAAAAAAAGTAGCGTTGATTGCCTGCCTGAGATCCTTCATCACCCAGCTAAATGCCATGCTGCGCGATGGCACCGAATGGGAGGCGGCAACTATCTGATGCAGACAGTTGCTCCTACCAAGCTAAATACTTTGGCAATGAATGAAGCCTCTCACAAAATTGAAGCCGCAGATGTAAACACCTACGACTTCTATTTTTGTACTTCTATTGACTGGCCTGCAAAAAATCTAGCTGCAGTCCAATATTTATCAGCGCCTTGTTAGTGCAAACCCAACCAACAAACCAATAGCGGCACTTGCTCCAATCACTTTCCACGGTTGCTCATGGACGTAGTCGTTAGTTACTGATGCGGCGTGGCGACCACGTTGGGCGAGAGCACTGCCGACTTCTTGAACTGATTCTTTTGCTTCGGCAAGACGATTGCTGAGTTTTTCTTTAGCGCGCGTTAAATCTTCGCCGGTCAAGGTCGTGGTTTCTTTGATTAAATCTTCAATATCAGCAAGAAAATTATGGAACTCAGAAGATGCGCCGGATAATACTTTATCTGACATTGCTGTTTTAGTTTGCATGTGAATTCCTTAATATTTTATTTGAACAGCTCGTATGCCAGGACTGGGGGAAGCAGTTCATTCAAGTTCAATGACGGCATACGTAGCTGAGTGTTAATAATAAGAAGCTAGATATTTAGCGTCTGTGCGTCAGCACACGAAAGATTATTGCTGTTAATAAATCTTCATTTTCGCAGGAATTAGCTGGGCTATTTTACGAACCCGCACCCAAGGATCGTCGCAGGTTTGTGGCAAGCACTTCGATCCTTCGCATACTCAGGATCGAAGAGCTAGCTCCTACATCACCGTTACCTAAGCTCATGCAGGCGACTCACTTATTGTCGAATAAAATTCAGCAAATCACTCGTCAAGCGTTCTTTCTGGGTTGCAAACAAACCATGCGGCGCGCCTTCGTATTCGATGAGGGTCGCGTGTGAAATTCCTTTTGCAGCTTCACGAGCCGAAGCTTCAATAGGCACGGTTTTGTCTTCGGTTCCGTGAATAATCAGTGTTGGTACATTGAATGATGGCAAGTCACCACGAAAATCAGTGGTCGAAAAAGATTTCAAGCATTCCAATGTGGCTTTCAAACTAGCCTGCATCGATACACTGCGCGCCCATTCCAGCAGTTGCGGGCTGACGAGATGTGCCAAAGTACCGACACCAAAAAACGTATGGAAGAACTCGGTAAAAAACTTTGCCCGATCTTCATTTAGAGCAGCTGCCGTTTTATCAAAAGCCGCTTGCTCGGTGCCCAGCGGGTTATCGGGCGTCAATAATCTGAAAGGTACGACCGATGAAATTAATGCCGCTTTTGATACCGACTTTCCGCCATGGCGTGACATATAACGCGCCACTTCACCACCACCCATCGAGAAACCGACAATCACCGCATCGTCTGCACCGGTGTGTTCAATCACGGTGGCTAAGTCATCAGAGAGCGTATCGTAGTCATAGCCTGTCCAAGGCTGCGATGAACGACCAAAACCACGGCGATCATAAGCAATGGCACGATAACCGGCATCGGCAATTGCCATGGCTTGATCGTCCCAGCTATCGGCGGACAAAGGCCAGCCATGCATCAAAATTACTGGTTGGCCACTGCCCCAATCTTTGACATAAAGTTTGGTTTTATCTTTAGTAGCGACGTAATTCATGGAAATGCTCCCTGCAAATTATCTGACTGTTGATATTGATCAATATAAATATTGATTGTGGTCATGTATGTTCGCCAACACACATTCAACGTAATCGCGTCCAAGAGCTCGCGCCGATGAAAATTGGGTGACCAAATGCGGGCCTGACAGTGCCCTGTTCTCGTGGGAGCGCCCGTCAGGCGCGAATGTACTGCGATTACTTCGCTATTGTCCGCTATTGTTTTATTCACGATTTTCAAGCCGTGCTGTTTTATTGCTTTTTTGTATATTCGCGCCTGACGGGCGCTCCCACGGCTCGCTTGCCCTATGGAATAAGGCTCTCGCCAGCCATCAATCAGAAAGTTACTTCTGCAATTGAAAAATCTTGTTACCAAGTGTGCTAGCGCACAGAACCTGGCTTTGCTTGCCTCGTATCTTTGGCCATATTGACTGTAGGTATTCAGGAGATTGCTATGCCATACCAAACCAAAGCGACTCGCTCACATCGTTTTATTTTATCGGCCAGTGGCATCGCAATAATTACATTGGTGTTGATGATTGTGTCGCCATGGGCAAGTGCGAATATTTCTGGGGCGAACCATGCACGGGCTATTCCCGTTAAACAGCTTGCCCCCACTAATCAACACGCAATGTTTGCAACCGGCGATGTCGATTTTGATTATGCGGTTAATTTACGCATACACCACCAGTTAGCCGTGGATATGGCGCAAGCGCAACTCAAAAATGGCAAAAACCCAAAACTACGCAGTATGGCAAAGCAAATTATTGCAGCGCATAGCAAAGAGATTGCCACACTAGATCGCTGGATGGCGGCACACAGCCAGATGAAAACTCAAACATTGCTAAGTTCAAGATAAATACGTTTAGCTTGCAATCGTTGGTATTAGCGTAGGCACTACCACTGGTACTGGCACTGAGGAAGGCAATAGGCGGTCAGTTTCTCTTTTGACAACCGCGTAGCACTCGCAACTAAGCGTTTCTAAACGCGGGCGATCCAGCACGGTAATTTCACCACGGCTATATTCAATCACGCCGAGTTTTTGTAATTTTCCGGCGGCATCGGTCACACCTTCGCGACGCACTCCAAGCATATTGGCAATTAATTCCTGCGTCATGGTTAAGCGATTACTAGGCAACCGATCAAGCGACAACAATAACCAACGGCATAATTGCTGATCAATGGAATGGTGACGATTACAAACAGCGGTTTGCGCCATTTGTGTAATCAATGCCTGGGTGTAGCGCAACATCAACATTAGGGTTTCGCCATGACGATTGAATTCATCTTTCATCAATTGCCCGGTGAGTCGATAGGCATAACCGGCACTCTGCACCACTGCCCGGCTTGGCGTACTTTCGCCACCCATAAATAACGAGATACCGACAACGCCTTCATTACCGACAACGGAAATTTCAGCCGAGGCGCCGCTTTGCATCACGTAAAGCAGTGACACGATGGAATCGGTCGGAAAATAAACGTGGCGCATAGTGTCGCCCGATTCATATAGCACCATACCCAGTGCCATCGGCACTAATTCAAGTTCTGGATAAACCCGTTCCTGCACCTCAACTGGAAGTGCCGACAATAAACGATTGTGCGCGGGCTTTGGCTTGGTGGTAGTGGCAGCAGCAGACATTGAAATTACCGTAATTCATGAATGTGAAAGGAAAAACCCTGCACAAGCACAAGAATACGCTTAATTCGAACTATTCTATGTACGTTATCGTACATTATTATGTGCCTTAACGAAAAAGTAGCCTGGGGTTAACCTCGCAGGCTTACTTCTTCGTACCGACTACCAGCAACAGAACGCCAGCAATTAAAGAACCCGCGCCAAGCCAAATCGGAATATTAACGGTCTCTTTGTCTTTAAGCGTCAGCTGGATCGGCCCCAGCTTTACCTCTTCGGTTCTTTTGGTGTAGGTAAAACCACCGAATGCCAAAGCCAGAGCGCCAGCGATAATTAATACCAGTGCGGCAAGTTTTGATCCGTTCATACATTGGCTCCTGAGTTGTTTATTGGCGTATTTTGTTTGCAGAGTCGATAGAAAGAGCATAAAAAAAGCTCATGTTTTGCTCAGTGCGGCAGCCCACATAAACAAGATTTTTATTAGGTGCGATAACGCACGGACAGCCCAAGGCTCGCACCCTAGCATCGACCCTGAATCGTCAACGCCTTGTTGGCGGCGCATCACACTTGCTCAGGAGAACACCATGAAGAACACAACTCGTAAAATTATTGCCGCCGTTTTACTCAGCGCTTTTGTATTAAGCATCACCGCTTGCAACACCATGGCCGGCGTTGGCAAAGACACTAAAAAAGCTGGCGAAAAGATTGAGCAAGAAGCCAAAGAACATAAAGATAATGACAGCACAAAATAAAGCGCTGAAATGACAACACTGTGCCGCTGCGACTGGATTGAAGCAAATGCAAGTCATGAGTTGCAGGCGGCACAAATTAATCTGCTTGAATTACCCACCACAAGCTTCGAAAAAATGGTGGCGTGTTGTGCCGCTAAAGAACCGTCAGTTTCTTTGCAAGACCAACACAATAGTCTCAGTTTTTTGAATAGCTCCCGGTGTGACTAGACGCACGCCTGGAGCTTGTTCATTAGCTGACACTAAAAATCTAGGCTGGGTTTCAACCACTTCGTATGTGCGGCCTACTGGCCAAATAAAATTGGTATTGCCAATTTAATGAGAGATATTCATGAATAAATTAAATGAACAAATTGACAAGAAGGCTGGCGACACGCATGCCGGTCCAAAACCAGCCGCTGATACGCAGATGGGTGCAGCTACTTTCATCAAAATGGAAGGCACACCCGACCCAAAACCACAAAATGATCATGATGACAAAAACGAAACGCCCGACAATGCTGTTAAAGAACCCCTAACACCAGTGCCCGCGGAAGATGAAATCAATCCGCCGCTTAGTGCAACTCTGGGTGGCGATGATGTCGTGCTGCCGCTCAAATAATATGCATAGGGTGTTGAGCAGAGTGGGCACCGCCCACCTTGCAATATTGTGCTATTGAACTATTCGACTGCATGCACGCAGTACTTGATATATGCCAGTATATTTCCATCTATATCAAGCTATGACGATATAGTTCTTCTTTGCCCTTCGTCTGGAATGACTCAACTCCATTATTAAGCAGAGCACTAGCGTTCCTAACGATAGCAAATGAACCTGTACGTAGGAGGCCCCCTTGGGGGCGCAGTGTATGACGCTTCAGTATTACATTGTGGCCATTGGGTGCCAAATGCGAGCCTCAAGTGATATCGAAGATTGGTCACCCGCAAGCGGCCTCCTACCAAAAAATATCCCGCTATTTTTTGAATAATATATAGAGATGCAGTTAGTGAAGTGAAGTGCATTCCACCACGCCGCTTTCCCGAAACTATTTTTTCTGCACCCCACCCAGTAAAGGATACGGATTTATCGCCGTTCCCTGCCACCATTTTTTCTCGGGGCCGAGTACGAAAATCGCAAAATGCAGATGCGGCGCTTCCGGGCTGGCATTACCGGTACTACCTACATAACCAATTAAATCGCCACGCTTAACTACTCCGCCTTCTTTAATACTGACGGCATAGCTATCGAGATGTGCGTAGTAATAGGCATGGGTTTCCCCGGGGTCGAACTGATAAACAGTCAGGCCGCCTAATTTACTATTGAACAGCTTCACCACTTTGCCGTCATTCACTGCAAATACTGCAGTGCCCTTCGGCGCCATGATGTCGATAGCATCATGTATGCGTCCACCACTGCGCGCGTCGTTAAAAGTATCCGATAACTGATTCGCTTTTACTTCTGCCACCGGCATCAATAATGAACTCGACGGTGCTGCTTCTGTAATAGCAGGAGCAGTGGCCGTCGGCACGAACGGTGGCCATGGCATGGGTGTGGGTTCGGCCACAATGTCGGTAAGTTGTGGCTCGGGATAAGAATCACTCGTCGGCGCTGCAACGGGCGGTATTGCACGAATACTGCCGACAGCCGTGACATCTTGCGGCGTCGCCATGGGCAGCCATGAAATTGACCAGCCCAATTTTTCCGGTGCGTTCCACTGCATCAATACGATAAACAATACCGCTGACGCACCCAGCATCGCGCCCAACAGGAAAATTAAAATACGCATCATGATTCCATCTCCCTTGTTTAATTTATTCTTAATTTATTCTTGCAATAATGCCGTCATGCCTGGTGACACTGCGGCAGCGACTTCCGTTGCATTCCAGTTCGTCATACGAATGCAGCCATGCGATTCGGTTTTGCCAATTTTTGAAGGCTCGGGTGTGCCGTGAATACCATAATGCTCTTTAGAAAGATCAATCCAGACCACGCCAACCGGATTGTTAGGACCGGCAGCAATTTTGGCTTTTTCGCTTTTCGGTTTTGCGTCCCAAAAAAGTTTTGGGTTGTAATGAAAAACCGGATTCGCACTTACACCATTAATCTTCCAGGTGCCGATGGGCAACGGGTCGTATTGACTACCACTGGAGGCTGGATAACGCGCTATTACCTTATCGGCAGCATCAAGCAATGACACCGATGCATCGGAGCGATCTACAACCACTTTGGATGCCGCTGGCAAAGGCTCGGGTGACAAGACATTGGGCACGGTAATTTCTTCGCCAGTCTTATTGAAATTTTTACCGACATTTAATTTCATCAATAAACGTGGGCTGACATGAAATTTTTCACCTAACGCTTCTGCCGATGAGGCATAGCCAAGTGTGGTTAATTTGGATTTCGCGAGCATGCTGGCGGGGATGGCAACAAAGGGGCCAGCCGTATCGGCTTCGGTAATCACATAGGTCGATAGCACCGGCAAATCATCTTTGTTCAACGCAGCCCAGGTGTCTGCATCAATACTACCGCTGGTTTTCAAGCCGCGACTGGTTTGATAGGCAGTAATGGCATTACGCATATTGCCGCCAAATGAAGCATCAATTTCGCCCGGTGAAAAATGGGCGCGATCAAGCAATATTTGTGCACGCAAAAGCGCCGCGCTATTGGCATTGGAATCCACTGGGTCCAGCAAGCCTGCATTATTGACAACATCGGCAGTCAATTGAACGCTAGGCACAGTGACGGCGAATGCGTTGGATATAGAAAGGGCAATCAGGGAATTGGCAATAGCAACATTCAACAGGGTGGTGGATTTCATTGTGCTGCTTCTTTATCAAAGTGTGAGCTTGATAATGACGTAGGGCAGATGAACCCAGCTTTTGCAGGCTTGCGCGTAATGTGCGCAAGCGAACAGACAGCTTTACTCAAGCAGCTCGATTATTGAAATAAGTTTTCCCGCCGTTATTCGTGTGCGGCGCCAGCACTTATTGCAGCCAACTTATAAAAACCTGCACGCGTTTTGATAAATGTTTTCGGTTGGTACGAATTAAATTAAACTGTCCGAAGACTTTCTATTCTCGATGAGTTGAAGTTTACAAACCCTGCGGCTTTGCTGAACGCAAAGCCTCGGCGTTTTTTGTTTAATGATGCCAATAATCGCTTTGTGTACGCAGCTACACCGCTGTGTGCGCCGCCGTACTGAACATTAGATTGCAATGCAGTAATTTGGTCCTTAAAGATCAACATCAACACTTTCTTGCTTGCGTTGAGCAACTTCAAATTGGGGCTGGTACGATGAACAGAAAGTTATTACTCCGCACCGCTGCATTGCTGCTGTTTACATTGCTTGGCGCCGGTTGCGCCACAATGCGCTCGCATACAGAAAAGCCGGTGACGCAGGCTCTATCGCCGGCTACCGATACGCCATCGGCACGGTACATACAGTCTGAGCTCGACCAGCAACCGACCGGAGTGTCCGGATTTCGATTACTAAGTCTGAGTACCAATGCCTTGCTTAGTCGAATTACGCTGGCCGATCACGCACAAAAATCGATTGATTTGCAGTATTACATCTTCAAAAACGATGCCACCGGGCGACTGGTGGCGCTACACCTTTTACTGGCGGCCGATCGCGGCGTTCGTGTTCGCTTATTGCTGGACGACCTTAACCTAGCGGATCAACGCACCATGCTGGATGCCTTCGATTCACATCCTAATATTGAAGTGCGCTTGTTTAACCCATTCAAGACTCGCGAACCCTCCATACCATCCAAAGTTGTGCAGCTGCTGCTTGAAGGCTCCCGCCTTAATCGGCGCATGCACAACAAATCTTTTATTGTCGATAACAAGATCGCAGTGATTGGTGGCCGTAATATTGGTGACGATTATTTCGATGCCAGCGTCAATACCAATTTTCGAGATCTAGATTTAGTGGCCATTGGTCCAGTGGTTGCTGATGCATCGCGTACTTTTGATGAATACTGGAATAGTGATGCTGCATTTCCAGTAAGTGCTTATCAAAGCTCACGCGACAAGCATGAAGATTTATCACAAGTTCGAGTGTCACTTGGCAAAGATGCACGCAAGTTTGTTGATTCTGATTATGTTGCCGCCGCCTTCAACGAGTTACCCAACGGTGCTACGGCCGATCGACGCGGATGGTGGTTTTGGGGTGCAGCAACTTTAGTGGCGGATGCGCCTGAAAAAGTTGAGGGTGCCGACGCTGTCGATTCGCTGCGTGTAGTGCCCACCCTAGAAACCATTATTAGCGCTGCACAGCACGATCTTTTACTGATGTCGCCATACTTTATTCCCAGCGATCGCAATGTTGAACATTTAGCAGATTTGGTAAAGCGTGGTGTGTCGGTCAGTGTATTGACCAACTCACTTGCAGCTACCGATGAGCCCGCCGTTTATGCAAAATATGCGCCGCATCGGCAGCCTTTGTTAGCCGGTGGCGTAAAACTTTTTGAGCTGCGCCCAGCGCCTGGTTCAGGCGTCGTAAAAGGGCAGCACGGCGAATCTTCTGGCGTTAGTCTGCATGCAAAAGCCTTTGTGGTCGATGGTCGCTTCACTTATATCGGCTCGATGAATCTTGACCCACGTTCAAAATTATTAAACACCGAGATGGGCCTTATTGTTGACAATGAACCCTTGGCAAAAGCCGTAACGGCGTTCTTTACGACAGCGGTGCTCCCTGCCAATGCCTATCAGCTTTCATTAAACCCAAAGAATAAACATATAGTCTGGTCAACAACGCTCAATGGCGTCGAACAGCAACTTGATGATGAGCCTGAAACCAGCGCTGCTGAGCGCTTGAAAATGAGCCTTATGCGACTATTGCCGATTGATGGCCTACTCTAAATTTATATAAGTGAATGACACTATGAAGCGCTATTTTACTCTCCTGCTTTTCGCACTGTGCTTTGCACTTCCATTACAGGCACGTGAAGCGCGTGAACAGTTAAAAATAAACTACTTGATAAGCTCTATTGAAAAACTTCAAGGTGCTGTCTTCATTCGTAATGGCACCGAATATAACGGCACAAAAGCGGCGGAACATTTACGTGAAAAACTGGATTATGCTGGCGAAAAAATTAAAACCGCTAATCAATTTATCGACAAATGCGCTACGGCATCATGGTTGAGCAAACGCAAATACCAAATCCGATTCAGTGATGGCCATACGCAAGATTCGGCAGTTTTCTTGCGCAAAAAACTAAACGAGTTTGATTTGCTTAAAGCGCCTCAAGCTCGCTGATTGATAGACCAAGATCATATCCACTTATGGCACCCCAAAAAAAAGAAAGCTTATCGCAGGACGGTCGCGCCCAAGGGCCCTCCTACGAAATTTTGTCATAAGATGTAAGCAGGCCACAGATTTGGGTAGCCCTGGTCATGGCTTCATCTGACCCGGGACGGTCTGCGATTCTATCTATACAAAAAAAACCACAAAAGCCACCGAAATAAAACCGTAGGAGCGCCCATAAGCGCGAAAAACCTGTGGTATTGTTGAAAGATAAAGTTACTCAAGTCACGACTGCATCTGACACGGAATACTCCGTGATTTTGCATACACAAAAAAGAAGTCTTCATTTCGTTATAACTTTAGGCGTTAAGCACCTTACGAAAATAATTATCTGACTCGCGGTCAGATAAAGCCATGACTCCGGCTACGCCAAGCCTCTATCCCCATGTCTCAGCACTTGAATCGGGTCTAATTACGGAAAACTGTCGCCATTAGTTCGTGCCTATCACCAGAAAAAGCAACATGTATCTACGTCTGTGTGTTTTCGCACAGAAAAATCTCTCTGCATAATTCACTATCGGTTCGTGTATGAGGTGGCATTGTGCGACTTCACAAAATCAACAGGAATTAATCCATGACCGTTGCCAGCGTAATGACCGAATCACCTACTTGCTGCACTCCCAAAACCAAACTTAGCGACGTTGCACGCATGATGGTCGATAACGACTGCGGACAAATTCCAGTGATTGAGGATTTTGAAACTCGCAAGCTGGCCGGTGTTATTACCGACCGCGATATCGCTACACGCATTGTTGCGCAGGGCCATAACTCTGCCGAAGCCCATGCTTGCGATTGCATGAGCAGTCCGTGCGTGACGGTAACGGCCGACACCAGTCTTAAAAGCTGTTGCGAACTGATGGAAACTAACAAAGTTCGTCGTGTGCCGGTCGTCGATGACAAAGGCGGCGTTATCGGAATCGTGTCGCTAGCCGACGTGGTCCGCAATGCAAATGCCGCGGCAAGTGCGGCCGTGGTGAAAGAAGTTTCTAGCGTAGTTTGATGTGGTTTTTATTGCAGGAACTGGTTTAGCGGTAGTTAAATATTTTTTCTCTGAAACTATAGCGCTAAAATTTGAAATATTTTTCTATTAATCATCATACTTTTGCTTATAGAAAAAGTACCCAATACCGTAGTATCAATGTTGGCAGTCCTACGTCTGCCAACATTGGAAAAAGCATGATAAGTGAATCGTTCAAAGTAAAAACGATATTAAATAAGCATAATTATGCTTACTTAGCTAGATCGATTGACGTCTTGGCTCGCAAATAATCGCCTGCACTTTTTGCCAGCGTCATAAAATCCGATGGCATCATAATCAAAGTGGTGGTGTTTTGTTCGGCACCGACTTCAGTCACCATTTGCATGCGGCGCAATTCCAAAGCGGCTGGATTTTCTGCAATGAATTGGGCAGCGTCTCTTAACTTTAACGACGATTCCAATTCAGCCTCTGCCTTAATAATACGAGCGCGTTTTTCACGTACGGCTTCTGCTTCACGCGCCATGGCGCGCTGCATACCGATCGGAATTTCGACGTCTTTCATTTCGACCATTTCAACCGTCAAGCCCCAAGGCTTGGTAGCGCTATCGACCATCGTACGCAAGGTGCTGTTAATTTGATCGCGAGCCTTCAACACCTCGTCCAAGTCATGTTGACCGATAATATTGCGCAAGCTGGTGAGTGCGACTTGATAGACAGCCGAATGGTAATCTTCGACGGCATTAATGGCGCGTTCTGGGTCGACAATTCGGAACCAGAGCACTGCATTCACTTTAATAGTAACGCTATCTTTTGAAACGGTTTCCTGGCGCTCAATATCAACCGTACAAGTACGGATATCGAGTTTTCTTTGCCATTCGACCAAGGGTATATTCCAATACCAGCCCGGTCCGCGAATGGCTTGAAAGCGGCCAAGGCGAAACACTACTGCGCGCTGATATTCCTGACAAATCTTAAATCCCGACACCGCGATTAAAATAATTACAGCTGCCATCATGATTAAGATAATTTGCATAGTTTTACTATTGTTCCTCTTGTAGCGCCTACCGCCGCGGACGAGATGCCCGGGCTTTTTCAAGCGGTATGGCTACGCTACTCCGGTGATTTGGTTTGCGACGTCATACGGCTAGTGCTATAAACCCAGCAGGAGCACTCACGAACGCGCAAAATCCGCACCCATCTTCCTACTTCAGCAACGATAGAATTTGCCACAATACAGTGTGATTGGTTTTGAAATCTGACGCACTTGCTACCGCCGATAGGAATACGACTGGGTAGAGCACCCTATCTTTTTTCATAGCTTGTCTCATAACTGTCATCAAACAGAAATACACTGAACACCATGCGTAAGACATCCATGTCGGTCGCCAATGGAGAAATACCGTGTTTCAGAAAATTCGCGATGCATTGCTCATTGTCTTTTTATTGGCTGCATCAGCGGCCATGGCAGAGCAAGCTTACATTAACATCGAACAACGCCTAACTGCAGAACAGTTAAGCGAAACCGGCTTGAATACCCTGTCGCCAAAACAACTCGAACGGCTTAATCAATTGCTCAGCGCAGAATCAAGCAAGCTCGCGAAAATCGAAAAGCCGACAAGCGAAGATAGACCCATTCCAGTGTCGTATATCGGCTTAAACGACAAGCCAATTAAAAGCCGCTTGAAAGGTGCTGTGACCGGATGGGAAATTGATACAGTCTTTGAACTGGAAAACGGCCAGCGATGGAAAGTGCTTAAGGGCAATATAAAACTGCGCAAGCCGATGCAATCACCCGATATTATTGTTGTGCCCGGCATTGCCGGTCGCTGGTTTTTACAAGTCGATGAAGATTTACCGAAAGCGCGGGTTTACCGGATTGACTGATGTCTTAATCGGTTACTTTTTGTGTTTTTTTCTGTACTTGGACGCATCCTACCGTATGATTTATGCTGCCATTTACCTGGTACGCAAACGCAAGGAGATACTACGTCCAATACAGTCATTGAACCCTATCTGTTCTTCGGCGGTCGCTGTGAAGAAGCACTCGAATTTTATCGGCCAGCTTTGTTGACATGCTGATGCGTTTCAGGGAAAGCCCAAAACCATTGCCGCCCGGCGTGCTGCAGCCGGGCTTTGAATGCAAAGTGATGCACTGTGGTTTTCATATTGGGGCCACTCGGGTCATGGCTTCTGACGGCTGCAATGATAAATCAAGTTTCAGCGGGTTCTCACTTTCGCTCACGGTGCCCGACGAGGCCGAAGCGAGCCGCATATTCGCCTTATTATCGGATGGCGGCCAAGTACAAATGCCCTTAGGCAAAACATTCTGGTCACCATGCTACGGCATGCTTGCCGATCGCTTTGGGATTGGCTGGATGGTGAGTGTGCTGGGGCCTTAAAAGCCGACAATTTACCCTGAGAATAGAGTGCAAAATTAAATGACGATATGGACATTGTTTATACATTTATAGATCGCGTTTTGGATAAAAATAATTCTAAAAAAAACGACTGATTATTTTTTATAAAAATTATTTTTCGCTGCTGTATATTTATTTTCACAAAATCATCATAGCGTTAGCTTTGTGTGAACGAGAAAACGACGTGATGAATTCGCTGTTTTTTCTTCAGAATAATTTTCTGATTTCACCACGTTACGACTTCCCAACATCTATGGTGGTCTTACGAATTAGTACACCTGCATTGACGCAGATCTATTCGTTTCCCCTCAAACATATTGGAGTCATCGCATGAAAATTAGTACACTCGCCGCTGCACTTGCCCTTACCATTGCTTTATCAACCACCGCTATTGCTGGCTCAATGCAAGCCAAAAATCCGATGGTGGGCGGCGCTGCCATGTATGCAACAAAAGACATTGTTGATAATGCGGTCAATTCAAAAGATCACACGACTCTGGTTGCAGCAGTGAAAGCGGCTGGCTTGGTGGACACTTTGAAAAGCGCCGGACCTTTTACCGTATTCGCCCCTACTAATGCTGCGTTCGCCGCATTACCGGCAGGCACTGTTGATACGTTGCTCAAGCCAGAAAACAAAAACACTTTAGTTGCCGTACTCACCTATCATGTTGTCTCAGGCACGCTCGATAGCAAAGCATTGAATGCGCAAATTAAGGCAGGTGGCGGCAAGGCCGTATTGAAAACCGTGCAAGGCGGACAGTTAACGGTTACACGCAAAGGCAACAAACTGAAAGTAACGGATGCAAAAGGTGGCACCGCCAATATTACGATCAGTAATGTATATCAAAAGAATGGCGTAATTTTGGTGGTCGATAAAGTATTACTGCCTAACTAAACATTTTGTTTTTTGGATTTTACAAAGCGGCTTCGGCCGCTTTGTTTTTGCAGGCACTTGCTTACTCTTTAAAATCAACACCAACTTTCGATAAATAGGTAGCCCGGGTCATGGCTTTATCTGACCCAGGATTTTCAAACGTGCTAACAATCCAACTCCATCATGTTATTTCAGTATTGAGATCTGCCTATTTGCAGCGTGGCAACTCCGGGTTAGATAAAGCCATGACCGGGGCTACCGGTTACATCAATATGAATTACAAACCTTTTAGCATGGGAATCTGCGTTCCCGGGTGATCCTTGGTTGCGTTGGGGCCATATTGCATCCAACGATATGCTACCTGTCCTGCTAGCCAAACCACCGGTACAGCAATAATCAAACCTAAACCACAGGGAATCAAAGCCACAAGCACGAACAAAGAGCTCAGCAAAGCAAGAAAAAATAAATTCATGCGGTTGTTCGTGGTAATCGATTCGCTGTAAGAAAACGCTTCGATTATTCCGAGGTCACGGTCCACAATGGCATTCATGAATTGGCCGTAGCGCATCGCAATATAAACTCCGGGCACAATTAATAAAAGCAAACCGATCACCATTGCAATACCGAAAAAAATTGAAGCGCCTACTGCACGAAGCAGCTTGGTCCCCTCACCAAACAGCATGCCGATGGAGACTTCCTTGTCGGAAACCAGATTCAAGCCGATGCGGATCATACCTAGCTGAAGAAAAATAGATATTAATTGCTGCAAAACCCGGCTAATTACCGTGACCACTATCGCGATGGTGCTTTGCTCTGTAGTCGGCCCACTATCGGGAGAGGCCATCAGGGTGACCATGACTTCGGCTATGCCAAACACAAACGCCATGCCGATTGCACAGGCAATGTACACCAGCCCGACCAGAAGAATATTTCCAAACTGCCGCCTGAAGATTTCATAGCCTCGAGTAATGCAAACCATAGGATCAATAATTTCGCTGCCGTAGGCAATTTCCGCCAAGCCAAGATTGTTCGGCACAGAATCATTCCAGCCACTCTGCGGCGCCGCGTAGGGATTGGACGGGTTGAATGCTGGGATTTCTGGAACACCGGGGGCGCTAAAAATACCGGGCACTTGGCCTGCGATCGTCCAATTTTGCATCGTTGAATTCCAGACCTGATCGTTGACCGGATCAAGACCGCCACGACTGACAAGTTCTAGCAATTGCTCAAAAGTGACAGGACCATTTTGCTGCCCATTGCGTGCGAAAAACCATTCAGTCATGACCAAGCCCAGGTTGAAGTCGATTGTCCTGATTATGGATGATAATCGATGATAAAAATCTCGATTGAGCGCAATTGCATCGTATGTCGGGCCCGACCTACGTCGGGTTAATTCGTTTCTTACGACTCAACACACCGGCCGTCACCAGCGTAAATACGATGCCCACTGGCAAAGGCTCGATAAAAGTAAATGCAATATTTACGAATGGATTTTTGTACATCTCCATGAACTCATCCATCTCCTTTTTTTGCGTGGCGATTTGCACTTCGCTCGCACCGGAGGCTTTTAACTGCTCCATTGCATGGGCCGAATATTTATCGATGAAATCAGGTGCTATTGTGTAGTAGATCGCTTGCCAGGTGGCGACATAACAAATACTGGCGATCAACGTGATCAATATTCCCACCTGAAATGCACGGCCAAATGTCACGCTGCCGCCCGCTACATTATCGCGGTAAGACTTGACGCCAAAAAACACCATCAGAAATGCCAACACCATCGTGGTGTAGCCAATGATGGCGCCCTTGTCGAAACCGATTTGATCTTGAAAAGGAATAGTGACAAGCATCATCACCGACAAAATTGTGCCCGCGATTAGTCCGAATGTAAGTACGATCTTTCGCATAAAAAACTCCCGGGTGGTTGTGGAAGGTCAATTCAACTCGATACCGCCGTTTTGTGCGTCACCCAAAGGGGTGATATTAAAGACTAATCGCTCAATCATACGAAAGTAGTAGGCTTTAATAGTCTGCTGCTCGGGAGTAATCACTCCTTTTTTAGGGAATTAATCGAAGCTGCTTTGCCAATTGCACGGCCTGCGTTCGCCTTTGCACGCCGAGTTTGTCAAACACCCGACTCGAATGGGTCTTGACTGTGTTCTCGCTAACGAACGCGCGCGCGGCGATTTCCTTATTACTCAAACCCTCGGCAATTAAGCCCAGAATTTCCAGTTCACGCGGTGTAATCGCAAGTGACTCCAGCTTGTCTTCATCGCGCTCGAAATTAAGCGGTGCGGGCACTTCGATTTCGCGCACGATAATGGTTTCTTTATGACGCGTGAGCCTGAGGCCCAGCCAAATACCAAACCCGGCGAATATCGCCGCTACCAGCGCGCCATAAATTTCTATTGAGTGCTCCAGCACCAGCCAGCGATACTCAATGAATTTGAGTCCGGCGATAAGCACGCCGCCCAGCAGGCCATAAAGAAGTACATGTTTACGCATGATTAATTCCACAAGCGGTAAACGATGAATGATTTCAATCTTCTGCCGATCGTGCTTCGGCCAGTAACTGACGAACCAGATTCTGCTGGGCGCTCATAAACTCGATACCTGCATGTCCGTTGGCAATACGCACAACACGGGCTTCGACTTCGATACTTTGTTCACCAGCAAGCAGGAAACGCAGACGAATCGTCGCACCCACCGCAACATCGTCAGGCAAGTTCCACTCCAATGCCGCACCGCCTTCGGAAAGATCGATTACGGCAATCGCTGGCGCAGCTGGCACGACAACGGCCACCAAACTCACACGGCGACGCGGGTATTGCCTTTTGTCGAAACGGGTCATAAGGCAATGGTGCCGCAGGTGCCGTGTCTGCGCAATGGGTATGGGGAAGACGCCGCCAAAAGGCGGCATGGTTATGGCTGAACCTGCCAATAAATAATCAGTTTGCATGGGTGGAGACCGCTTTACGGGATCCACTCTGATCCGTTATTTTTTTAATGCGGATTACTGCATTTGAGGCTGACGATTCGGCGTTGGTCTGACACGCCGATACATCCTGATTAGCATGTCAACTAGTGTGGCAACCACGATCAGGAACATCGTAAACTTTATCGTCCTGCCACTATTAGATGTCATGAATATCGGACCACCCATGATCGTCCACACCATCGTTGCGCAAATAGCCAAAGCTAATCCGGCTTCAATGCGACGTAGCAAAGTCGTCCAGCGGCCTTTGACAAGTACGGCAATAAACAGCGGAATATTGAGGGTGATCAACGCGAACAAAACCGGCGCTTGGAATCGCAGAAAGGGTTCGGTGTAGGTAAGTGCATCATAAGCAGCTGGCGCGGCTTTACCCTCCCAGAAAAAATCCAGTACACAACGCGGCTCGATCATCACAAACAATCCGAACACAATTCCGATGATGCCCATCACCAATGAAATGCGTCCGCCACGAATACGATCGCCTGCACGCGGTTTCCATGCCGATGTTTGCGGCCAGCGTTGACCTACCCACGAAGACACGGCAAAACCGACCACC
This sequence comes from Arenimonas sp., assembly GCA_043721835.1. GTDB lineage: Bacteria > Pseudomonadota > Gammaproteobacteria > Xanthomonadales > Xanthomonadaceae > Arenimonas. Next base: position 10,425 of record JAYSQD010000174.1, on the reverse strand, counting down.
AAAAGGCCTGGCCACCACAGTGAAGGAATGAATACGTCCCACCACCATTGACCAAGCGCGCTCAAAAAATTCCACTCTGAGTCGATAGGTGGCTGTAGATATTTTAAAATTCCTAAAAACCAGATGACCATCAGGCCGATGACTGTTGCACGAAGAAAGCTACGCCCATCAGCAGGATCGATAATCGTCAGCGCTGGACGATAACGCGCGGCCACTTCTTCTGGACGACCAAAAGCACATAAAAACTCGATTGCCATTTCCACATCAACAGCACGTCCATTGTCTTCGGCCCTGTCCTGCAATCCTTCATTGATCAGTGCCCGTAACTCAAACGCCACGTCGTTGCGTTGTTTGCGCGGTAGCTGCAAAGCAACATCGGTCACATAGGATTCGACCACCTCGTTCGCATTCATTTTCATTATCAGTCCTCCTTCAACAATTCATTCATCGCATCGTTCATGCCCTGCCACGATCCGGTAAGCTTCTTGAGTAATTTTCGGCCTTCGGCATTCAATGAGTAGTAACGTCGTTGGGATCCGGCTTCCAGCTTCCACTCGCTTTTGAGCAAACCCTGGGCTTCCAGTCGGCGCAGCAAGGGATACAGCGTGCCCTCTTCAATCGGCATACCCTTTTCCGCCAAGGCTTGTCGTAGTTCATAGCCATAACGCGGAGTGCGGAGTTGCGAAAGCGTGGCCAATACCACCACGCCGCGTCGCAGCTCAAGTTCCAATTTTCCGAAAGTATCTGTATTAACCATGTTGCGCACAGTACTGTGTGTCACACAGTATGTCAACAATAATTTGATGTCACCCATCCCGTAGCCCGGGTCACGCCCCATCGACCCGGGAACTGACCTAACTCAAGTGAAAACAGAATAAGAATTTTTTAAATAAATTAAAAATATTCATATGCGCGTGACTACCCGGGTCGGTGGAGCGTGACCCGGGCTACGTGATTAGGATCTTTTAATCTTGCGGCGAAGCCTAAAATCCTTTTCAAGCGATTCCGGCCAATAACCAAACCAGCTACTACCTTCAGACATTGATCCATAGCGACGCATAACGCCATGTACCAGTGCGACAAATCCAATCGTGAATCCAAACGCAAAACCGGCACCATGGGCAACAAAATTGACCTGCACGGCATCCATTACGCCTCTGCCTTCAAATGTCATGAAGACATCCATGCCAAACCAAAGTAATAACATCCAGAACGCTTTCAAGCGGATGGTGGTGATGGTAAATACCAGAAACATTACGCGCACGCTAATGGGCCGACTAAAAAACATCACCGCACAGGCGCCGGCAATCGCGGCAATACAGCCGGAAGCACCGACCGATGGTATGGCCATGTCCGGGTTGGCTGACACAAACCACACGTCGCCAGCAAGCCCACCAAGAAAATACAGCAGTAAAAACCCAATGGGGCCGAGCGCATCTTCAACACTATCGCCAATAAGCCAGAGAAAAAGCATATTGCCCAGCAAATGCAGCAAACCATCATGGATAAAATTGGCCGTCATGAATTGATACCAATGCCAATTGTTTGCCGTTAAACCGTATCTTTCAAACCAATCGCTCTGGCCATCGACATAGGTATTCCACATCACGATAAATACCGCGATATTTAAAAATATCAAGGTATAGACAGCCCACGGCGTGTGCTTTGAGGTATCTTCATCTTTCCAAGGCAGAAACCAAATCATGCTGGAAGCAACTTAAAATTTAGCTTTAATGCTGAATTTAAAAAATAGGCAGGCAATTGGGATCCCATAATATTAAAAAACAGTCGGCATTTTACACGTGATTCAATTGGCTTTAGTGCATCCGCCTAAAACATCGCAGCCCGGGTCGCGCTCCACCGACCCGTGAACTGATGTAACTCAAGTGAAAACAGAATAAGAATTTTTTAAATAAATTAAAAATATTCAAATGCGCACGACCACCCGGGTCGGTGGAGCGTGACCCGGGCTACGAGATTACCCATATGCGATACAAGCGTGGCGCGCTTGAAGGCAACCTATGAATTTTTTATGGCCACAATTGAATCAATAGCCATACCGGTACGCCGAAATAAAATAGCACGCGGCCGAGAATTTCAAGCCATCTTCTTACATCGATTGCCCATTCGGTACGCAATACAATCAAGAGTAAAGTAAAAATCTCGATTAAAACTCGCAGCGCCGCCGCAAACAGCACCATGCCAATCGCCCAGGAAGCCCACCAGATGGCAAGCGCGATCAAATATGCTTTCAAACCGTAGGTCTGGTATTCGCCGAAGGCGCCGCCGTAGGCAATAATTTGGTGTAATCGAAATGCTGGTAATGCGGGCACCAGTGGAAACAACACAAACTTAAATACGAAGTGATCGATGCGCCAACGTGGAACCGCATGGCAAACGCGCGCATAAGTTGACGCCAATCCGGTAAACGAATCAGCGAGTGCTGAAGTTCCGCCAGCGCGGATTAACGCACGCACAAATGCAGCCGGATCTGCAACTGCGATGCCGCGCGACCAGCGTTGGTCCGACGCCAATCTCAAACTCACGCCTGTTTTTGGAAGCGCAAATCTCCACACTTCAACCGCGGTGATGTCTTGCAGACTAATCTCGATGCGTCGCTCGCGTTGTTCCAATACCAGCACATTATTTTTGATGCGCATGGTTGCCGAAAAGGCGCGCATGATCAACCAAGCAGCGAGTTCCGGTGCCAGCACTAGCGCGGCAAACATCCACATCTGTGTTAGTGGATTAGTCTGCGCGCTATCGCCCGATAGCACCGCCATTCCGATCCAGAGCAAACCGCCGCAAGCGAATATGCGAAGCAGAGCCGCCGCTACGCGCCAGAAAGAGGAAAGCACAAATCCCTCGGCACGAAAGTCCTCTTGCAGAGCTGGAGTAGAGGCGACAGTGGTCGGCGTGCCGCGTCGCTTCAATACATCCACAACAGAAAACAATGCGAGCAGCACAAGAAATACGAGGCCTGCCCGACCAACCCAATTACCCCAAGCCAGCATCAATGTCATGGAGTGTTCTGTTACCAGCACTTCGCCGATCAGCAGTTTCTGCTCGCCCATCGCGGTGCTGGTAATAACCGTTCCGCTCGCATCGATTACAGAACTAATGCCATTGGCAGTCACACGCATCTGCGGCAATCGCGTTTCGATACTGCGGAATGCCGCCACGGTCTGGTGCAGCTTTGCACCGATGGGATAGTGAGTGAACCAGGAATCGTTGGACATACTCAGAATGACTTGAGCACCGAGTCGCGCGCCGTCGATGCCAAGCTCGGTATCAACATCGTCCAGACAAATCATCGGCATTACCGGAATTTCGCGTCCATCGGCAAGACGCAATGGAAATACTCGCGCACCGGAACCCGGTTTCCAACTTCCAGCCCATGGCAACATATGCCGTGCTGTCGGCCCATCGAGCCATTCCGGCAAATATTCGGTCAAGAAAAACAAATCGGTCTTGCGATAAAAACCCAGTGTTCCTGTCACCGGTTCCACAAACGCGGCCGCGTTGTATTCGCCCTTATCATCAAGATCGTAAGTTCCGAATACCAGCGGCACTTTGGTAGCAGTGACAAAATCGAGAATCTCTTTATCGAGCTCGGCACCACCTTCACTTTTCGGATGAGCAAAAGTGGTTGGATACACGGTCTCCGACCATAAGAGTGCATCGACGTGATGCTGTTCAACCGCTTCACGCGACATTGCGTAGTGCGTGTCGAGCACATGACGGACCACTTCGTATGCACCCATTTCACGGCGCAGACGTTCGTAATCGGTAATATTGGATTGCACCATGCCGATGCGTAAAGGTTTTTCGTTTGACTCACTCGTTGGCGTCAAACTTGAAAGACGAACGCTGCCGTAGCCCGCCATCAAGATTAATAAGAATGCTGCAATCGCGAGCGGACGAATCAAAAAGCGTTTGCTGGCACTTCGATGCGAAATCGCAAACGCCACGCATTCGTTCACCAGAATCAGTAGAAAAGTAAGACCGGCCGCACCACCGATATCGGCGACTTGGCGCAAAGTTTGCGACGGATACAAACCATGACCTATCGTGTCGCCCAGCAATTTGGGCACCAGCCATTCAGTCGCCACCCAAGCCGATGCACCCGCCAGCGCGCGAATAATCGAACCATAACGGCGACCTACCATATGACGAACAATTGCAAAAACAATAATCTGTGTTTGCAACAGTGGTGCGGCTACCAGCACTACCAATAATCCGGTTGCCGATCCAATGCCCGTATAAGCACCGATGGCGGCACCAAACCAGGCGAATACTGCCGCAACAAAAGTCACACTCATCAATAATCCGCTGCGGGCATTACCCGCGAGGGTCGGGATGGTATTTAATGCGAGCAACCATGGCACCAAAGCGACGAAGCCGAGCAAATAGGCATAGCCGCCACGCGAGTACAGGCCCAATAAGGCCGCACTTAGAACAAGACCGGCAAGCGAGCGCCAGCCAGGCTGAGAGAATCGGAACATGTTCAGACTTAGGGTTTCCCCGGATCTAGCGGGAGAGGTATTTTGATCGGCCGAATTACCAGCCCGGGCGGCGCCATATTATTTGGCACCACGCGATTGTTTGGAATAACAATCTGCTGACCGGCGCTATCGAAAAATTCAAAATCCGGCGAGTACATCAAGATCGGCTCGATACGTTGGCCGTCGTCGGTCGCTTGAAAATGCCGAACATAACCTTCCGGCAAAACATAATCGTCGGGCACCGCCAAGCCAATCATCGGCGGGCTGGTACCGGGCGGATTAAATGCACCAAGGCCTGAGTGAATACCGGCATCGTGCAAGCGCTCGATCACTTCTTCCATCTTCGGTGTCTGCCCTGCCGCAATGTAGTTGGATAAATCATTGCTGTCATGCGCTTGCGCAGGCCGCGCTATGAGTTTGCGATCACGCATGCTGGTGACCTCTGACGATGATGACGCCGATGTCGAGGCAATACCGTTTTCATCCGATACACCTGATGAAGGCTTATCAGAAACAGAGGCATCGGAACGCGTGTTGTTGTCATGTAATGGAGCACGCTCAATCGCTATCTTTGCAAAATAGAATACGAAACAGCCGACCAAAATTAATGCGAGCAATTTGTAGAACAGCACCGAACGCGAGCCTTTCGATCCGTGTTCGGTGATGCGCACACCATCGCCGTCTTTATCAGACGGCGAGGTGTTTTTATTTCCGGAATCGTCCATCGAGGAAATCTACGGCGTCAAAATCAAGGTGTGGCTGGCGCGTACTGCGACAAGGACCATCCCATGTACTCGTGGCCGTATTGGTTCCAGATCGGGCTCTTGCCATTGGTGTAGGAAGCATTACGTGCCGCACCGGAGCCGGTGGTGCCGCCCCAGAGGCCAGCAGAAACCGTGCCGCCGTTGTAGGTTGGATGGGTATCGTCAGACTGGATGTAATCGTAGCTGCTCGATGACGACACAAAGTGCGTGTTGGCATCGCGCAATGTTGGGCGAAGTGTCGAAGTGATGCGGGTGAGATAATTGGCTTCGGTTTCGCCAACAACATATTTCAAGGCTTCCGAATCCACTACGCCATCGCTGTTGCTATCGTAATCGGCGCCCATAAAGCCGGCAAAATTATCTGCACACTTGAATCCTTTCTGGCTGGCGTAGGTACACATCCAATAATTCATGGTGGCAATGGCTGGCAAGAACTTGTCACGCAAATTTACCTTGGCACCGGTGCTTGGATCGTTACACGAACTTTGCACATTGTCAGCGTTGTAACCGGGATAGTAGAGGTTGCCAACAATCTTTAACTTAGTGCCGGAGTATGCATTCGCGTTGATGAAATCCATCGCCGCCGCAACATTGGTCTTGCAGTTATTTACCGCCGTGGTCAGCACACTGTAATTGCAAGTACCGGTTTGACCCTTGAAGCTGCTGCGCGCCTGCAAACCATCATTGCCGCACATTTCAAATGTTACTACGCGAGTTGATGCAGCTTGCATATACGATTTTTCAGCAACAATTTTATTGGCATAAACATCGGACGCAACAGCACCTGATTTTGTGCGACGTATATTCTCGACGTCGGTGTTCCACAGTGCCGACAAGTATTCCGATTCAACCGTAGTACCGGCATACTTTGCCGCATTTGAAACCGAGCCGTTATAGCCGGCATAAATCGAATCGCCATAAGCCACCACCCGGTACTTAGCGGTGGTACCTGAGCGATCAATGGTCCATGAAACATTTTGGTTTAGCGTGCTGGCCATCGACTGCGAGCTCACAACGAGCGCAGCGACGGTCGGTAATAACGCACGAACGATCTTGCCGAAACGGATAGTCATGACTTACTTCCTTAATTTTATTTTAGGTGTGTACGAACAAAAGCCGAGGGGCTTCGGACTAACGATAAGAACAAGCTTGAACGGCAATAACCGATGCACTGGCCTCCCCTTGCCTGTCCATACCATACCGTCTAGTACAGAGCGAGGTCAACAGATCTGTGACGCATTTCGCATATGAAAGAACTTGTGCAATGCATCATTGAAATTTAATCACGTGATGTGCAAACGCACATAAAAAATATTTAATAAATACTTGTGCAACGCACCATGAAAAATACATTAAGCGATGTGCGAACGCAGCATAGGTCGCATCGCTTAAACGTAAATGCACGCGTGCAACATGCATATCAGGCTACATTTATTCTCACGTACTTAATTTTAAAATCTGACGATAAATATCTTAAAGATTGCAGATTTTTATATGCCAAAAAGTTCGGCGAAAAAATCGTAGCCCGGGCCACGCTTCACCGACCCGGGAAGTGATGTGTCCATAATTTAAAGAAGACAAATAAATATTTTTTCCTTGATTAAATATTCGTCTGTGTATGGCAACCCGGGTTGGTGAAGCGTGACCCGGGCTACGGCACCGAGATACAATCATCCATGAAAAATTTTCTTGCGCGCATCACTATCCCCTACCTTATTGGTGTCGACGCTTTTTTTCTGTCTTCATATGCCCTTGCCTCTCGAGCAGAAAGTGCAGCGATTGAAACGCTGAATTTTAGCAATACCCAAACTTGGTCCCCGCGTTATTTACTATGGGCCGAAGCCGCTGTCGATTTACCAGAAATAACACTGCCGCCTTCACCAAAAAATATAAGCAACACCACAAAAGAAGATCTGGCTACTTTGCATGCTTATCAAGACCAACGGACAGCAGAAGGCATAGTAAAAATCAAACAAGCGGTTAATATTTATGATGCATTATTCGGCGAAAAAACCTTTGCCCAACTCGTTGACGAAAGCAAACGTCCATTGACTTTTGAACTGATGAAAACTGTCATCGAACTCGAGTCGCCGCAAATAATGAAACAAAAGAAAATCTATAACCGTGTACGGCCTTCATTCCTCGACCCCACACTAAAACCGGTCATTGATATACCCGAACATCCGGCTTATCCCAGTGGCTGTTCAACGCAAGCGCATCTGCGCGCATTTTTTTGAGTGAACTCGATCCGAAAAATGCTGATGTCTATTTACAGGCAGCAAACCGCATCGCTCGTAATCGGGAAATAGCCGGACTGCACTACCCGAGCGACTCAAAAGCGGGAGCTATGCTTGCCGGACAACTGTACAAAAAACTCATGAGCAATCCTGAGTTTGTCGAGCATTTAAAAGTGGCTAAAACAGAGTGGTTGTAAATACTCGCAGGGTGGAACCGCCAACAGGTGGCACACCGTTGGTGATTCCACCACAGATTGCGATGGTGTTGAGGTGGATACCGCATGGAGCGCGGGAGCCACCCTACTTCAATATTATTTTATGCATGCGGCTTGCGGTCTTAACGCCTTAGTTTTTTTCAACAGGAATAAGTATTTCATTCCTGCGCATGAACCATGGCTTGAACGGAGGATCATAGCGTGCCCAACTTGCTTCGCCAGAGGGCTTGAGTTTGCTTTTCCGAATCCAGGCTTCAAGCTGCAACTTGTGTTCCAAATATCGCGCCTCGCTCCACAGGCCGGAATAGCGTATCGATGCCACGCGTCTGGCCGGCACCTCGCGAAGAATCACGCTGGAGTCGTCAGGTTTTGGCAAGGTTTGCATCGTGTATGAGGCCGGCATCATGAAACTTACCGCCCATTTATTACCGACACTTTGCTGCCCTACCGGTGCGGTCATCGCGATTTTTTCAGCAGCAGGCGCCTGCGAAACCGGCGCCGTCATTGCCACTTTATTGCGTGATTGATTTTTGCCCGAGATATAACCGAAAAGCTTCCCAAAAGCTTTACTGGAAGCATCATTGATGTCTCCGTCCACCACTGTCTCGGCGACAATGTGTAGTGCGTAATCACGAAGCTCGAACGCTTCGTCTTTTTTCACGACATTGTATTTCGCTTCTTCAGTTGCCATGGCGGGCATTGCTCCAAAAAGGGTGAGTGCCGATACAATAATAATTCTGCCAAATCTGTTCATGACTACATCCCAGTATTTGATCTACGCATAGTCGCTGAACCCGGGTGAATAAACCGAGAAGCCTGGTTTCTGTATTGCCGCTTGAATCACTTTGTTTAATGTGACCTGGTCACAGAGTGGAACCAACAATAGGTGGAACACCGTTGGTGATTCCACCACAGATTGCGATGGTGTTTTGGTGGACACCGCACAAAAGGTGTCAGGTTGGGTTGCCCTCCATAATTCGGACAGTTGAATTAAGCAACAGATTGTAGTTTCGTAGCCCGGATGCAGCGCAGCGGAATCCGGGAAGCTCGCGGCAGGCTTATCCCGGATTACATTGCATTCCATCCGGGCTACGTCGCTGTTAAAAGCGTCGGGACCTGGCCCGACTTACCGCTGGTCGAGCTCGTGGTGGATCAACACGACGCATTGCGATGCAAACAGCATTTTCGATCCCAGCGTGATCTTCTTTGCACCCAGCCGCTCAAGGCTGTGGAAGGTCTTCTTCGGCATCGGGATATGGTCGGTCAACAGGAAGCAGGGGTTGCCCTGGAACGCCTGCTCGCGAATCGACGTACCTTTCCTGTCCATCACGAATAACTGGAGGTCGTGCGCCAGTTCCTGCACCAGTCGCTCGAAGCTCACCGTTCGCACCGAGACACCCGATTCCACCGGTCGCGTTTCCTCCTTGCCCATTCCCTTGGACACATCCAGCGCCTTTGCCACCTTGCCGAGCAGCGCGCGCTCGTCGAAGCCGCCGATCTCATGCATAGCGTTGACATCAAAACAAATCGTGCGTGAGAAATCCTGGGTGCTTTCCAACACCAAATAAACCACAACATCCGCGCGATGCGACTGGGCCACGAAGATCGTGTTCATCAGCGTATGCGCCAGAATTTCGGTATGTGCCTCCTTACCGACGGACGCCAACAATTTCTGGCTATCCGTGGGTGCCGCCCGCGCTCTGAGTACAAAGGTTCGCATATGTGTTGGCTTATGGTTTGCGTGGATGATATCAGCAGCGTTCCCGGCAATCATGATCGAAGTGAGATAGGGTGCGCGTGTCGCGCACCTTGCCGGATGTGACTCACAAGGCGAATACGTCCCAAAGATTTTCATCATTGTTCATCATGCAAAGATCAAGCCATGCGTTGAATGGTGCGCCATAGGCGCACCCTATGATTCTTGCGCTCAAGTCGACACTGCAACAAATGCCTGTAGCGAGCAAATCCTATACTATGCAAAATGTAGTTCACGACGACTCCCGGATATCCAGCATGCGACCGCAACGTGTTCAACCAGCCGCCGGATCCGATCCTGTTCTTACCTCTCGCGATCGGGCCTACGCATGAGTCAGACGCGTGCCGGCTCGCCGATACGACTCGCCATAGGCATCACTGGTCACCGTGGCGGCAACGCAACGCCTATTGCTGCCGTGCTCGCGCAAATTTTCACCGAAATCGAAGAAGCCCTGGCCGCGGAACGCTTGGCCGCACCGGGACTGACTCTTCATCCGACGCGGCTGCATACGCTGCTGGCCTATGGTGTCGACCAGCTGGCAGCAGCGGCGGCCAGTGAGTTGGGCTGGGAGCTCGTCGCGCCACTGCCGTTTGGCAAGACGCTCAACATCGCCATCAATGCACATCCACAATCGCTCGCTGACGGCATGACCTTGCTTGCTGGCGGCGAAGCCTCCGATCCGGACGTGCAGGCGCATGCGAATCGCATCCGCCACTGGAGTGATCGTGCGCGCCTGTTCCAGTTGGCCGACCGCGATGCCGAGATCGCCGCACTATTCGAGGCCACGCTCGCATCGCCGAACGACGCGGTACGTTCGCGTCATTTCCACGCCGCCGTCGGTTCGCAGGCCGCGCTCGCCGGGCGGGTCATGGTGGAGCAGTCCGACCTGCTGATCGGTGTCTGGGACAACGGCTTCCGCGACAGTGTCGGCGGCACCGGGCACACCAT
>JAYSQD010000173.1:0-5828 GCA_043721835.1 Arenimonas sp. | reverse complement strand
CGCTCTTGGCTTGCAAAAATTCAAAAGCGGGCGCAGCAAGCAGGCGCCCCGCCCCTACGACAAATTTAAGAGCGGGCGCAGCAAGCAGGCGCCCCGCCCCTACGACAAATTTAAGAGCGGGCGCAGCAAGCAGGCGCCCCTACGGGATACACAAAAAACCGCGCAATGCGCGGTTTTTTATTGAACAACGAAGCCCGATAAAACTTACGGGCGACGTTCCAGCTCGGCAAGATCTTTTGCTTTCGGCATCAGATCCTGCTTACTCACACCAAGCCATAGCAGCAATGGGCAAGCGACAAAGATCGATGACAATGTGCCAAATACGATACCGATCATTTGCGACTCGGCCATACCTTGCAACGAGTTCCCGCCGTAAATGTAGAGCGCCAATACCGTCAGGAATGCAACGAAAGAAGTAATGATCGTACGCGACAGCGTTTGATTGACCGAACGGTTCAATACTTCTGCTGGCGAGACGCGTTGCAGATTACGGAAGTTTTCACGCACACGGTCGAACACCACGATGGTGTCGCTGATCGAATAACCCATCACCGATAAAATACCGGCCAGCACGGCCAAATCCAATTCGTGCTGGGTTATCGAGAACCAACCGGCTACCAGCACAACGTCGTGCAAAGTTGTAATGATGGCGGCAACGGCAAACTTCCACTCGAAGCGAACCCAGACATAAATCAGGAAGCCCAGCACCACAAAGATGGCGGCTTTCAAACCATTCCAAGCAAACTCATTACCAATTTGCGGCCCGACATACACGCTGGGGAATACTTTGCCAGGGTTGCCGGTTGTCTGTGCTGCTTTCAATACACTTTCGGAAAACTCAGCGATTTTCTTGGAATCACTATTACTTTTATTCAAGCGCATACGAATGACGATGTCATTGCCGGCACCTAAAGTACGCACTTCAGAACCAGGAAAGCCATTGGCTTCCAGACGCTGACGCATTTCTTCCACATTCACCGGTTTCTCAAACTTGATTTCAGTTTTTGTACCGCCGGTAAAATCGAGTGCGTAGTTAAATCCGTTGGTTGCCATCGAGATCAGAGCAAACAGCATTAATAAGCCCGCAATGGTGAGCGACACCATGCGCAAACGCATGAAATTGATATTGCTATTAGAAGGAAAAAGTTCCACATCGCCTCCGGTGCGATTAAATCGACAGGCCAGTCATCTTGCGACGACCGCCATAAATCAAGGTAGCAATACCGCGTGATACCGCAACAGCGGTGTACATCGAGGTCACGATACCAATGATGAGTGTGATACCGAAACCGCTGATCGGGCCTGAACCAAATACCGCCATCGCAATACCCGCCAACAATGCCGTGATATTCGCATCGGCAATGGTGCCGGTCGCTTTGTCATAGCCTGCCGCAATACTGGCAAGTGGTGTATTACCGAGACGTAGTTCCTCTCGTATTCGTTCGTTGATAAGCACGTTGGCATCCACCGACATACCCACCGTGAGTGCAATACCGGCAAAGCCCGGCAAGGTCATGGTGGCTTCAAATACCGACAGAATTGCTACCACCATCAACAGCTGCAGCAGCAGCGCCACATTGGTAATAACACCAAACATCTTGTAGTAGATCAGGAAGAACACCAGCACGAACGCAAACGAAAAAACCACTGCCTGCACGCCGCGTTTGACGTTTTCAGCACCCAGGCTTGGGCCGATAATTTGTTCGGCCACAATATCCACCGGCGCGGCGAGCGAGCCAGATTTTAATTGTTCGGATAATTTTTTCGCTTCGACCGGGTCTAGACCCGTCGTGATAAACGCATTACTAAAAGTACCGTTGATGGTGGCAGTATTGATGACGAACTCTTCTGTCACCGAGCCACGTTCAGGCTTGCCATCGATAATGCGAGTGATCGGTTTGCGCTCGATATACACCACGGCCATCGGCTTGCCGACGTTACGCTGGGTATGAGCAAACATGCGCTTGCCACCGGCTGCATTAAGTTTAATTTCAACCGCTGGCGTTCCCGATTTCGGGTCAACCGTCGGTGCAGCATTGACTAACTGGTCACCGGAAACAATCACGCGCTTGGAAAGTAGAACCGGAATATCCGGGTCCGAAGGGTTTTGCTTGCGCATCAAATAAACCCGCGAACCCAGGGGTGGAACGCCACCGTTCATTGCGCCAAAGGCATCGCCTTCGACCACGGCACGGTATTCCAATGTCGCCGTTGCACCTAATAATTCTTTTGCCCGCACGGTGTCTTGAATACCAGGTAGCTGCACGATAATGCGGTCATTGCCCTGACGCTGAATAATGGGCTCGCCCAAACTCGCCATGCGGTTTCTGATGGTAATAATATTTTTATCAATCGCATCGGTCGCAATAGTATTCAACTCGGCCGGTGTGACGGTGGCATTGAGGCTGACAGTATCGGTACCGTTGCTAATTGCTAATGTCCGAAAACTCGCTTCCAGCAAGCTCAGGGCTTTCTTTTTAGCCGCTTCGTCATTAAAAATGACCCGGATATCGTTCGCGGTATTTGAAACATCCAAATACGCCATTTTATTGTCTTTCAAGACTGTGCCGATTTCTTCGGCATAAATCGCAATGCGTTTTTCTTTGGCAGCCGCTTGATCGACTTGCAGCAGGAAATCGACACCGCCACGTAAATCCAGACCCAATGTCATTGGCTTGGCGTGAATCTTGGCTAACCACGCGGGCGCCGTCGAAGACAGATTCATTGCCGAATTATAGTCCGAGCCTAATTCAGGCCGCAGAATATCGGCAGCCTTGAGCTGGGTGTCATTGTCAGCCAAGCGCACCATGACACTATCGCCCTCAAGCGCAACGCTTTTATAGACAAGCTTTTGCGCTTGCAAAAGCCCTTGCACACGAGTCACCAGTGCAGCATCAACAGGCACTTTGCCCGCTGCAGCCACTTGCACGGAAGGATCTTGTGGAAAAATATTCGGCAGGGCATACAAAGTGCTGAGCAATAGCACAACAGCAATTAATGTGTATTTCCAACGGGAAAATTCAAGCATGGAACACCATAAAGGCCATCAGGCCAAAAAAATAGAGATCGAATGGAACTTAATTAAGCAGACTTCAGCGTGCCTTTCGGCAAGACGGTACTAATCGCATTTTTTTGCAATTTGATTTTGGTGTTATCGGCAATTTCAACAGTAATAAAATTATCGCCAATATCATCCACGCGACCAGCAATGCCGCCGCTGGTAATCACTTCATCACCTTTGCTCAATTTAGTAATCAGTTCACGATGTTCTTTTTGGCGCTTCATTTGTGGACGCATTACTATGAAGTACATCGCCACGGCCATAATTGCTAGAGGGATAAAAAAGCTCGGGCCAAAACCACCGCCAGCAGGTCCGGCGGCTGACTGTGCTGCGGCAGGGGAAACAAAGAAATCAAGCAAGGACATAGTTTTTCTCGTAGATGATTCGTGGCAACAAAGCGTGCAATTATGCCAGAGCGCCCGGCTTAACGCATCGATTCCAAATATTTGGGCACCGGTTTAGCGGTTTTCAAGCCGCCGGAGTGCATAGAATTCGTTCCGGAACTGCTCAAAACGGCCTAATTCTATTGCTGCGCGAATTTCCCGCATCAATTGTTGGTAGTAATGCAAATTGTGGATAGTGGCCAGCATGGAGGCCAGAATTTCATTACAGCGGTCCAAATGCCGCAAATACGCTCGCGTATAACCGGTGCGGCAGGTGTAGCAGGCGCAACCGGGTTCAATGGGCAGGACGTCCTTTTCATACTGGGCATTGCGAATCCGCACCTGACCAAAATGCGTGAAGTAATGACCATTGCGTGCGTTGCGGGTAGGCATGACGCAATCGAACATATCAATACCGCGGGCGACCGCCTCGACAATATCTTCGGGTTTGCCAACGCCCATCAAATAACGGGGCTTGTCTTCTGGCAATTGCGGGCAAATGGCTTCGAGCGTGCGTTCGCGCTCTTCGGGAGGCTCGCCAACGGCCAAACCGCCAACCGCGTAACCGTCGAAATCCAGTTGTTTCAAGCCCTCGGCAGACTGCGTTCGCAAATCGGCATAGACGCCGCCCTGCACAATGCCGAATAAGGCGGCATCGTTGCCTTCATGCGCTTTTTTGGAACGCTCGGCCCAACGCAGGCTCAACTCCATCGATTTTTTGGCAACGATTTCAGTCGCGGGATACGGCGTGCATTCATCGAAAATCATCACGATGTCCGAGTTCAACACTTTCTGAATATGCATGCTCTCTTCCGGGCCCAGAAATACTTTGGCACCATCGGTGGGCGAAGCAAAGGTCACGCCCTGCTCGGTAATTTTGCGGCGCTTGGCTAGCGAAAAAACCTGAAAACCACCCGAGTCAGTAAGAATCGGTTTATCCCATTTACAAAATTCGTGCAGGCCTTCGTGCGCAGCAATCACTTCCAAACCTGGCCGCAAATACAAATGAAAAGTATTACCCAGAATAATTTCGGCGCCGATTTCCTTTAATGATTCCGGTAGCATGGCTTTCACCGTGCCGTAGGTGCCAACCGGCATGAATGCGGGAGTTTCCACGGTACCGCGCGGAAAATGCAAACGACCGCGTCGTGCTTTTCCACTGCTGGCAAACTTTTCAAAACGCATGCGGCTCATGGTTAAATCTCGTTATTATTTTTTATGTTTTGTGGATATAACAACATGGCATCGCCATAGGAAAAGAATCGATAGCGCTGCTCGATAGCGTGTTGGTATGCTGACAAAATGCGTTCGCGACCGCTAAAGGCCGACACCAGCATCATTAAAGTGCTTTCTGGCAAATGAAAATTGGTGATCATGGCATCGACCGATTTAACTTTAACGCCGGGGAAAATAAATATCTGGGTGTCATCGGCATAAGGCTTTACTTCGCCGTCGCGATACGCAGTTTCCAATGCGCGAACCACGGTGGTGCCGACGGCAATAACGCGCCCGCCGCGCGCTTTTGTTTTTGCAATCTGTCCGCACAATTCAGCACCTACATTCAACCATTCGCGATGCATGATGTGCTCGGCAATGGTCTCGGCACGCATCGGTTGAAAAGTGCCGGCGCCGACATGCAACGTAATATGGCCCAACTCTACGCCGATGGCTTTTATGCTTGCCAGCAAATCTTCGTCAAAATGCAGACCCGCGGTAGGCGCAGCGACGGCACCGGGTTGTTTGGCAAATACGGTTTGATAACGCACATCGTCGGTGATGTCGGCATCGCGTTGAATATAAGGCGGCAAGGGCATGCGGCCGGCACGCAGCAATACTTTTTCAAGCGGCTCAGAGGTTTCAAAACGCAGACGATAAAATTCGCCCTCGCGTCCCAGCACGGTAATTTCGGTGCCTTCATCCAATATTATTTTTGAATCGGGTTTTGGTGATTTGCTGGCCCCCACTTGTGCCCGCACTTCATGCGCACTGGTGATTCGCTCAAGCAATATTTCGACACGACCACCGGATTCTTTTTGACCGTACAAACGCGCCGGAATGACTCGCGTGTCGTTGAATATGAGTAAATCGCCCGCCTTTAGAAACTCGGGTAAATCGCGCACCGTTTTATCGATAAAACCGGCCTGATCATTGGGCACCACCAATAGTCGGCTAGCCGAGCGCTCCGCCAGTGGCGCCTGCGCAATAAGCTCAGGGGGAAGATCAAAATGGAAATCCGATTTTTTCATCTGGGGTCTCGTTGGGGACGCGTATTGTAGCGGCATCTGGTAGGAGCAACTGTCTGCATCAGATAGTTGCCGCCTGCCATTCGGTGCCATCGCGCAGCATGGCATTTAGCTGGGTGATGAAGGATCTCAAGCAGGCAA
>JAYSQD010000172.1:0-17636 GCA_043721835.1 Arenimonas sp. | reverse complement strand
GCTTACACCGCTCCTACCAGGTCAGATTGCCTCCACCCAAACCCTCACGCCATTCAAGGCTGCATTGCCGGACGGCCCGTCCAATAAGCCTGCACCGGTCAAATCGTTGTAGCTTTCGCCTAACACTTTTTCGGCTTGGCTCATGCGTAAGCCATCACGTTGATGGCCAAAACCATGCGGTAAACACACCACGCCCGGCATTAACTCATCACTGGCCTTCACTTCAACCTGAATTTCACCTGCATCAGAACGCACGCGCACCAATTTGCCATCGGTAATCTCGCGTTTCAACAGATCGTCTTTATGCATCAGCAATTGATGGCGGGTTTTACCTTTCACCAAACGCGGCGAATTATGCATCCACGAATTATTGCTGCGGATATCGCGACGACCGATCAATTGCAGTGATTTTTTATCGTGTTGATGAGGTATATCAAGTTCCGCCAAAGCCTGCATAAATAATTCCGGCGCTGCCTCAATCTTGCCGCTGCTGGTTTCCAGTTTTGTCATCAATGAAGGCCGTAGTGGACCCAAATCTATGCCATGTTCTGCCGCTTCCAAATCCTGCATGCTCAGACCCGAGTTACCACGAGCTAATCCCATCGCAATCATTTGTTTAGGTGGCGGCAGTGCTTGCCAGTCTTTACCGGTCGCTTTCGCAAAGGCGGCTCCAATCCCATTGATAATTTCCCAATCGGCGCGCTCGTCTTCATCGCGCTCACGAATCGGCTGATTTAATCGAGCAACCCGGCGCACGGCGAAGGCGTTGAATACCGAATCGTAATGGTCCTGCGTAAGAAACGAAGCCGGTGGCAAAATCAAATCGGCATGACGGGTGGTTTCATTAATATAAACATCCATGCTTACCATAAAGTCGAGTTTTTCGAGGGCTTGGTCAAGCGCTTTACCGTTGGGTGTCGATAACACCGGGTTGCCCGCGCTGGTAAACAAGGCGCGAATCTGGCCTTCGCCTTCGGTGCTAATTTCTTCGCACAAAACCGACACCGGTAATTCACCGGCAAACTCTGGCAAATTACGTACCCGGCTATGCCAACGCCCGCGTGCGCCTGCCGAAGTACCATTGCCGGTGATGGGCAGGGCGGCTTCATTGACCAAAGCGCCGCCAGCTTTATCTAGGTTGCCAGTGTAGATATTAATCAGCTGCATAAGCCATTGGCTAAGGCTGCCGTGTTCCTGCACGGAAACGCCCATGCGACCATAAACCACGGCTTTGTCGGCACGATAAAAATCACTGGCCATGGTTTTTATGCTTTCTGATGTGATTCCAGTCAGCTCAGCAATATTTTTAATTTCAAAATTTTTGATGGCAGACATTGCGTCATCAAAGCCTGCTAATTTTCCTTCATAAGCTTGCAAACGTGTTGGGCCGATTTCGATTAATGCTTGAATAAACACAATAAGAAAATAAATATCTGTCGCTGGTTTAATGAAATGGTGCTCACTGGCCACGGCCGCAGTTTCAGTACGGCGCGGGTCAATCACGACTAATTTTCCGCGAGTAGTGAGCGCCTTGATGCGTTCTTTAACATCGGGCACGGTCATTAGACTGCCGTTGGAGGCAATCGGATTAGCGCCGAGCATTAAAAAATAATCGGTGTGATCGATGTCGGGAATTGGCAATAAAAATTGGTGGCCATACATTTTCGCATTGACCAATTGATGCGGCCATTGATCGACCGACGACGCACTAAAAACATTTTGGCTGCGAATTATTTTCAATAAAAAAGGCAAATAGGCAATATGGCCGAAGTGATGCACATTCGGATTGCCCAGATAACTAGCAATGCTGTTGGCGCCATATTCTTTTTGAATATTGGCCAGTTCTTCGCCCGCCAGCGCGAAGGCTTCGTCCCAGGATATTTCCTGCCAAGCATCGCCAATGCGGCGCATCGGTTTATGCAAACGGTCAGAGTCGGCTTCCAAATCCAGAATAGCATTGCCCTTAGGACAAATATGACCACGACTAAACGGGTCGGCGTCATCACCGCGAATAGCGACTAATTTTTCGGCTTCAAACTGCAATTCCAGGCCGCAGATGGCTTCGCAAAGCGGGCAGGCGCGGAATTTTGAGCTGCGAGTCATCGTACTAACTCCATAAATCATTGAGTGGCTAAAGGTATCAGTATTTGACATAAAACGCTGGCGCGAATATCGATAGCTGTGCAAACTAGGCCATGGGGAAAACACGTTTGAAATTACCGATGCAGCTGATGCTCCGTTGGGCTTGTGCCTGCTTACTGTTGGTAAGTACTGCAAGTGCGGCGCAATGGCGTGATTGTGCAGTCCCGGTAGAAGGTGAGGAGCTCACCCAGCAACTCAGCGTCAAGCTCGATAATAATGCCGTGTTAAATGTGGAAACAGCATTTAAAGCCAGGCAGTCTGGTCAATTTAAAAAAGTACACAACGCGCGTCAAGGCCATAGCTTTGGGTTTGTGAAGGGAGCAGTTTGGCTGTTTGTGGAGCTACCTGCGACGCTGCAGACTTGCGTTAGCCTTCTCACGATCCCACAATCGCGTTTGGACCGCATCGATTTATTTCCGTTTGTAAATAATCAGATGCAGGCGCCATTATTGATGGGCGACGCCTTGGCGTTTAATGAACGCAGTGTGCCGCATCGCTATTTGAATGTCCGCTTGCTGCGAAATGCAGGTCAAAAGACGCAGTTACTCATGCGGGTGCAATCAACCAGTTCCATTCAAACACCGGTATGGCTGCACTCTGAAGCTAGTTTGCTCTGGGCCAGCCATAACGAACAAATAGGCGAAGGAGTTTATTTCGGCATTCTGTTGGCACTATTGCTTTACAACTTTGCCGTGATGATTTCGATCCGCGAAGCCAGCTATGTTTACTATGTGGTTTACGCTCTGGCATTTGCGCTGTTGATGCTCAGTTTTAGTGGTTATGGTTTTGAATTCTTTTGGCCAGACAGCCCGCAATGGCAGAATTTATCACTGCCAATATCGCTGGCATTGCTGCTGGCAAGTTCCGTTAGTTTTGCCCGGACTTTTTTAAATTTAAAAGAGAAAGTGCCTTTACTCGGCAAGCTCGCGCTATTGGCGCTACCCATGGCAATTATTTTCGGTGTGCTCGCGTGTATGCCCAATATGCTGATGCCAGCAACCATTGCATTAAATGTGAGCCTGATTGTCTTTAGCATTATTATTACTTTGGGTGGAATTTTAAGCGCGGTGCGCGGCTACAGGCCGGCTATATATTTTATGCTTGCGTGGAGCCTTTTAATGCTCGGTGGTGTGGCATTGCCGTTATCTTCATTTGGATTGCTACCTCGCAGCCTCATGACGGAATACGGTCTGCAATTGGGCTCTGCCGCTGAAATGCTATTGTTGTCATTTTCATTGGCACATCGGATTACTTTGTTGCGCAATGAAAACACCCGTATTGAGCTCGACGCCCGAATAAATTTAGAACAAAGGGTTGATCAGCGCACCGAAGAGCTTGCAGAAATTGCACAACAATCGCGTGAAGCAAATCAGCGCTTATCAGATATGAGTTGGCGTGATGGGCTGACCGGAATTTTTAATAGACGCTATCTGGACGATATGTTGCCAAAACATATGGCAGCATGCTTTGAACGGCAGCTGCCCATTGCCGTGTTGATGCTAGACATTGATCACTTCAAGCAGGTAAATGATCAGTACGGCCACGACATTGGTGACGACTGTTTAAAATTGCTCGTTGCCAGAGCAGCCTTGTTCGTTCGTGAAGAACAAGATTTCACCGCGCGCTACGGCGGTGAGGAATTTATCATTGTTTTGTTTGGCGCCGATACTGACAAAGCGAGCACTGTTGCCAACCGGCTACAGCAAAATTTGGCGGAAACGCCGCTGGAAATTACGTCCGAGAATTTCGTGTTGACGCTGAGTATTGGCGTCGCCAGCGCGCGCCAGGGTAGTGCAGAAGCACTAATTAAGTCAGCGGATATGGCTTTATATCAGGCCAAGCGCACCGGTCGTAATAAAGTTTGTGTCGTTTGAACTAATCGAGCAGGCAAGCCTGTAAAATAGTGGCATGGCTCTTATTACACTCCAAAACGTTGATTTCAGCGTCGGCGGCCCTTTGCTGCTAGAAAAAGTAAACCTCACCATCGAAACCAACGAGCGCATTTGTATCGTGGGTCGAAATGGCGCAGGCAAATCCACCTTGATGCGTCTTTTCGACGGCCAAATCAAACCCGATGACGGCGAAGTGCGAAACGGCGGCGTCAGCATTGCCGGCCTGGCGCAGGAGGTGCCATCAGCCTTGACTGGCGATGTTTTTGACGTGGTCGCCATGGGCTTGGGTGAACTAGGTGCCGATTTGGCGCACTACCATCATCTAATTCATGCGCCCGAAATGGACATGGACGCATTGGGAGAAGTGCAGGCCCGTATTGATGCCGGCAATGGCTGGGCGCTGGATCAACGCGTTGAACAAGTCATTTCAAAACTGGAATTAAACGAAGAAGCCGAGTTTTCGGCCTTGTCTGGCGGTATGAAACGTCGTGTTTTATTGGCACAAGCCCTGGTCGCTGCGCCGGACGTTTTACTGCTGGACGAACCTACTAACCATCTTGATATCGAATCGATTGCCTGGCTGGAAGAATTTCTTAAAAATTATGCGGGCACCGTGGTGTTTGTTACCCATGATCGACAATTTCTCCGGAATATTGCGACGCGCATCATCGAAATTGATCGTGGCCAAGTCACCAGCTGGCCCGGTGATTACGACAATTATTTGCGTCGCCGTGAAGAAAGACTGCATGCCGAAGCGCAGGAAAATAAATTATTCGATAAAAAACTGGCGCAGGAAGAAATCTGGATTCGCCAAGGCATCAAGGCCCGCCGCGTTCGGAATGAAGGCCGAGTCACCGCGCTGAAAGCCATGCGTAACGAGCGCTCGCAGCGCCGTGAACTGACCGGTAATGTGAATTTGGCCACCGCCGACGCTGGCCGCTCAGGCAAGCGCGTGTTTGAAGCCAAGCATGTCAATTTTGCTTTTGGCGACAAAGTCATGGTGAAAGATTTCAACACCGTGATTCAACGTGGCGACAAGATTGGTTTGATCGGCCCTAATGGTTCCGGAAAAACAACTCTGCTGAAATTATTACTGGGCGATTTGCAACCCACCAGCGGTGAAATCAATATCGGGACCAATCTGGAAATTGTTTTCTTCGATCAATTACGCAGCTCCCTGCGCGACGATTGGGATGCTTTGGACAATGTTTCTGAAGGCCAGGAATTTATTGAAATTAACGGTGGTCGTAAACATGTGATGGGTTATTTGCAGGATTTCCTGTTTAGCCCAGACCGTGCTCGCGCGCCGATCACCAAGCTTTCTGGCGGTGAACGCAATCGTTTATTGCTGGCAAAATTATTTGCCAAGCCATCCAATTTATTGATTATGGATGAACCCACCAACGACCTGGACGTGGAAACACTCGAGTTATTGGAAGAAATTCTGGCCGATTATTCCGGCACCCTGATTCTTGTTTCACATGACCGGGCATTTCTCGACAACGTCGTCAGCAGCACACTGGTGATGGAAGGCAATGGCCACATCGGTGAATATGTCGGCGGCTATGTCGATTGGTTGCGTCAACGCCCCGGCAATAATTCATCTAATACAAGTTTTGCAAAACCTGTTGAAGTCGTCAAAGCCGTATTGACCAAAATCGAGCCAACAGCACCGGCAAAACGTAAGCTAAGTTTCAAGGAAGCCAAAGAGCTGGAATCGCTGCCATTGAAGATCGAAGAATTCGAAACTAAAATTTCCGAGATGACGGCGCAGATGGCAGGGCCTGCTTTCTATACGAAAAACAATGCCGCTGCGATCAACGAGTTCAATAGTAAAATGGCCGCGCTACAAGTGGAACTTGATGCGACTTATGCGAGATGGCAGTTGTTGGAAGCGAGTTGAAAAACGCCCCTCTCCCTCAGGGATGCCGAAGGGAGTGGCTTCATCAGAGGGTGCCCCGCAGGGGCGGGTGCGGGTGCGAATACGAATACGCTTGATCTAGATTCGGCGTGATTTTACCCTCTCCCCAACCCCTCTCCCGCTGGGAGAGGGGAGCTTATTGATTAATCATTTGCGGAAATCTTTATGGCTACGATCAAACAAGACGACTTCATCCAAAGTATTGCCGATGGTTTGCAGTACATCAGTTATTACCATCCGGTCGATTACATAAAAAATCTGGCAGCCGCTTACGAGCGTGAAGAATCGCCAGCAGCCAAAGATGCCATCGCACAGATTCTGATTAATTCGCGTATGTGTGCGGAGGGGCATCGCCCCATTTGCCAGGACACCGGCATTGTTACCGTGTTTCTTAAAATCGGCATGAATGTGCAATGGGATACCGATGCAAATATGTCGGTCGAGGACATGGTCAACGAAGGCGTTCGCCGCGCCTACAATTATCCGGATAATAAATTGCGCGCATCGGTGCTTGCCGATCCTGCCGGTAAACGTACGAACACGAAAGACAACACGCCCGCCGTGGTGAATATGACAGTGGTGCAGGGCGATACGGTGGATGTCATCGTGGCTGCAAAAGGCGGCGGCTCGGAGGCAAAATCAAAATTCGCGATGTTGAATCCTTCTGATTCAATTGTTGATTGGGTCTTGAAAACCGTGCCAACGATGGGTGCCGGCTGGTGTCCACCGGGCATGCTCGGCATTGGCATCGGCGGTACTGCCGAGAAAGCAATGTTACTTGCGAAAGAAGCCTTGATGGAGCCCATCGATATCACTGATTTGCAGGCACGCGGTGCAAAAAATCGCGCCGAAGAATTACGTCTGGAACTTTACGACAAAGTGAATGCACTCGGTATTGGTGCGCAAGGCCTGGGTGGTTTGACCACCGTGCTCGATATCAAGGTCAAAGATTATCCTACCCATGCCGCCAATTTGCCGGTCGCCTTGATTCCCAATTGCGCTGCCACACGTCATGCACATTTTGTGCTGGATGGCAGCGGTCCGGTGATGTTGGAACCGCCATCACTGGAAGATTGGCCCAAGCTAACCTACGACAGCAGCAAGGGCATTCGTGTCGATCTTGATTCGATTACTCAAGAACAAATCATGACCTGGAAACCCGGCGACGTTTTGTTATTGAACGGAAAAATTCTTACCGGCCGCGACGCTGCCCATAAGCGCATGGTCGAAATGTTGAACAAGGGCGAAAAATTGCCGGTCGATTTCAAGGGACGTTTTATCTATTACGTTGGCCCGGTTGATCCTGTGCGTGATGAAATTGTAGGCCCGGCGGGCCCGACCACCGCAACCCGTATGGATAAATTTACCGAACAAGTTCTCGCACAAACCGGTTTGATGGGCATGATCGGTAAAGCCGAACGCGGGCCGTTAGGCATCGAAGCCATCAAGAAACATCGCTCGGTCTATTTAATGGCCGTGGGCGGCGCCGCCTATCTGGTATCCAAAGCCATTAAAGCATCGCGCGTAGTTGGCTTCGAAGATTTGGGTATGGAAGCGATCTATGAATTTGAAGTGAAAGATATGCCGGTTACGGTAGCGGTCGATTCACTTGGCAGCTCCGTCCATGAAACCGGCCCGAAAGAATGGCAAACACGAATCAGCAAGATTTCGGTAGCGCTGGAATAAATTAATGCGTGAGAGCGCCGTAAGGCGCGAATTTCTCCGAGCATTCGCGCCTTACAGCGCTCCCACGGTTTAAACAAAAAAAGGCAGCCTTGGCTGCCGTTTTGCATAAATACGAACGATAAAAATTACTTGATACAGTTCGCCAGATTTTCATCCAGATTTGTCTGGAACTCATCTTTAGCTGCCGATAATTTTTCATCATCGCCAGCAACTGCCAGCGCTTCTGCATCGCTTTTAGTTATTTGATCTTCGGTCGCATCGGGCAACATGCTGACCATGCTGAGCAAATTCGCTTTCACTTTTTTGTCGCCCAATTTGCTGACTTGTTTGTCGAGCAGGCATTTGCATGAAGCCTCATCGCCGCTATAAACCGTTGTGCATTGTTCAAGCCAGGCCTGTTTTTCGAGCGGACTGAATTTAGCGTCTTCGGCGTGCAAAGAGCCAGCAGCGGTGAGAAGTGCGATGGCAAAAATCATTTTCATAGGGTTCTCCGGTGATGTTGATATTTTCAGGTTCGCCTTGGCGGCTGAGCTAAAGTTTATGAATAATAATAGCTTCATTTGTTAAAAAGTTCGCATCTACCGCAAAAATAAGGTATGGTGCGCCCGACTGTTGTGCTGGCGCCTAGCGCTTGGAACTCAGTTTCACTAACGAAAATCGTTTCGTGATTCTTTTAATTGTTTTAAGGAAATATGTTTATGTCAGATCGTCAAATCGGTACTGTGAAGTGGTTCAACGACGCTAAGGGTTTTGGATTTGTTACCCCGGAAAGCGGCGATGATGTGTTTGTGCACTTCCGTTCAATACAAGGTAACGGCTTCAAGTCGCTGCAAGAAGGCCAAAAAGTGAGCTTCGTGCTCGTGAAAGGTCAAAAAGGTATGCAAGCTGACGAAGTGCAGCCCATGTAAGTTCCGATTTCGGAATTCTAAAAACCCCGCCTGGCAACAAGCGGGGTTTTTTATTGCCCAAGCGAGCAGAAACTTGCGATGATGCAGCATCTTGATAGGAGCTGTTGAATGCAACTTTACTACGCGCCTGGCTCGGCCAGCTTTGTCGTGCATTGGTTATTGATTGAATTAAGCGCCGAGCATGAACTGATTCCATTGGATTTGCAGGCCAAAGCGCAAAAATCGGCCGAGTATTTAAAACTCAATCCCAATGGTGTTGTGCCTACCCTGATTATCGATGGCAAAGCCGTTTACGAGTCGCCCGCTTTGGTCATGCATCTGGCCGACCTATATCCGGAAGCCGGGCTTGCGCCTGCGATCGGCACGCTGGAACGCGCGCAATATTATCAATGGATGTTTAATCTGGTGAATCCGCTACAAGCGGCGATGCGGCAATGGTGGTATCCAGCCGAAGCCGCTGGTGAAGCTAATAGTGAAGCCGCGCGAGTCGCTGTTCGTGAACGTGTTGAAGCATGCTGGAATCGCCTTGATGCCCATCTTGCAGAAAACGGCCCGTATTTATTGGGCGAAAAAATATCGGCAGCTGATTTTATGTTAACCATGCTGATGCGGTGGACCCGTAATATGCCGAAACCCGCTACCGATTGGCCGCATCTGAATGCGCTTGCGATCAAAATGAAAGCACGTCCCTCATTCAAGACTTTATACGAGCGCGAAGGCCTGACCGAGTGGCAATAACTAAAAAAACCGTGCTGCTCGCTGGCGCCACCGGCTTAGTCGGCAATGCTGTTTTGCAGCGTTGTATTGCCGACAGAACGATTGCCGCCATCATCGTGCCTACGCGTCGGCCAGTCAGCATCAAGCATCCTAAAATTCGTAATGTGGTGATGGATTTACTCGGCGGCGAAAATGGCGAACCGTCTCCTGCTTTATCGGGTGCCATTGCCAAAGCCAGCGGCGGAGAAATCGATGCCTATATTTCGGCGCTCGGCACTACGATAAAAGCCGCCGGTTCACGCGAAGGCTTTATTGCAGTCGATCGCGATCTGGTTTGTCGGTTTGCCGAAATCGCCAAGCAACAAGGTGCCCGGCAAGTCGTGTTTGTTTCATCGGTTGGAGCGACCCGGCAAACGAGTAATTTCTATTTGCGAGTCAAAGGTGAAACCGAAGATTTACTCGAACGCATGAAATTTGATCGCGTTGATATTTTGCGCCCGGGTGTTTTACTTGGCCCGCGTTCTGATAGCCGGCCGGGTGAAGCGATAGCTCAAAAATTATCGTTTATCTACAACCCGTTTCTGCGAGGACCCTTGCGTCGTTACCGTGCAATTTCTGCCGATACCGTTGCTGCGGCAGCCTTGGCTTTATTAAGAAAAAAAGAAGCAGGAATTTTTGTGCATGAGAATGCCGAGATGCTAGGGTTATTGTAGGAGCGAGCTCTGCTCGCGAAAGAGCTGCGACAATATTTCGTATTATCGAAGGCTCTACTCGCCTCTGACCAAATATTGCAGGTTTTTCGCGAGCAGAGCTCGCTCCTACATAAGCAGCATCACAACAACGGCTTCAACACCGGCCAAACATAATTGCGCACTTTAATTTGTCCGGCGGCAGTCGGATGTTTCTGGTCGGCCTGAAAATATTGTCTATCTGTCGCGATTGGCGCAAGTAAAAAAGGCAGCAGAGCAATTTTTTCTTGTTTCGCTAATTCCGTATAATTGGCAGCGAAACCTTGCGTGTAAGCCTTGCCGTAATTGGGTGGAATTTGAATGCCGATCAATAGTACGTTCGCTTTCGTTGCTTTCGAAAGTTGAATCATCTGCAATAAATTTTTTCGAGTCTGTGCCAAAGGTAATCCCTGTAAGCCGTCATTCGCACCTAATTCAATAATCACCAGGTCGGGCTTGTGAATTTTTAATGCATTGGGCAAACGCGATAGTCCACCAGAGCTGGTTTCGCCACTAATGCTGGCGTTAACTACCTTCCATTGCGGATGGCTGTTCTTCATGCGATTTGCCGTCAAGGCGACCCAGCCTTGCTGTGAGGGCAAGTTATAAGCTGCGGACAGCGAATCACCCATGACCAACAGCACCTTTTGTTCTGCTGCGGCCGCTGGCAGGGTGATTAATAGCAAAAGCATCAACACACAGCCTTGAACTCGGCTATGGCAGGCTACATAAAACAGTTTAGACAAAAATTTCAGCACTTCTTTTCCTTGGGATAAAATCGTGGCGAACGCAATCAATGTATCAAACTTGGGCAAAGTGGTGCGCTTACCTACCAGCGAACTTCGTATTTTGCAGGATGTCAGCTTTCAGATTAATCAGGGCACAACACTGGCTATAGTGGGGGCATCTGGCTCAGGCAAAAGTACCTTGTTGTCTTTAATGGCCGGTTTAGACACGCCAAGTGAAGGCCATGTCGAGATTCTTGATGTGAACTTGTCGAGCCTTGATGAAGATGGACGGGCAAAATTACGCGGCGATAAAGTCGGGTTCGTATTCCAGAGTTTTCAATTACTGCCGGCATTGACTGCTATTGAAAACGTGATGTTGCCGCTGGAATTACGCGGCGATGAAAACCCGCAAGCGGCCGCGCGCGATATTTTGCAACGCGTTGGCTTGGGCGAGCGTTTGCAGCATTACCCGCGTCAACTTTCTGGTGGTGAACAGCAACGGGTTGCGATAGCACGCGCATTCGTAGTAAAACCTTCTGTACTTTTTGCCGATGAACCCACGGGTAATCTGGATACCGAAACTGGCCGCGCCATTGTCGATTTGCTGTTTGAACTAAACCAAACTAGCGGCACGACTTTAGTCGTTGTCACTCATGACGAAAAACTGGCGGCACGCTGCACAAAAATTCTCCGCTTAGCCGAAGGTCGTTTATTGCAATGAGAATCCTACGACTTGCATGGCGTCAGACTTGGCGTGATTTAGCGGCCGGTGAAATCCGCTTGATGCTGTCAGCCTTGATATTGGCGGTGATGGCAGTGACTGCGGTCGGTTTGATCACCGATCGTGCCGAGCTGGGTTTGCAGCAGGAAGCTAATCGTTTGCTAGGCGGCGATGCAGCGCTTCGTGCCGATACTCCGATCAATGTTGATATTGCGGCATCGGCAGAAAAATTAAAATTAAAAGTCGCACAAACAGCGAGCTTCCCCAGCATGGTGCAAGCCGGTGAAGCAGTAAGCCTTGCCGATATTCGTGCCATCGACGATGAATATCCATTGCGGGGTGAATTTCAAATTCGTCGTGCAGGCAAAATGGCCATCGAAAAAGTGCAGGGCGGTCCCATCCCTGGCACGCTTTGGTTATCCGAAGATGCTGCTCGCAAACTTAAAGTGACAACAGGTCAGGAAATTGGCGTCGGTGATGCCAGTCTGGTTTATGCAGCAACAATGCTCCAGGAACCCGATGCGGCGCTCGATTATTTCAATGTAGCACCCAAAGTATTCATCGCATTAACCGATTTATCTAAAACGGGCTTGGTACAAAACGGCAGCCGTATTCAATATCTTCTTGTAGTGGCTGGAAAAAATTCTGATGTAAAAAATTTCGTGGCAAATACACGCAAAAACCTTCAGCGCGGCCAACGTCTTGAAAGCAGCGATGATGCGCGCCCAGAAGTCCGTTCTGCCTTGGATAGAGCGGGCCGTTTCCTTGGCTTGGCAGCATTGGTTTCGCTGATATTGGCGGCGGTAGCGGTTGCCTTGGCGGCGCGTCGTCATAGCGCCCGGCATCTCGATGGCAGCGCTGTCATGCGTTGCTTAGGTGCGAGTCAATCGACGATTGCCGGTTTGCAATTAGGCGAATTATTTTTTCTCGGTTTGGTCGGCAGTGCGGTGGGCATTGCGCTTGCGTGGTTATTGCAAATGGCAGTCGGTGCATGGCTTTCCAATGCCATGGGCGTTGTGCTTCCACAACCGGGCTTGCAACCGGTGTGGGCAGGATTTGCGATTGGCTTTACCGTGCTCATTGCCTTTGCCGTGCCGCCGATATTGGCGCTGCGAAAAGTACCGGCATTGCGCGTGTTGCGTCGTGATGTGCCGCTGACCGAGCCTAGCGCTTGGTTCGTAGGTTTGTTGGGGCTGGCAGGTTTGGGTGGCTTGCTTTGGTGGAAAGCGGATTCTGCCGTGCTCGCCAGTATTATTTTGGGCGGCATCGGCATAACCACCTTGGTGCTTGCCGGTATTGCCTGGCTTTTATTGCGTTGGCTGAAAAAAGTCCGGCAAACACTGCGTGGCCCATGGCGTTATGGCTTGGCTAATTTAAGCCGCCATGAAGGCATGACGCTGGCGCAGGTATCGGCATTGGGTCTAGGCTTGATGGCTTTGTTATTGCTGACTTTTGTGCGAACGGATTTGCTTTCACGCTGGCAACAAACTTTACCAGTCGATGCACCAAATAGGTTCGTAATTAATGTGCAGCCAGAACAGCTGGCGGGCGTTGAAAAATTTATTGATCGCGAAGGTCTTCACAATGCCGTTTTATTTCCGATGGTGCGCGCACGTTTGCAGGAAGTGAATGGCAAAAAAGTCAGCGGCGCCGATTATGCAAAAGCTGGTATGCGCGCGCAATCACTTGCCGAGCGTGAGTTCAATCTTTCATCGGTAGCGGCTTTCGGCGAAGACAATAAATTAGTCGCCGGCAAGTTCTGGCCGGCTAATCATGTTGGCGCATTGGAAATGTCGGTGGAAGAAGGCTTTGCAGAAACGCTATCTTGGAAAATAGGCGACGTGGTGAGTTTTGATATTGCCGGTCAGCCATTAAGCGCAAAAATTACCAGCTTGCGAAAAGTGGAATGGGAAAGTTTCAAGCCAAATTTCTTCGTGGTGATTTCACCTGGTGGTCTCGAAGGTTTTTCGGCCAGCTATATTTCGGCGATGCATGTGCCCAAAAACAAATTAACGGTAATGGATGATCTGGTACGGCAATATCCCAATTTATCCGTGATTGATATTGATGCCGTATTGAAACAAGTACGCGGAACCATTGAACAAGTAAGCCGGGTGGTGGAATCGGTATTTTATTTCTCCTTACTGGCAGGCTTGTTAGTGTTACTGGCAGCCGTGCAGGCCTCGCAAGACGAGCGTATGCGCGAAGCGGGAGTGATGCGAGTGCTTGGAGCATCGAAAAAACAATTGCGTCTTGCTCAGGCAACCGAATTTGCCAGCTTGGGTTTATTGGCAGGCTTGGTGGCTTCTATTTCTGCCAGTGTCATTGCCAGTTTGATTTCCGAGCAAGTTTTTAATCTGCCCTGGAGTTTTAATTTTCCCTTAATTGCTTATGGCGTACTCGGTGGCAGCAGTTTGGCATTGTTGGCAGGCCTTTGGGCGACTCGAAAAGTGACCCAAGTGCCGCCAATGGAAACACTTCGAGCTTTGTAATCGAATCATCATCGTGGGAGCGGCGTAAGCCGCGAATGTCTGGAGATTCGAGGCTGTCTGAAACATTCGCGGCTTACGCCGCTCCTACGGCACAATCAAAGCCATTACAAAAATTCCCAACATGCAAATAGCCAGCGCAAGTTTAAGCGCGGTGCCAATGGCCAAACCTAGCCAAGTGCCGAAGCCGGTCTTTGTCGCAGTACGCCACTCTTTACCATCAATCATTTCGCCAATAACAGCGCCGATAAATGGTCCGAGCAATAAACCTGGAATACCAAAAAATAAACCTGCGAATGTTCCCAGTGCTGCGCCAAACATTGCTTTTTTACTGGCGCCGACTCTTTTTGCTCCCATCAATGTCGCCATGAAATCGACACCCACCGAGACCAACATCAAGACCGCCAATAACACGATTGTCCAAACACCCACTTCCTTGAAATCACCGGCCCAGGCGCCGAGCAACATACCGCAGAACATCAATGGCAAGCCCGGAAGGGCAGGTAAAACAGTGCCTGCCAATCCAACAATAATTAAAATAATGGCGATGACATACATCAACTGTGATTCAAATCCGGACATCGTGTTCTCCTAGTCAGCGGCTAGCATAACCAAAGTGGCTTAACTGCGGATAAAAAAAGACCCGCCGAGGCGGGTCTTTCTGATAAAGCTCAAACCAGTATTAGTTCTGGAATGGGGTGTTTTCGCCCACGTATTCGTGACTGTCTGCGTTACGCAGCGCATCATCTGGATTACTGATGGCGAGGTTTTTAGCGCCGGTTTGGCCGTAAACAACGTCATCGGTATTGGCAACAATATCGAAATGGCTGGTTTCATGTACCAAGGTGCCGGCTTTGGAATCGGTACCGGTTAATGGCGCAGTCCAGAAAGCACTGCAAACATAAATTTGATAAGGCTGATTTGGATAGACATACGCGTAGTAGCTTTGCTTGCAGCCGCAGTTAATTTTGATTTGTCCACCGGACTGATCCAGCGCAGTATCAATGCTGGTGAAGTGCGATTTTGCGGTGGCGTAACGGGTGTTGGTATAGCTGCCAAACCATGTGGTGTAGCGTGGCCCAGTGGTGCCGGCATTCAAGTAGGTTTTCGCATTTTCGCTGTACTTGCGAGCTTCAACCACGGCGCTGCCAGCAGAGGTCTGTTGAGTGGTCGTGCAGCCAACGAAGCTGACGCCATTCACAACGACCGTGCCGCTGCCTGGTTTGGCTTTTTGTTCAAAATTCAAGATTGGCAATGCGGCATCCACGCGCATACGCAGTGCAGGACTTTGCAACAGAGCCATACGACCATTGGTAGTGGTCAGCATTTGACCTTTATCAGTTTTTGCACCTTGCAAATAAGATTTGAAGCGAACTGAATAATCACCATCGCTGGTCATGTCATATACCGACGATAGATCGGCATTGATAAGTTTTGTTTCGCCGGCACGCAGCGTAATGAAATCAGCATCGCTAATGGGAGCGCGCTTGATCATCTTGCCGACGTAATCGACTTTTTCACCGTTATGGTAAACATCGAATAAATCAGAATCCAATGCGCCCGATGGCAATTGCCATGATGGTACTTTTATAGCCTGTCTGCTGGTATTGGTGATCTTGAATTGCACGGCACCATTATTGCCGGCTTCAGCATTAATACTGATGCGCAGCGGGTTGCCGAACGGCAGATTACGTGCCGAATTTGCGGTGAATGCGAAACCAGTGAGTGCAACTAACCCAGCTGCAAGCACCATATTGCGATTGCGAATTGTCATATGTGTCCCCAAATGAAAAACAAGAAAATACAATTATTGATATCCACACGCCTGTTTTGAACAGAACAAACCGACGTTAACCCACTGTGATGGAGTTTGCATGTTGCGCTGCGGCATGGGTTCAGAAACGTGATGAATTATGCTCTGGCGCCCATAAAAAAAGCCCGTAAACGGGCTTTTTCGTTACCAATTAGTTAATTGATAGCTTAATTTTTATAATCGCGATGACAATTTTCACAAGCTTTACCGATTCGGCTTAGCGCGGCTTCGGCCGCTGCGCAATTTGCTGGCGGAATGGTGAGCGCGCCATCGGCAGTAGCACGTAAATCGCTGGCATAACGAATGAATTGTTCGTTATTGCTCATCTCGCCAAAGGCAGCTTCAATATCATTGCCGACATAACGCAGGGTTTGCAGATGCGGAATAATATCGGTCGGCGCACAACGATTTTGTTGAATATTATTCTTCAGGGCTCCCATTTTCATGCCCATTAGGGTCATAACAGCTTCGTCATTATGCGGGCCTTTATTCAAATAATTCAGGCCGATCACGCTAAGCGCGATTCCTAAAACAAATGCTATCGCGAACGTAATGACGAAGTTTTTCATAGTCCAAGCCTAGTTCCAAAGTAAGCATAGCCTTACAGAATTAAGGCCCAACTGCAAGAATGCGGCCTTGGCTGACACGGACTTTGCTACCAATTCTCAAACCAGCCGATAATAGTGACTGCGTAACCACCACTTTTTTACCGTTTAATAGTTGAATCAATATTTCATAACGTGAGCTTTGCTTAGTCGTTGAAGGCTTGCTGACAACCCCACCGACAATACCACTCAGTACCGGTTTTTTAGCTGTTGTGGCTTGAGCCGTGACAGTCACTGTGCGTATGTCCTGCACAACACCGCAATCTATACACTTCACCTGCGAAGGAGTCGTCGGCGCTGGAGTGGGTGCGACCGCATCTTCGGGTTCGCTACGTTTGGGCGTGCTGACACAAGCGCTTAGCAGCAATAACATTAAAATTAATAGGCGTTGCATGGGTTTCCTCGCTAAAGCGCCCATCATCAGGCATCGAAAGACTTTAGAATAGTGCCCATGAATCCAATCCTGACTGAACGCTTTGCCGGCATCGAACGATTATATGGTCGCGGCAGTGTTTCAACATTTTCAAAAAAACACGTCGCTATTATCGGTTTGGGCGGCGTTGGCTCCTGGGCGGTTGAAGCCTTGGCACGCAGTGGTATCGGTAAATTGACCTTGATTGATGCCGACGATATTTGCGTATCCAATACCAACCGGCAATTGTTTGCGCTTGAAGGCCAATATGGTCGCGGAAAAGCCGAAGTGTTGGCCGAGCGTTGCCACGCAATTAATCCATTGATTGAAGTCGATGTGATTGCCAGTTTTTTGACGCCGACGAATCTGGACGAATTGCTTGATCGTAATTACGACCTAGTATTTGATGCTTGCGATAGTTTTCGCACCAAGGTTGAAATGATCGCCTGGTGCCGCCGTCGAAAATTACCGGTGATTTGTTGCGGCTCAGCGGGTGGCAGAACGGATCCTACCCAGGTGCGACTACGTGACTTATCAAGAACCGAACACGATGCGCTACTGGCTCTGATTCGCAAAAAACTACGTGCCGAATTTAATTTCCCGAAAAATCCAGATCGCTATTTTGGTGTTACCGCGATTTATTCCTTGGAAAACGTGAAATATCCGCAAGCCGATGGCAGTGTCTGCGGAATCCGACCAGCATTGGGCGCGGATGCCGCCATGAAACTTGATTGCGGAGCCGGGCTTGGCGCCGCAACGCATATCACTGGTGCATTTGCCTTCGCCGCCGTCGGCAAGATTCTGGAAGTGTTTTTGAAAACGTAGGGGCGCTGCTTGCTGCGCCCTGACTCTGCGCTGTAATTTGGGCGCAGCA
>JAYSQD010000171.1:0-12336 GCA_043721835.1 Arenimonas sp. | reverse complement strand
TGCTTGCTGCGCCCAAAATCTGCGAGCAGGCCCCGGGCGCAGCAAGCATGCGCCCCTACGTTTTGAATTGAGGGCGCAGCAAGCAGGCGCCCCTACGGTCAATTATTTACGCCAGACAGTTTGCTTCTGATAGCATCGCTTCTTAGTACAAATACTCCCGAGCAAATCCATGACCCAAGCCCTGCATATCGTTATTCTCGCTGCCGGTGAAGGCAAACGAATGAAGTCGGCTTTACCAAAAGTGTTACAAAAAATTGCGGGCAAACCGATGCTCGCGCATGTGGTCGATGCTGCCCGCGCGCTGGAACCGGTGGCTTTGCATATTGTGTATGGTCATGGCGGTGCGCAAGTACGCGAGGCGTTTTCGGATCAAAGCGATTTGCGATGGGTCGAACAAGCCGAACAAAAAGGCACCGGTCATGCCGTGCAACAAGCCATGCCCGCTATTCCCGACAATGCACGCGTGATGGTCTTGTACGGTGATGTCCCACTCATTCGTACCGAAACCCTGCAAGCGATGTTGGCTTTTGATGCCAGCCTCGTGGTGTTGGCAGCCGAATTGGAAAACCCAACCGGCTACGGTCGTGTCGTTCTGGACGCAGTGGGTAATGTCGCTGCTATCGTTGAACAAAAAGATGCGAGTGCCGAGCAGCGCTCGATTCATTTAATCAATACCGGCATGATTGCCGCGCACGCCAGCATGTTGAAAAAATGGTTGGCAGGTTTGAAAAATAATAATGCCCAGGGCGAATATTATTTAACCGATGTCTTCGCATCGGCAGCCCACGAATATCAGGCCGCTACCGTAGTTCGCTGCGGCGATGTCATTGAAACCGAGGGCGCCAATGACCCGTGGCAGTTAATGCAATTGGAGCGCGCTTATCAAATACGCGCAGCAAAAAAACTAGCGCAGGAAGGCGTCCGATTGATCGACGCCACCCGATTCGATTTGCGTGGTGAACTGAGCGTGGGCACCGATGTAGAAATTGATGTCGATGTCATTATCGAAGGCAAAGTAAGTTTGGGCAATGGCGTAAAAATCGGCCCGTTCAGTCGCTTGAAAAACGTATCGCTGGCCGATGGTGTGCAAGTGCATTCACATTGTGATTTGGAAGGTGTTGTCGCCGGAGTTAATTGCGTTATCGGTCCGTTCGCTCGTTTGCGCCCCGGTACCGAGCTGGGTGAAGCGGCGCATATCGGTAATTTTGTCGAAACCAAAAAAGCAAAACTAGGTAAAGGTAGCAAGGCAAATCACTTAACGTATTTGGGTGATGCGGTGATCGGTGAAAAAGTAAATATTGGCGCCGGAACCATTACCTGCAATTATGACGGCGTCAATAAATTTCAAACTACCATTGAAGACGGCGCGTTCGTCGGATCAAATTCGTCATTGGTAGCACCAGTGACGATTGCAAAAGACGCAACCATTGGTGCCGGTAGCGTAATTACAAAAAATGCACCCGCTGGCGAGCTTACGGTTTCACGGGCGCGGCAGGTGTCGCTTTCGGAGTGGCGTCGTCCACGGAAGCAATAACACGTTTCGCTTTACGCAAGGCATGCGACACTTGATCAGCCAGTTTCAACAAGTCGTTACGATTAAAGCCCTCGCTTTGCATAACCACAACAACGCCCTTGTCTTCAAATAGCAATTCCTGTTCCTTATTGCTGCGAGTTATTGCCGCGTTTGACCACGGACCTTTAGGCTCGGCCCAATCTTCCCGGCCAGAGGCTTTAATTTCTGGCAGCACACTCGCGAGCCAAGCTTCTGAAGTCATAGGCTCAGCCATCGACAAATTATGGGTGCTAATTAAATCCATCTTCAAGACCGGAATATTGTCGGCATTGGTCCAAACACTATGGCCCGCGACATTAGGCTGTTGCTCGGAGTCCTGGCAATCTTGTGTGCCAGAAAATTTCGGCAGTAGTGTGCAAAGCGATACCGTGGCGGCTTGAGTCAAGGGATGCTCATCAGGTTTGGCGGGCTTGCTGCTGCTATTGAACCACCACGCAACACCGGCAGCAAAGAGCAGTAGCAATGCAATAAAAATACCGTTATTAACCTGTTTGTCGTTGATGGTTTTGAAAATTCCCATTGGCTTAACATCCCGAGTACAAAACATTAATGATTCAAGAGTACTTCAATGTACACGCAATCACATAGCATTAACCTGCTCATGATAAATTTATCGACGCAATTATAAGCAGCATTCCGATACGATCCCGCCTATTACCAAGGCCATAAAAATGATACCGAACCCAAAGACCAAAATGTTAATGTTATCGGCAAGTTTCCTATTGTTGGTGGCCTGTAAACCACCGATGGAAGCTGCCGATAACAAGCCAGCCAGTGCTCCCGAAGTCACAGCACCGGTCGCGGAACCCGCTCCGGCAGACAGCCTGCCCGCAGCGTTGAATAATCCCGACGTGATTAACTTCCAGGGCTTTGGTCCGGCAAAATTCGGGGGCAACGAGGAATCAGTCAGAATGTCCTGGGGCAGGCCGCTAAATGCCACCGAACCAGCTAAAGGCTCAACCTGTGTGTATCTCAATCCCGAAGTGATGCCGGAGGCTAAACCTGGCATCGGTTTCATGTTGGAAGAAGCCAAATTTGTTCGTTATGACGTTGATGACGCCAACCAAATTGCACCGGGTAATTTTAAAGTCGGCGATGCCGCCGCCGACATCAAGACCGCCTTCACAGGTCGTGTTGAGGAAGCCCCGCATAAATATATTGCAAAAGGATTTACCTTAACGGTAACTCCTGAAGATAAATCGGCCACACGTTTAATTTTTGAAATTGGTGAAGACGGAAAAGTCATGAAATGGCGTATTGGCGTGCCGCCACAAGTTTTTTATGTGGAAGGCTGCGGTTGAAAATAAAAACTCTTGTAAATCTATAGAGAATAAAAGTATGCACATCGCCACCATGAAAAAACGCTTGCTGGTTCCATCGGCTTACTTTTATTGCAGTTTTTTTCAAATGACACGATGGCATCGCCGCAAAATAACCCGAATGCGCTTGCAAGTACTGCACCTATTGTTCATGTCGATACTGGCATGCTGGAAGGTACGCAAAATAAAAGTTTCAAGGGTATTCCGTTTGCCGCCGCGCCGGTGGGCCAATGGCGTTGGCGCGAACCCCAAGCGCCGACAAAGTGGAAGGGTATTCGCGATGCAAAAAGTTTCGGTAATGCCTGCATCCAAAAACCAGGCTTGTCCGAACAAAACGGCGGCAGTCCCGGCCCGATAAGCGAAGATTGTTTATTCCTGAATGTGTGGACACCGGCATTGCAGCAGAACAGCAAGCTACCGGTGATGGTTTGGATACACGGCGGCGGCCTGGTGTTTGGATCGGGCGGTGTTCCCGGTTACAGCGGTGACTCGCTCGCGAAGCGTGGCGCTGTTGTTGTTAGTATTAATTATCGAATGGGACCACTCGGATTTTTCTCGCATCCCGCACTCGACGCTGAACACGCAGGATTCAAAAACTTTGGCTTGATGGATCAAATTGCGGCCTTGAAATGGGTGCAGAAAAATATTTCGGCGTTCGGTGGCGATGCAAAAAACATAACGATTCTTGGCCAGTCCGCCGGTGCTGAAAGCGTGATGGCTTTGTATTCGTCCCCACTTGCCCGCAGCTTGTTTCAAAAAGGTATTGCACAAAGTCCATACGGAATTCCTGGCCATACGCCCGAGAAAGCTCGCAAAGTCGGCGTGGCCGTGGCATCCGCGCTAGGGCTTGATGGCATACGAGCCAGTGCCGCGCAATTACGCGCAATACCTGCGAGTAAAATTGGCGATCTTGATGCGCCCGAACTAAATTTATCGCCTGCATTTATCACGGGCGATGCCGCCTTGACGGTGACTATTCTTGAAGCCTTCCAGAAAAAAAATCAGGCGGCCTTGCAGTTAATTATCGGCAATAACAGTAATGAAGCCACCGTCGCGGTAGAGTTTGGTGTGGATCCGGCAAAAGTGACTCAAGGTTTAGGAAAATCAAAAGTTTTCGTCAAGCCCTTGTACCCCAAAGTCTCGAACGATGCCGAGCTTGGACGCCAAGTAATGCGTGATGCCGTTTTTACTGCGTTCGTGAGAAGAATTGCTTATCTGCATTCACAAAAAGCACCCGTGTGGCGTTACTACTTTAGTTATGTGCAGGAACGACTGCGTGCATCGCAGCCCGGTGTGCCGCATGGCGGTGAAATAGTTTTCATGATGGACACAGGTAATAATTGCGGCTGCCTGTCGATGCCATTTACCAAAGCGGATTCGGATTTGGCACAGCGTACCGGCGACAGCTGGGTTGCATTCGCTCGCAGCAGTAATCCGCAAACACCGGCTTTACCGCTATGGTCAAAAGATTAGGTGAACAATGACCGTGTGCTGGAGTTTGCCGAAACCATTGTCGCGCGAAAAGGTTTTATGCAGCCGCGCTTGAATGCATTAATACTTGGATTGAAAGCAGCCGATTGATTTTTCCCACGTAGGAGCGTCCTTCAGGCGCGATAGCTATTGCGACAATGTTTCCGTGGGAGCGTCCGTCAGGCGCGAAAAATCTCGCCTGATCTATCACGCTTATAAGCGCTCTAGCGGAAATGCGCTTGGCAGAAAAGCTTTCCAGACCAAGCCCCGCCAGTTTTTTCATCACTGAACGCACTTCAGTGAATCGGTAATTTGTAGTGATAAATCCCTTTCATCTAAGAGTGCTGTAGTTGGGGAGTTCGTGACTTCAAACATCGCAGCAGACCATTCGCGCCTGACGGACGCTCCCACGGAAAAATATGAAATGTAGGAGGCCGCTGCGACCGCCACGGATGGTGGGAGTGCAGAAAACGCAGGAGCAGTTTTCTGCCGGGCGACGAATTATGCAGGCAATGTAATCGACACCATCAAACCACCACCTTCACGATTGCTGAGGGCAATCCGGCCGCCGTGGGCTTCGATAATCTCGCGGGTTAACGCAAGCCCCAGTCCGGTGCCGCTGCGTTTGGTCGAATAAAATGGCACCAGCGCATTGGCCATCACGGCGTCACTCATGCCTTTGCCGCGATCAGAAATATCGATGCGAACAAATTCGGCAATATGGCGTATTGATAATTTCACTTCGGAAATATCGGAGTCGGATTCGGCGGCATTCTTCAGCAGATTAATTAGTGCCTGTTCTATTTGTGCCACATCAAACTGCGCCGTTTTTTCCGGCAGGCCGCCATCCAGCACAAAACTCATTTGAGAATTTAATCGCGAAATGAACGACGGCCACGAGACACTTTCCAGTCGCGGCGCGGGTAATTTTGCGAAATGGGCGTAGTCGCGAATAAAGCCTTCCAGATGGCGTGCACGTTCTTCAACAGTACTAAAAATTTCTTCCAGCCGTTGATATTGCTGACGGCGAACCAGTTCGGCGCCCGAGTGAGCCAAGGATGCAATGGGTGCGAGTGAATTGTTTAATTCATGGCTCAAAATACGGATAACTTTTTTCCAGGTTTGTACTTCCTGACGCCGGAGTTCGGTGGTGAGTTGTCGCAGTAAAATTAATTCATGCGCGCGGCCGTTCAGACGAAAAGTGCGGCGCGCCAAATGATAAACCTCTTCGGCGTCGCCTTCGCCGATAGAAAATAAACCGTCGCCGCCGCGTTCAAAGGCTTCCTGTAAAGGCATGGCGAGCGGCACCAATAAACTGTCGAGTGAAAAGCCTTCTAGTTTTCGGCCCTGATTTAATAAGCGTCTGGCCGAAATGTTTGAATAGACAATCGGCCCGGTATCGACTCGCAAAAACATGGCGACTGGTGTGTTTTGCACCATAGTGTCGAGCAGTAATTCGCGCTGTACCAAATTAATGCGTTGGTCGCGCAAGGTATCGCCTAAGTCATTATGGGCTTTGACCAGCTCGCCAATTTCGTCG
Source organism: Arenimonas sp. (assembly GCA_043721835.1). Lineage (GTDB taxonomy): Bacteria > Pseudomonadota > Gammaproteobacteria > Xanthomonadales > Xanthomonadaceae > Arenimonas. Next base: position 6,434 of record JAYSQD010000171.1, on the reverse strand, counting down.
TCACTTTGCCAGCGTATTGAAAAACTATAGTCACTATCGCGGTAACTGCTCACGGTGCCGGCAAGCGCGCGAAACAAAGACAAATAATTGCGCAGTTGCCAATGCAATATGAGAATAGATAATGGAGCAAGCAGCAAAAAAATCGAGAGTGCAATCGCCCATTCCGATATTTTCCAGCTGGCCGGAATCCAGTAGCGCAGGCCAAGGCTCAGTGAAATAGCGAGCACGATTAAAAACACGATGCTGCTACTTAAACGCCACCACAGGGAGGTTTTAAAGAATTTCCATTTCATCTTATGGGCCGCGCGCAATACCCAGGCGCTCCATGCGGCGATATAGAGCTTGTCGACTCAGGCCTAGTTCTGCGGCGGCTTGTGCAATGACACCGGCGTGTTTTTCAATTGCTTGTTCGATGCTGGCGCGGTCTAGTTCAATATCAATGCTGAATGTCGGTGCTGGTTTAATCGGCAGTCCTAAATCCTGTGCGCTAATCTCGTCGCGGCTTACCAGTAGTTGCACGCGTTGCATCACGTTTTTTAATTCACGCACATTGCCTGGCCAAAGGTATTGCGACAAAGCCTGTTCAGCGCTGAAATTTAAATGCTTATCGCCAGTCAGAAAAGATTTTGCCAACGGTAAAATATCGTCAGTACGTTCGCTCAATGGCGGTAGTTTCAATTCAATTAAATTCAGTCGATACAATAAATCTTCGCGAAATTGCCCATTGCGAATCATCGAAGGAATGTCGGCATTGGTGGCGCTGATAACGCGCACTTTAACGCTGCGTTCTTTGTTGGAGCCGAGCCGTTCAAACTTTCCGGTTTCCAGTACCCGCAGTAATTTCATTTGTCCGGCCGGTGGCAAATTGCCGATTTCATCGAGAAATAAAGTGCCACCGTCTGCAGCTTCAAATTTGCCTTCGCGTGCCTTGGTCGCGCCCGTGTAGGCGCCGGCGTCGGCGCCAAATAATTCGGCTTCGATTAATTCGCTCGGCAAGGCACCGCAATTGAGCGTGATAAACGGACCGTTTTTGACCGCTGAATTTTTCTGGAGTATTTCGGCAATACGTTCTTTGCCCGAGCCATTCGGGCCGGTGATTAAAACAGGTACGTCGGCTTTGGCAATCTGGCAGGCGAGTGACAATACTCGCTCGGTACTGGCGTCATTCCAGATAAAGCCACACAGATCGTAATTATTTTCCAGCGCATGTTTTTGTTTACGTTCGCGCTGTACCCGGCGACCCAGTTCGCGCTGGGTTTGGCCAAGCTCAATCAAGTTTAAAGCCGTGGCCAATAATTTTTTGTCGTCCCAGGGTTTTGCTAAATAATCGGCGGCACCGTTTTTAATGAGGCTTACCGCTGCATCAAGATGTGTCCAGGCGGTGAGTAAAATAACCGGCAAATCCGGATGCCGCTGACGAATTTGTTTGAATAAAGCAATGCCTTCTTCACCCGAGGTATTGTCTTCGGTGAAATTCATGTCCTGCAAAACAAGATCGATGGCATTGTCTTGCAAACACAGCAGACCCTGCTGCGGACTGGTTGCGCGCAGGGTGTTGATGTCGTGCAATGAAAACAACACTTCAAGTGCCGTAATCACCGAAGTGTTGTCGTCAATAATAAGAACCGTAGGCATGAGCGAAGATTAACTCATGCGCTGCGCGTTGCGATAGCGGGTGACACGCTGGCGGCGCGGCGGGCAGGGCCATAGACTGCGACTAGGCCCATAATCCAAAGCAAAACAGCGCCAATGGGTATGTATATTGCGGGCAGTTGCTGTAATTCCAGTTTTTCGACTAATAATAAATTTAATATAACCGTCAGCAAAATGCCGATGCCGATACCAATGCTGGTAATTAAAAAATTCTCGGTCAAAAAAAGATTCAGAATATTACGACGCGTTGCGCCCAATGCACGACGCACGCCAATTTGTTTACGGCGCTGATTCACCCATAGCGATGCCATGCCGACAATACCGGCGGCGGTGGTAAAAAGCAGCAGCACGATGACTGCGACCAAGGTTTTTGCCATAGTATTTTCGCCGCGATAACGCTCTTCCCGTAGCGTGTCCATATCTTTATTTTCCGTGACCATGCGGCCGGGAGTAATGCTGAGCAGGGACTTTTCAGCCGCTTTCATTGCTTGCGCCCGCTGTGCCGAATCGGTGCGCACGGCATAAAGGTTGTAGTGCTGATGGCGACGAAAAGGGAAAATAGCCGACTGCTTGCCGTCAGAATTTTGTCCACCCCATGAGGCATGGCCCCAAGGCGTTACCAGTGAATCAATCACGCCGATTATGCGGATGGCTTCGGAATCATCGCCATTGCCCCGATAAATGGATTTTCCCACAACGCTTTTTTCATTGGGAAAAAGCGCTTTTGCCAGTTCTTTGGTCACGATAACCGCCTGCACTTTGGCCTGCGTTTCTTTGGGTTGGCTATCATCGTGGGTAATGTATTCGCTTTGTGCAAAATCACGGCCCTCAATCAACTTCACGCCCAGTGCGTCTATCAGTGACGAGCCGGAAAAATAAGTGGCGGGCACCGCGCTAGGCTCTTTCAGTTTCGGGTTAATGAAAAAAGCGCTATTGGAACCTGATTGCATTAAAGGCATTTGATTTATCCAGCTAGCCGCTTTAACACCAGGTACTGCACGCAGAGCCTGAAGGTCGAGTTGTTGCTGGTTAAACTCGTCATTTTTTCCGGGGGCCGACATAATGCCCAAGGCAAATACGCCGGCATCATCAACACCGCTAACGCGATTGGCTTCGGCGAGCCGCTGTTGCACCACGTAAAGAGCATTGGCAATAATCGCAAAGGTCAGCGCAATTTGGGCAATGATTAAAATGACGCCGGTTTTATTTCGCAACATGGACGAAAAAATCGGGCGAGTATTTTTGAGAGCCGTGATCATAAGTTTTTCCTGTTGCGATTACTGTGATTTAAGTTGAAGTGCTGGCAACACTTGGCAAGCACGCCATGTGGGCAGCAAGCCTGCAATCAAGCTGGCTACAACCGACAGGCAAACGGTAAGTGCCAGCATGGTCGCGTCCATTTTATAAATGGCCGAGGCGCCGGTATCGCCATTTTCCATTACGCGCAGGGCAAGGAAACTCAGGCCCACACCAATCACGGCACCGACACAGCCAATGACAAAAGATTCAAGCGCAAACTGTTGAAAAATTTGCCAGCGTGAAGCGCCGAGGGCACGACGTACGGCAATATCACCATTACGCGCAGTGAATTTTGCCAGCAACAGCGCCATCATATTGACGATACAAACCAACAGAAAGCCCAAGCTTAACCAGCTGCTAATTTTCGTATCCTTTTCTACCACTTCAGCATTTACCAGCCATTCCATCACGTTGCGCAGTCGATTGTTTTCCGGACGCGGCATGCGCCCCAGTTTTTTCTGGCTTGCTACATAGGCGCTCATGTAATCCTTGAAAGCAGCAGCATCACCGGCACTTTTTAATTCCACCCAATATTGAATCCACTGGCACTCTGAATTTAAAAACCCCTCATAGCCCGGATCGGTATTGCCATCGCAATTGGTCCAGCCATTATTGGAATACTCCCGGCTGGTAGCATTGGAAAAGGGCAGCCAGATCTTGTCGGGTGGCGACATGGCACCGTTGCCATAGACCCGGTAATATTTTGGCAGCGGACGCCAATCACCCATCACGCCGGTAATTCGGTAATCACGCTGATCAAGACGAATGTTTTCTCCCACAACATCGGTTTTGCCGAATACTTTTTTTGCCAGTTCCTGGCCAATCACCACAACTTGCGCAGCACTGCGGTCTTCATTAGAGGTCCAGCCTTGACCGTGCAGGAACGGAATGTCAAACATGATGAAAGCATCGGCGGTAGTGGCGATGCCGCCTTCCTGAAACAAGGGCAAGTCCTTGCGACCACTATCGACCGCCTGGCTGATGCCGTACATCGCGGTTTGATGCAAGCCCTTGGCATCGCGCAATAAATTCATGGCGTCTTTATGGGTCAATTGAAACGCTGGTTCTTCGCCAGGTTTATAGCCATCCATCTGGCTGGCATCAAACTGCGGTACGAATAAACGATCACTTTTATACGGAATCGGATTGCCCGACATCACATACAAAATGGTCAGCGTGCTCATGCTGGCAGCAATACCAATACCCAGAATTAAAACGGTAATGAAGGTAAGTATCGGGTTGCGGCGCAGGCTATTAAAACCCAAGCGTAAATAATACATCCACATGGCGAGCTCCTAAGCTATTTCACTAATGACGGCAGACACAGATTTTTCGGCGCTGATGTCAGAAACCTGGCCGTCGATAATATGGATATTGCGTTGGGCACGTGCTGCCAGTTCGCTGTCATGGGTAACCATAACAATGGTGGTGCCTTTGGTATTGATGTCCTCGAGTAATTCCATCACGCTGCGTGCCATTTGCGAGTCCAGATTGCCGGTGGGTTCATCGGCGAATAATATTTTTGGCGTGCCGGCCAACGCGCGGGCAATGGCGACCCGCTGCTGCTGCCCGCCGGAAAGTTCGGCCGGGAAATGTTTCATGCGCGATGACAGACCAACTTGCTGCAAGGCATTTTCGATGCGCTCTTTGCGATCATTGGCCTTGAAGCCACGATAACGTAGCGGCACATCGACGTTATCAAATAAATTTAAATCGGGAATTAGATTAAAACCCTGAAAAATAAAACCGATTTTTTCATTGCGTAATTTTGAGCGAGCATCGTCATTCAAGCCGCCTACTGTAATGCCGTCCAGCAAATAATCACCTTGGCTATGTTCTTCCAGTAAACCTGCAATATTCAGAAAAGTGGTTTTGCCCGAGCCAGAAGGCCCGGTAACGGCAACGAACTCGCCTTGTTTTACATTGATGTCGATATTGCGAAGCGCATGGGTTTCAATCAGATGTGTACGATAAATTTTGCTCAGGTTTTTCATGTGCAGCATGGGAATATTTCCTTCAGTGATGATTGTTGGTTTATTGGTTTATTGGTTTAGTTAATGCGGACCACAGCTGCGTTTTCAAACAAATCAGTGCCCGACACCACAATTTTTTCACCTATTTTTAAACCTTGAACTACTTCAATGGAATCAATACTGCTGGCACCTAATTGAACGAGTCGTTTTTGCGCAACACCGTCTTTCAGCACATACACATAACGGCCACCGAGTTGTTCAAAAAACGGGCCTCGCGGCAGCATCAATACATCGGCTTTGTTTTCAATCAGCACGCGGGCATTCACGCGCTGGTTTTGTCGCAAGCCTTCGGGTTGTTTATCGAAACGCACACGCGCCAGTACTTGACGATTAATCACTTCAGGCGAAATTGAAGTAATACTTCCCTTGACCAGCGCTGCGCCAATATTCACATCGGCCTGCATGCCTATGCCTAAATCATCGGCATAAATTTCTGGAATTTCCAATTCAACTTCAAGCTTGCTTAAATCGACAACGGTAATCAGCGACGCATTCTCGGCAACTTTTGCACGATCAATCACGGCTACGCTGCCGACTAAACCGGCAATGGGCGCGCGCAGGTTCAACTCTTCAACGCGACGTTGTAAATCATTGACGACCGCTTGCTGTCTTTGCATTTGTTGAATACGGCTGTCGAGTTCGTAACCGACGCTTTGTGTTTCCAGTCCGGCATCGGCATTGGCGTGGCGACTGCGAATTTTTGCGGCATCCACCGCGTCCTGCGCTTTCAAACATTCGACACGGGCAATAACACCAAGATCGCAAGCTTTCATCACACGCTGCTGATCGCGATTAGCACTCGTGAGCGCCAGCTGTGCTTCATCGGAAGTGCGTTGCGCCAGTAATTTTTGTTTTTGCGCCTGAATGCGTTCGCGTGCTACATCGGCTTTTAGTTGCAAAAGCGTCGCCATTTCGCGATCAAAGGAATTTTTTAATTCGGGCGAATCGAGTATTGCTAAAAGATCGCCGGTTTTGACAGCATCACCGGCGCGAACTTTCAACGTAATCACCCCGGCAGCGGGAGCGCTTAATGTGGAACTCAGCGCTGCTATCGTGCGGCCGTTAACTTGAGCATCACGCACCAGATTGCCGCGTGTCACCTCACCAATCCGAACACGCTCGATATCGTAGGAAGGCGTGCCGCCACGGACGATCCAGGCACTCAGTGCCATGACTGTCGCTACACCCAATGCAATACCGATCCAGAGTTTTAAACGAGCATGCGTCTTCGGTGCTGCGATTTGGGTGTCGGAATGCGAAGTGTCTCGGATCATGGCGATTGTCTTGATAGGTTGCATGATGTAAAGCAAGCCTTGTGCCATTGCTAAAGTATTGAATTTATTATCTTTAATAACTACTAGAGCGGTGTCCGGGCTGTCCGGAGTGTCCGGATGCTTAGGCATACGTCGCCCGCAAGCGGCCTCCTACGTATGGGGACGCTTATACGTA
>JAYSQD010000170.1:0-110048 GCA_043721835.1 Arenimonas sp. | reverse complement strand
CCTGCGGGGGGCTTTGTTGCAGGTTTTTCGCGAGTAGAACTCGGTCCTACGGGGGGGGCTTTGTCGCAGGTTTTTCGCGAGTAGAACTCGCTCCTACGCAATCAGTTGGGTGTATAAATCCGGCATTTCGTTCAGGTATTGATATTGAAAATGTTTGGATTGCATTTTGCTTTTTATACTTTCAATATCTTCCCTGTTTTTTAGCTCGAGGCCAACGACTACCGGTCCGGTTTCGCGGTTATTCTTTTTCGCAAATTGAAAGTAGGTGATGTCGTCTTCGTCGCCGAGAATATCGTTGACGAATTCCTTCAGAGCACCAGGCCGTTGCGGGAACTGGATCATGAAGTAGTGTTTCAGGCCTTCAAATAAAAGCGAGCGTTCTTTTATTTCTTCGGTTCGCAAAATATCGTTATTGCTGCCGCTGACCAGGCAGACGACATTCTTGCCTTTGATTTGATCCTTGTAATAATCCAGTGCTGCGATTGCCAGTGCGCCAGCGGGTTCAACGACCATGGCTTCTTCGTTATACAGACGCAGAATGGTGGTGCAGACTTTTCCTTCGGGCACCAGCACGACATCGTCAAGCGTGTGTTTGCAGATGCCAAAAGTTAGATGGCCGACTTGTTTAACGGCTGCGCCATCAACGAATTTGTCGATGCTTTCCAGTGCAATATTTTTACCAAGGGCAATCGAATTTTTCATCGCCGGTGCACCGGCTGGTTCAACGCCGATGATTTTTGTATGCGGGCTCAAGTGTTTGAACACAGTCGATAAACCGGCAGCCAGGCCGCCGCCGCCAATCGGTACAAAAATATAATCGATGCTTTGCCGCGTAGCTTGCAATATTTCCAGACCAACGGTGCCTTGGCCGGCAATAACGTGCAGATCATCAAAGGGATGCACGAACACGAGTTTTTTCGAAGTCGCTTCTGCGAGCGCATGTTGATAGGCATCATCGAAGGTGTCGCCAACCAGCACAATTTCAACGAAGGCTTTACCAAACAATTGTACCTGTTTTATTTTTTGCTTCGGCGTGGTTTTCGGCATATAAATTTTGCCGTGTATTTTTAATAGATGGCAGGAATATGCGACCCCTTGGGCGTGATTGCCCGCACTGGCACAGACAATGCCCTGTTGTTTTTCCGTTTCATTCAAGGAACTGATTTTGTTATAGGCGCCGCGAATCTTGTAGGAACGCACGACTTGCAAGTCTTCGCGCTTCAGTAAAATATTGGCCTGAAATTCATCCGATAAATTCACGTTCAACGCCAGCGGTGTCGTACTGACGACACTGCTGAGCTGCTGCTGTGCTTGTTCGATACTCGCAAACAATGGACTAACGCTTTGCATGGCATCGGCTTTAAGCGCGGACATAGTCATAGCCAGGTCGCTTGAAAACGTGGGGCTTCCACCAGCGCTGGCTCTGCTTCCAGTACGACACTTTGCACATCGAACAGACGATCAAGCTGGCGGCAAAGGACATTGGCATCGCGATCGCTTTCGATTTGCATGCTGATTTGCATGCCGCTTTCGTTTTTCTCGACATGCAATGAACTCAGACTATAGCCACGGCGTTCGACCGTGCCCAGCACGCGAATCAAGGCGCCTTCGGTGCTTGCCAAGCTGATTTGCAGGCGCCTGCTCATGCAGCACATCCCATCATTTCGCCATTGGATTTGCCCGGAGGCACTAATGGCCAGACGTTGGCACGCGGGTCAATTTTTACATGGCAAAAGAGCGAGCCTTCGTCATTCAACAAACGCTCGATAGCAGCAGGAACCTGGTCGCGACGTTCAACCGTAAAAGACGGAATGCCGAATGCGTTTGCAAGCACGGCGAAATCAGGATTGTCGGATAAATCCACTTCGCTATAACGCTCGGCAAAAAATAGTTCCTGCCATTGCCGCACCATGCCCAGGCAGGAGTTGTCGAGCAAGACTATTTTTACTGGGATACCGTAGCGCTTCAGCGTTGCCATTTCCTGGATATTCATCATTATCGAACCATCGCCGCTGACACAGATCACGGTCGCATTCGGCTTGGCATACTGCGCACCGATAGCAGCGGGTAAACCGTAACCCATTGTGCCTAAACCACCGCTGGATAAATGGGCGGAAGTGCGGTGTACCCGCCAGTGTTGTGCGACCCACATTTGATGTTGGCCTACGTCACTGGTGACGATCACTTTGTCGCCGCCGGCTTCGGATAATTGCTTCAACAGTGCCGGTGCAAACACGCCATCGCCCGGTGCGTCGTAGCGTTCGGCATGTTGCGTTTTCATGGCACGACATTTTATCTGCCATTCCGAAATATTTAATGGCTGCGCCAAAGCCAACAGGTTTTCGCAGATTTTTCCGGACAAGCCAACATCGGCAGTACGTAGTTTGCTGATTTCTGCCGCATCGATATCCAGATGCAATACTTTTGCTTTCGGCGCGAAAGTCGATAATTTTCCGGTCGCGCGATCGTCAAAACGTGCGCCAGCGACAATCAGTAAATCACAATCTTGCACGGCATGATTAGCTGCTGGATTGCCATGCATACCGAGCATGCCCAGATTAAATGGAGCATCGGCTTCGACGGCACCTAAACCTTTTAAAGTCCATACGGCAGGCAAGCCGGTTGAACGCATCAGTGAACGCAAAGCCCACTCGGCATTACCCATATTCACGCCACCGCCCACATATAATAGTGGGCGTTTGGCTTGCGCAATCAATGCGCGTGCCTGACTGATATTTTCGGGCTCATCAAGCGTTGTGTGAAAACTCTTCAAGCTTGCCATCGATGCGGCGACCTTCGCATTCGCCACATCTTTTGGTAAATCAATTAGTACCGGGCCCGGGCGACCGGAACGCGCAATCGCAAAGGCATTACGCACAGTGGCATAAACATCCTCGGCATTTCGAACGATGAAGCTGTGTTTCACCACGGGCAGACTCATTCCGAAAATATCGACCTCCTGAAACGCATCAGTTCCCATTACGCCGGTTTGCACTTGTCCGGTGATTGCTACTATGGCTACAGAATCCAGGTAGGCATTCGCTATTCCGGTTAATAAATTGGTTGCACCGGGACCCGAGGTTGCCAGACACACGCCGACCTTGCCGGAGGCGCGTGCGTAGCCATCGGCAGCCAAAGCGGCGGCCTGCTCATGTCGCACAAGAATATGTTTGATATTGCTATCAACCAGAGCATCGTAAACCGGCATGATGGCGCCGCCGGGATAACCAAACAGAACATCGCAGCCTTCTGCTTCGAGCGCATGCAACAGCCATTGCGCGCCGGTTTTTGTCGTTGTGCTTTGTGCGTTTGAGCCGTCCATATCAACCTCCTGCGGGTTCTAACCAGGGCATACGAGCACGTAATGCAGCGCCGACTTGTTCAATCGGATGTGCCAGATCACGTTCTTTCATCGCGCGATAATTGCCATTGCCGGCCTGATATTCGGCGACCCATTCTTTGGCGAATGTGCCATCGCGAATTTCTGCCAATACTTCACGCATGCGGGCACGGGTTTCATCATTGACCACTCGCGGGCCACGCGTCAGGTCACCGTATTGTGCGGTTTCGGAAACGAATTTATGCATCTTCGCCAAGCCGCCTTCGTGCAGAAGATCGACGATGAGTTTCAATTCATGCAGGCATTCGTAGTAGGCAACTTCGGGTTTGTAACCGGCTTCGACCAGAGTTTCGTAACCTTGCAAGACCAATTCGGTTGCGCCACCGCAGAGTACGGCTTGTTCACCGAACAAATCGGTTTCGGTTTCTTCGGCAAAATGGGTTTCGATCAACATGGCGCGAGCGCCACCGATACCGGCGGCGTAGGCTAGTACTTTGTCTCTTGCTTCACCACTGGAATCTTGATGGATGGCATACAGGCATGGAACGCCGTGTCCTTTTTCGTATTCGCGACGCACCAAAGCACCGGGGCCTTTGGGCGCGACCAGGATCACGTCGATATCGGCACGCGGTTTGATTTGATCAAAATGTACGTTGAAACCATGTGCGAATAACAAGGCGGCGTTTGCTTTCAGATTTTTTTCAATCGCGTCTTCATACAATTTCGGTTGCACCATATCCGGTGTGAGCACGGCTACGAGATCGGCCTGCTTGACGGCTTCAGCCGGTTCTTCGACACGCAGACCATCGGCCTGGGCTTTTATCCAACTCGGGCCATTGCGGCGCACGCCGACGACGACATCCAGGCCCGACTCATGCAGATTCAAAGCATGTGCACGACCTTGGCTGCCGTATCCGAGAATAACGATGCGTTTGCCCTTCAGTGCATCTGTGGTGGCGGTTGTGGTCATGGTGTGTCTCCTTGGGTTTAGTTGAAAATTTTTGGTGGATGTTTGTACTTTTGAATTTTTATCTTTATGTCATTCCCGCGTAGGCGGGAACCCAGTGGCTTTGCTCTGAAGCTTGAAGCCGCTGGGTCCCCGATAAGAGCATTCGGGGATGACGGTAATTTTTAGTTTCGTTGGTAAAGTTAAAAAGCATCAGTAACGGCTCCTTTCGAAGCAGAACTCACAAGACGGGCATATTTCGCAAGTGCGCCACGAGTAACGGCCGGTTTTCTGGCTTTCCAATCGGCACGACGTGATTCCAGGTCGGCATCGGTATTGATGGTGCGCGTGTCGGCATCGATAACGATGCGATCACCTTCTTTGAGAAGAGCAATCGGACCGCCGTGTGCAGCCTCAGGAGAAATGTGACCGACCATAAATCCGTGCGTTGCGCCACTAAAACGACCGTCGGTAATCAAGGCAACATCATCACCAAGACCCCGACCCACCAGGGCTGCAGTGACGGCCAACATTTCACGCATACCGGGACCACCGGCTGGGCCTTCATTGCGAATAACGATCACATCGCCGGATTTTATTTGATCTTTTTGTACGGCAGCGAAGGCTTGTTCTTCGTTTTCAAAAATGCGAGCGACGCCGTTAAATTTCAGCAAGCCTTTGCCGGCCAATTTCAATACACAGCCATCGGGTGCGATATTGCCGTACAAGATCGAATAACCACCGCGTGGTTTTAGTGCATTGCTCACTTCGCGCACCACTTCCTGATCAGAAGCGGGCAGTGCAGCGGCATCGAGTTCGGCAAATAATTGTTTGCCGGTAACGGTAGCGGCGTCTTCCAACATATTGGCTTTGCGCAATGCTTCAGCAACGCGTGCAGTGCCACCGGCTTCGGTGAGTTCGACGGCAGTGAATCTTCCGCCGGGTTTTAAATCGGCGATCACGGGTGTATTGCGTGAAGCAATTTCGAAATCTTCCAAACCCAAAGCGATATCAGCATCGTGGGCAATCGCTAGTAAATGTAAAACAGCATTCGTTGAACCAGCGGTTGCCGCGACCATGCGAGCGGCATTACGGAATGAAGTGGCTGATAAAACGTCGCGCGGTTTCAAATCATTATTGAAACATTGCATCACCAATTCGCCGCAGCGAAAGGCAGCATCCAGTTTTTTTGGATCAGTCGCGGTGATGTCGTTCAAACCCATCGGCGATAAACCCAGGGAGGTCAGCACCATCGCCATCGTGTTTGCAGTGAACTGACCACCGCAAGCACCGGCACCGGGGCAGGCGCGTTTCTCGACATTGGCCAATTCGGCGTCGTTTATTTTTCCGGCACCGTGACTACCGACGGCTTCGAAGACTTCCTGGATCGTGATGGATTTATCGCCAAGCTTTCCGTGTGCGATGCTGCCGCCATACAAGGCAAGTCCCGGAACATTCATGCGTGCCAATGCCATCGCAGCAGCGGGAATGGTTTTATCGCAGCCGCATAAAACCAACACGGCATCGAGGCAATGTCCTTCGACCGCCAGTTCAATCGAGTCGGCAATCACTTCGCGTGATACCAAGGATGCACGCATGCCCGAAGTGCCCATCGCAATGCCATCAGTCACGGCGATGGTGTTGAATTCAATGGGCGTGCCACCGGCAGCTCGTACACCATCACAAGCTGCCTGCGCTAGATCACGCAAATTCAAATTGCAGGGTGAAATATTCGACCAGGTATGAACCACGGCCACCAATGGCTTGGCGATATCCTCGGATTGCAGGCCGGTCGCACGCAACATGGCGCGGGCGGGGGCACGTTCTGGACCGGATTTTATGGCATCGCTTCGCATGTTCAATAAATTCCTTAAGCTGCTATTTGCTTTTGCTGTCGTTGATGGAATATTTCGAGTAATTTTTCGGTGATGCTGGTCGTTGTTGCATTGCCACCGAGATCGGCAGTGAGCTCTTCATTGTCGAGCATGGCATCGACCGCACTTTCAACTGCGCAGGCTTCAGCTTCAAGGCCCAGCGAATACCGCAGCAACAAAGCCGCACTTAAAACACTGCCGATTGGATTGGCTTTGTTTTTACCAGCGATATCCGGTGCCGAGCCATGAATAGGTTCGTATAAACCGCGAGTACCATGGCCCAATGAAGCCGAAGGCAACAGGCCCAGTGAACCTGCGAGCACCGAAGCTTCGTCAGTCAAAATATCGCCAAATAAATTTTCGGTAACTAGCACGTCGTAGTGGGCAGGGCGAGTCAGCAATAACATCGCCATCGAATCGACTAATTGATGTTCCAGCGTCACATCCGGATATTCAGCCGATAACCGGATCGTGGTTTCACGCCACAAACGCGAGGTTTCCAGCACGTTGGCTTTATCAATCGAAGTCAAATGTTTGCGACGGCTGCGAGCCAATTCAAAACCGCGTCGCACGACACGTTCGATTTCTTCGGTGCTGTAACGGCATTCATCGCTGGCGCTGGTTTCAGTTCGTGTTCGAGCACCAAAATAACTTCCGCCCGTGAGTTCGCGCACAAATACCAGATCGACACCTTTCAGATACTCGGCTTTGATCGGTGATTGGCTCGAGGTTCTTGCATGCACACGAACGGGTCGCAGATTCGCAAACACTTGCATCGTGGCGCGCAATTCCAGCAAACCTTGTTCTGGTCGAACTTTTGAATTTGCCCATTGCGGACCACCCACAGCACCCAGCAAAACGGCATCAGCAGTTTCGCAGGCTTTCCTGGTTCGGTCGGGCAAGGCCTGGCCGGTTTGATCGATGGCACAGCCACCGATATGGTATTCGGCGAATGAAAAATCATGCTCGTAGGCCGATGTCACTGCCTGCAACATTTCTACTGCGGCAGCAGTCACTTCCGGACCAATACCGTCGCCGGGCAATAAGGCAATTGTCGCTTTCATGCCATGGCCTCGCGTTCGGCTTCGAAAGCTTCGATCTGCGGCAAATGTTTTTGTAGATAGCCAAGTTGATCGACACCCTGCAACAGACATTCACGACTAAAGGCATCCAGTTCGAAACGGAAACGTCCGCCATCCGGCATTTCAATCGTGCGCTCGGCGATATCGATCGAAAGTTCGATGCCGGGATGATTCAATAAATAACGGTGTTCGCTTTCTTTCAGCACCACGGCAAGCAAACCATTTTTCAGTGCATTACCACGAAAGATGTCAGCGATTTCCGATGACAGCACTGCACGTAACCCGAAATCCATTAATGCCCATGGCGCATGTTCGCGTGATGAGCCACAGCCGAAGTTGCGACCAGCGACTAATATTTCGCAGCCTTGCGAGCTGTTTTTATTTAATTCGAAATCAGGATTCAAACTACCATCGGCCTGATAACGCCAATCGTTGAAAGCATAAGGACCCAAACCTTTGCGTTCCGTCGTCGTCAAAAAACGGGCAGGGATAATGCGGTCGGTATCGATATTTTCATGCTTCAGCACCGTGGTGCGCGAGCGAATAAATGTCAGGGCTTTCATGCGGCTTCCTCCGCGTTGCTTGCTGTGTAGTCATTCGGATCGGCAATACGACCGGCCAGTGCGCAGGCTGCAGCAACTAATGGGCTTGCCAAAACGGTGCGAACGCCGGGGCCTTGGCGACCTTCAAAATTACGATTACTGGTACTGACAACTAATTGGCCGGGCTGTGCTAAATCGCCATTCATCGCGATGCACATCGAACAACCGGGTTCACGCCATTCGGCACCGGCGTTTTCAAATACTTGGTCCAAACCTTCGCGCTCGGCTTCGCGTTTCACTGCGTGTGAGCCGGGCACCACTAACATGCGGACATTGCTCGCGATTTTTCTATCGCGTAATAAATCGGCAGCGGTTCGCAAATCACTGATCCGCGAATTGGTGCAGCTACCCAGAAAAACCAGATCGACCTGCATGCCCAACATCGGTTTTTCGGCATCGACTTGCATGTATTCCAGAGCGCGACGTTCCTGCAAATCTTTCGCGGCAGGCACCGATGCATTTAATGCCACCACCATGCCGGGATGAGTTCCATAACTGACAGTTGCACGAACATCGGCAACATCAATATGCAGCTCGCGATCATAAGTTGCATTGGCATCGGAGGGCAGCAACTTCCATGCGCTTACTGCTTTATTCCATGCTTCGCCTTTCGGCGCTTGCAGGCGATCTTTCAAATACTCGAAAGTTTTTTCATCCGGGCCGATCAAGCCGGCGCGTGCACCGGCTTCAATCGACATATTGCAGAGCGTCATGCGCTCTTCCATGCTCAAAGCCGATATCGTCGAGCCGCGATATTCAAACACATGACCGGTACCACCGTTGACGCCGAGTTTTCCGATGATGTGCAGTGCCAAATCTTTTGCACTGACACCGGCCGATAATTTTCCATTCACGTGGATCGCGAAATTCTTCGGCTTGCGTTGCCACAGGCATTGCGTTGCCATTACATGGCCGACTTCGGTGGTGCCGATGCCGAATGCCAAGGCGCCGAATGCGCCATGAGTGGAAGTGTGGCTATCACCACAAACAATCGTCATGCCCGGTTGGGTAGCGCCAAGTTCCGGGCCCATCACATGCACGATGCCGCGGTGCTCGCTGCTCCAACCATGCAGTGCCACACCAAACTCCATGCAATTGCGTTCGAGTTGGGCGACTTGTTCGGCAGCTTCGCTGGTGAAATAAACTTGCTGTCCTAAATCATCCGCAGCGGTGGTGGGGGTCGAGTGATCCAGTGTCGCCAATATGCGTTCTGGATGACGCAGTTTTAATCCACGGTTGCGTAATTCGGTGAAGGCTTGTGGCGAAGTGACTTCGTGGATTAAATGCAAATCGACATACAAGATGCCGGGCATCGATTCGCTTTCAGCCTGCACTTGATGTGCATCCCAGATTTTATCAAGTAATGTTTTTGCGGCGGCGCTCATTACGCGGCCTCCATTTCGGCGGTATTGCTGGTGACTTCCTGATTCACTTTCGTCAACCACGACCACTGATCTGCGGTGCTGCCATCGAATAAACCGAAGAAGGCTTTTTGCAGCGCCTTTGTCACCGGGCCAGGCATTCCAGTGCCGACGGTTTTTCTATCGACCGAACGCACCGGCGTAATTTCAGCAGCGGTACCGGTCATGAAAACTTCGTCGGCGAAATACAACATTTCCCGAGGTAGGGCCTGTTCGACGACTTCGTAGCCGAGTGTCTTCGCCAGTGTGAAAACGGTATCGCGGGTGATGCCGCACAAGATGCTGGCGCCTGCTGATGGTGTATAAATTTTTCCTTTACTGACGATGAAAATATTTTCACCCGCACCTTCGCTCAACAAACCACCGGGCGCTAAGGCGATGCCTTCGACAAAGCCGCCGCGTACGGCTTCCTGTGCGATCAATTGGCTGGATAAATAATTACCACCGGCTTTTGCGCCCGTTGGGTAGGTGTTCGGTGCCGCGCGATTCCAGGAACTTACGCAAACATCAACACCTTGCTCGAGTGCAGCACTGCCGTGCATGCTGCCCCATTCAATCGCAATGATCGCCACATCAACGGCAATATCTTCAGTAGGTGCCAGGCTGAAAGTAAAACCGGAGCGATACGCAATCGGGCGAACATAGGCGCTACTTAAACCGGAGGCGCGAATTAATTCTTCGCTACCCTGTTTTATTTCTTCCGCAGTGAACGGAATTTTCAAATCGTAAACACGTGCCGAATGAAATAATCTTTCGGTGTGATCATTCAAACGAAAATATTGCGGGCCGTCGGGCGTGGCATAAACGCGTTCACCTTCAAACACCGAAGAACCGTAGTGCAGGGCATGCGCGCCAACCGAGACGCTGGCTTCGTGCCAGGCTTTGATGCGGCCGTTATGCCAGATTAGGGAAGGTGGTTTCATCGTGCGGCTCCTTGCAGTTGCGTTTGTTCTTGTTGTGTTGTTGGCGACATGCGTTCAATGCGATTGACGACTTCCAGCGCGGCTTGTGCAGCGGCTTCGACGATGTCGGTCGAGACGCCATTGCCGCGAATTTCCTTGCCTTCGTGATTCACTGCCAGCGAAGCCAAGCCTTGTGCATCGCTGCCAATGCCCAGCGAGCGAACCTGGAAGTCGCTGATATCGAGCTTGCAACCGGTAGCGCGCTCGATCGCATGCATCACGGCATGCACCGGGCCATCGCCGATGGATGCTTCACTCGCGCTGCCACCATCGTCGTGCTCCAATTTCACCGAAGCCGACGACATGCCACCCAAGTGGCTGGTGCAATTCAATGACGCAATGCGCCAAGGCCCGAGAGCCTCCGGATCACGGCCCAAGGCCAGTGCTTCCAGATCGTTATCGAAGACTTCACGTTTTTTATCGGCCAAAGTTTTAAAGCGGACAAAGATTTCATCGAGTTGTGCATCATTGGTTTCGTGGCCTAATGTGCTCAAGCGTTCACGCAAGGCATGGCGACCGCTATGTTTGCCCAAGACCAATTGCGATTTTGCGAAACCGACATCTTCCGGTTTCATGATTTCGTAAGTGCCACGATGTTTCAGCATGCCGTGTTGATGGATACCGGCTTCATGCGCGAACGCATTTTCACCGACCACGGCTTTGTTCCGCGCCAAGGTGAAGCCCAATAAATTACTCATCAAGCGAGCGGTTGGATATAAGCGCGAAGTATGGATGCCGGTATCAACACCGAATAATTCCGAACGCGTTTTCAATGCCATCACAACTTCTTCCAAAGCTGCATTACCAGCGCGTTCACCGATGCCGGTTAAGGTGCATTCAACCTGGCGAGCACCAGCGGCAACAGCAGCAAGACTATTCGCCACCGCCATGCCCAAGTCGTTATGGCAATGCACGCTGATCACGGCTTTGTCGCAATCACGCACGTTTTGTTTCAGATAGGCGATTTGTGCGCCCATTTCGGCAGGCGTGGTATAGCCGACGGTATCGGGCACGTTGAAAGTCGTTGCACCGGCTTCGATGACGGCTGCCATCACTTCTGCCAAGTAATCCGGATCGGTGCGCATGGCGTCTTCGGCCGAGAATTCCACTTCATCGCAAAGATCACGGGCGCGGCGCACGGAAGCAATCGCAGCATCAATTACTTGCTGCTTACTCATGCCGAGTTTGTGTTCGCGATGCAAATCGCTGGTGGCGATAAACACATGAATACGCGAGCGTTGTGCCGAGGCGAGGGCGCGTCCGGCCGATTCGATGTCACTGGTTTGGCAGCGGGCGAGGGCGCAGATGGTCGGGCCACGAACTTCATCGGCAATCGCTTTAACCGAAGCAAAGTCGTCGTCCGATGCATTGGCGAAACCGGCTTCGATAATATCCACACCAAGTTCTGCCAAGGCCTGAGCGATGCGTTTCTTCTGGCTGCGGCTCATCGAAAAGCCCGGTGCCTGTTCGCCATCACGCAAGGTGGTGTCGAAAATGCGAACGCGTTCCAGACTTGCGCCCTTGCCGGTATGTTCGAATGGGTTTACTGATCTATTCATGTTTGCGTTTGCAAACTGTGGCAAATAAAAAACCCCGCCTCTGTTGCCAGGTGCGGGGTTTTGAAGTTTTCGTTATTTTATTTATCTAACGACCGCCTCAGCCCGCACCTCCGGTAATAATAAGGACGAGTACTAGGACGAGCGTTACGACATTGAGACCAGCGACTACCGGCAAGCCAACGAGCGGAATGATCCGGACGTTTTGTGCTTGGGCGGTGGCGTTGTTTGAGCTCATGGATCGAGACTAAACGCAGACTAAAAACTTTGTCAACTAAAATCTTTAGAGCACTTGTTCTATTTCTGCATATGCCAAATGCTTATATGACGCCTTCTTAGCCAAATTTCCATTGGCAGACGAAATCAGGCGTACTTGTTTTTTGCCCGCATGGCCTGTTGTTTGTCGCGTTGCCAATCGCGGTCTTTACTGGCCTGGCGCTTGTCGTGGTCTTGTTTTCCCTTGGCTAAGGCAAGCTCAAGTTTCACTTTATTGGCCTTCCAATAAGCCGCCGTCGGAATCAAGGTGTAGCCATCGCGCTCGACTTTTCCGATCAGTTTGTCGATCTCGTTTCGATGTAAAAGTAATTTACGGGTACGGCGATCATCGGCAATAACATGACTTGAAGCTTGCAGTAAAGGCGTAATTTGCGCGCCGAACAGATAAATTTCGCCGCCACGGACTACCGCATAGGCATCGCCCATGTTCATGCGGCCAGCGCGAATGGACTTTAATTCCCAGCCTTGCAGCGCAATACCGGCTTCATAGCGTTCTTCAAGATGATAATCGTGGCGAGCGGTACGATTAAGCGCAATAGTTTTGGGCGCGCTCGTTTTTGCGGCACTACCTGAAGTATTCTTGGCATCTTTATTCTTCGACATGGCGCTATTGTCGCCTATTGCAGGGCAGGCAGGGAACACCATGGCAGAAATACATCGTCACGCATTGGTTAGACATTCAGCGGCCCGCATGTTCGGGCTGGTCAATGATGTGGCAAGTTACCCGCAGCGATTCTCGTGGTGCGAGTCGTCCGAAGTTATCGAAAGCTCGGACACGCATATGCTTGCCCGCCTGGATATCAAGGTCGCTGGTTTGCGGACTAGCTTCACTACTAGCAACACATTGGAATATCCGCATCGAATCAAACTGGCTCTGCAGGAAGGACCGTTTAGCGAGTTTAGCGGTGAATGGGTATTCCATGCGCTTGATGAAGACGCTTCAAAAATCAGTTTGACGATGGCATTTGAAGTACAAAATAAATTGATGGGCTCGGCGCTGGCGTTGGGATTTCAAAGCCTGGCCGATAGATTGGTCGATGATTTTTGCCGCGAGGCTAATAGCAGTGACGACTGACACGATTGAAGTCGCAGTCATATACGCTGAACTGGAAAAAGTCTGGCAGTTTGCGATGCGACTCCCCGTTAACTCGACGGTTGCCGATGCACTTGCGGTTGCAAAACAGCATGCCGATTGGCCAGGCATTGAAATCAAGCCCGAATTACTAGCCGTTTATGGCCAGACAGCAACGCTGCAAACAAAATTGCACGAGTTTGATCGCGTGGAAGTATTGCGCCCTTTATTGATTGATCCGATGGATGCAAGGCGGGGAAGGGTTGTCAAGAAGACGAAGGGCTGAATTTATTTCACTTCAATGGGTTGGCGGCAAGTGCCATGAAATCCAGCCCAATAAATACCTCCGCATGGAGGGAGTTTTACAAATAATTGTCGTCCCCGCGCAGGCGGGGATCCAGCGCCGTTGCTGTGGTATATGAAGTCACTAGGTCCCGATAAAGGCATTCGGAGATGACGAAGAACTATTTCAAATTCCCGTCCCGTGGCAGCGTCCGTCAGGCGCGAATGATCTAGGATAATTTTTTTGCTCTTTGAAATGCTACACAATAAAAAACCCCGCAATGCGGGGTTCTTTTATAACAAGAAATCTTAACGACGTTTTTTCTTGTCTTTATCTTTTGGCAGATTACCGAATTTGCGCATTTCTTTTGCTAATTCCAAATCTTGTTCCGGGAAATAATCGCCTTCCCATTTCGTCAAATTGCCGTTTTCAAAATAGAGTGTCATGGTTTTTATTTCCATATCACTATAACGATGACGTTGGGTAGCGGTGTAATCCCAGCGGCTTTGATGAAATGGATCGGCAATCGGCGGCGTGCCGACTAATTGATAAACTTCTTGCTGACTCATGCCGACTTTGAGCTGATCAACATTCTTTTTATCGAATAAAGTGCCTTGATAAACCGGTTGGCGATAGAGCAGGTTGCAGCCCGACATAAACAAGAGGGTGAAACCGATTATTAGTAGCTTTGGAAATAGCTTACGCATTGCGAGATTCGTCATATGGGAAACCGTGTGATGATACACTAAGCCCAGACCAGCTAGCGCTAAAAAAGTTGCATTGGAGCCACGAAACCATGGAAACACAGGATTTACGCAAGGTCGGCCTTAAGGTCACCCATCCCCGAATCCGTATTCTCGAGCTACTGGAAACCTCGGGCTCAAAGCATATGAGTGCCGAAGATATCTATAAACAGCTCATTGGCGACGGTGAAGATATTGGCCTGGCAACGGTTTATCGGGTTCTTACCCAATTTGAGGCCGCCGGTCTGGTGCTCAAACATAATTTTGAAGGCGGCACCGCCGTTTATGAAATGGACCGCGGCCAACACCACGACCATATGGTCGATTTAGATACCGGCAAAGTGGTCGAATTCACCAGCCCGGAAATTGAAAACCTGCAAAAACAAATCGCGGATAAACACGGTTATGTTATCGAAGAGCATAGTCTGGTGTTGTATGTGAGGGCGAAGAAGAAAAAGTGATTTTGTGAGACGTCTCCCGTCTTACGTCTCACTTTTCCTGCGCTTGCTTCAACATCTGCTTCGCATTCGCGAGTGTTTCCTTGCTGATTTCCAGGCCGCCCAGCATGCGGGCAAGTTCTTCGATGCGGGTTTTCGCATCCAGCGCAGTCACCACACTATGCGTGCTGCCATTGTTGACCGATTTCGATACCTGAAAATGATTGTGGCCTTGTGCAGCGACTTGCGGTAAGTGAGTGACGCACATGACCTGGCGTTCCGCGCCGAGTGCACGTAGTTTTTTGCCGACGACTTCGGCAACGGCGCCACCGATGCCGCTATCGACTTCATCGAAGATCATGGTGGGCACGGAATCCAGCCCGAGTGCGGCCACTTCGATGGCTAGACTAATGCGTGCCAGTTCGCCACCAGAAGCTACTTTACGTAATGCCCTTGCTGGCTGCCCGGGATTTGCCGACACTAAAAACTCCACTCGTTCGGCGCCCGAGGCCAGTGGTTTGTCATTTTCCTGTGGCTCCAGCGCGATTGAAAATACACCGCCGGGCATACCGAGTTCATGCATCAGATTGGTCACGGTCTTGCCGAGTATTTTTGCCGATTTTTCACGCGATTTTGAAAGTTTTTCAGCCGCTTTCTGCCATGATTCTAAAACCAGAGTCTGGGTTTTCAATAAATCTTGCAGCGTTAGGTCTTTACCGCGCAAAGTTTCACATTCGCTTTGCAGCTCTTCGTAACGCGTTCCTAGTTCCAGTAGTGGCACGCGATGTTTGCGTGACAGTTCATGCAGACGACTCAGATTATTTTCCAATTCTTGAAAACGACCCGGATCGAGTTCCAGATCATCGCGTAATTTTTCTAGCGAGCCGGAAGCTTCATCGAGTTGAATTTCTGCGGTATCGAGTAATTGGGTGATTTCCAATAAACGCGGTTCGTGTTCCGCCAGTTTTTGCAGATGCGTTGAAAGTTGGCGTACGGTATTGGAAAGCGCAAAGCTATCGTCGCCTTGCAAGCGTGAAAGCGCCATATCGAAGCCTTGCAACAGGCTGGCAGAATGCGCTTGGCGGCGATGCGCGGCCAGTAGTTCTTGGATGGCTTCTGGCGATAAGGCTTCATTTTTCAGTTCCTGTATTTGATGTTCCAGATAATTGATTCGATCACTGACATCACCGGTTTTGCTGAGCTCCTGAATCTTTTTGTTGAGCTCATTCCATTCTTTTGCGAGCGTAGCCACCGGCTCTAGCAAATTGCTATGCGAAGCAAAAGCGTCCAGCAAACTTAATTGCTGACTGCGCTCGAGCAGCGCTTGATGTTCATGCTGACCATGAATTTCAACCAATAGACTGCCTAGTTCGGATAATTGCGACATCGTTGCTGCGCGGCCGTTAATCCATGCCTTCGAACCGCCATCGGCACGAATAACGCGACGAAGTTGGCAGGCATTGTCGTCATCGAGTTCTGCATCGCGCAGCCAAGCTTGTGCAAAAGCTGCGTCGTTGAGTGAAAACTCGGCCGATAATTCGGCGCGTTCGGCCCCATGTCGAACAATGCCGGCTTCGGCGCGAGCGCCGGTGAGCCACATTAAGGCATCAACCAATAGGGATTTACCGGCCCCGGTTTCTCCGGAAACCACAGTCATGCCCGCACCAAAACTTAATTCGGCGGTGGAAACCACGGCGAAATCTTTTAAAACCAACTGAATTAGCATTTGCCTATTTTGCCCAATCAATACGCTTTTAGGTGAGGATTTTTCTGAAACCGCTTGCGATGGGCAAAATAAACGCAAAGAATCGCAAAAGCTGAGATTTGAAAACATTTTATGAAGGTAGCTATTCTATAAACTATCGTCATGCAGTTCTGAAGCTTTATTCTTTGTTATCAACACCTGATCGCCACTAGACGTGGCTCCTACAAGTGGTTCCTACAAAAACTATGACTGAACTCGACCCGCGCGCACGCCATTTATTACGAAGCCTGATCGCCCAGCATATTCATGATGGTGCGCCGGTCGGCAGCCGCATGCTGGCGAAAAGCTCGGGTTTGGATATTAGCGCAGCGACTATTCGAAATATCATGGCCGATCTTGAAGAATTGGGTTTGCTGGCAGCGCCACATACTTCGGCAGGGCGTATCCCCACGGCTCAAGGTTATCGGGTCTTTGTCGATTCATTGATCCAGGTCGAGCCAATGGCGGCCATTCAAATGAATCAGCTGCGGGAAACCATGAACCCATCGGCGGGCACCCAGAGCTTGTTAGCCAATGCTGGCGAAATGCTTTCGGCGATGAGTCAGTTTGTGGGTGTAGTGTCGGTGCCGCAACGCGGGCAATTCGCTTTCCGCCATATTGATTTTGTGGCGCTTGATGGCAATCGCGTGCTGGTGATTCTGGTCTTTACCGATAATGAAGTACAGAACCGCATTATTCATACGCGCCGGTTTTTCTCACCCAGTGAGTTGGAGCAGACCGCACAATATCTGAATCACCAGTTTGCCGGTCGGCCTTTGGGCGATATTCGCGCCGCACTGGTGCGTGAATTGCGTGACACCAAAGACGAAATGCAGAAAGTGCTGGCTGCTGCTGTAGAGCTATCGGAGCATGCTTTCGAGACTACCAATGAAGATGTTTTATTGACCGGCCAAACCCGCTTGATGGGGGCTCCGGAGATGTCTGATGTCGAACGTTTGCGTGACTTGTTCGATACCTTTTCTCGGAAACGCGAAATTTTAGGCTTATTGGAGCGCTGTATGAAAGCGCCCGGTGTTCGCGTATTTATTGGCGAAGAAAGTGGGCTGGCCCCGCTGGATGCCTGCACCGTTATCACCGCGCCGTATGGCTCGCAGGGCAAAGTGCTGGGCGTGTTAGGCGTTATAGGCCCAACTCGCATGGCCTATGAGCGGGTCATTCCCATGGTGCAGGCGACTGCCGATTTACTCGGTCAGGCCTTGAATCCGGACGGTCCGACCCCATAAACCGTTCAGACCTCGCGTGACGAGGCAATCAAGATAGGACAAAACATGCATACCGAACCTAATATTCCGGGCGTTGACGAGCCCGAGGCCACAGATTTGTCGGGCGATGCCCAACTGCAACTTGAACTTGAGGCATTGCGTATTGCCATGAGCAATATACGCGACGAAGCCTTGCGTGAACGTGCCGAGCTCGATAATCAACGCAAGCGTTTGGCCCGTGATGTTGATCAAGCCCGTAAATTTGCCAATGAGCGTTTGCTTTCCGAATTACTGCCTGTGCTCGATAGCCTCGATGCCGGGCTGGTAGCAAGCCAGGGTGAAACCGGTAAATTACGCGAAGGCATGGAGTTGACGCTCGTGCAATTATTGAAGGTCGGCAATAACAACGGCATGACACAAATCAACCCAATCGGCGAAGTGTTCAATCCCGAATGGCATCAGGCGATCAGCCAGATAGACAGCCCGGATGCAGCACCCAATACCATCGTGCAGGTTTTCCAAAAAGGCTATTTGCTGAACGAGCGTTTATTGCGTCCAGCTTTAGTTGTTGTTTCCAAACATTCTGACTAAAACATAAATTCCAGACTTGAAAAAAAAATAATCAGCACTATTAAACAAACAAGATTAACGTGCATCAATCGCGCAAAAGATTAAGGAGATTTGAAATGGGTAAAATTATCGGTATCGACTTGGGCACCACCAATAGCTGCGTTTCCGTGATGGAAGGTGGCGTTGCCAAAGTAATCGAAAACTCGGAAGGTGATCGTACAACGCCTTCCATTGTCGCTTTCACCAAAGATGGTGAAGTCATCGTCGGCGCATCGGCAAAACGCCAGGGTGTGACCAATCCAAAAAACACTTTCTACGCAGTAAAGCGCCTGATCGGCCGCAAATTTACTGACGCCGAAGTCAAAAAAGATTTGGACCTGGTGCCGTACGCTATTGTTGCCCATGAAAATGGCGATGCCTGGGTAGCAACATCGGATGGCAAAAAAATGGCGGCACAGGAAATTTCTGCTCGCGTGCTGGAAAAAATGAAGAAAACTGCTGAAGCCTATCTAGGCGAAGCAGTGACTGAAGCCGTCATTACGGTTCCGGCTTATTTTAATGACTCGCAACGCCAAGCTACGAAAGACGCTGGCCGCATTGCAGGATTGGACGTCAAGCGCATTATCAACGAGCCAACGGCTGCTGCACTGGCTTATGGTTTGGACAAAGGCGGTGGCGATCGCAAAATTGCCGTCTATGATCTCGGTGGCGGTACCTTCGACGTTTCCATTATTGAAATTGCCAATATAGACGATGAAAAACAATTTGAAGTATTAGCTACCAATGGCGACACATTTCTTGGTGGCGAAGACTTTGATAATCGCGTGATTGATTTCCTGGTTGAAGAGTTCAAGAAAGAGCAGGGCATTGATTTGCGTAAAGACCCATTGGCATTGCAGCGTTTGAAAGATGCCGCTGAGCGGGCAAAAATCGAACTCAGCTCATCGCAGCAAACCGATGTCAACTTGCCCTACGTTACTGCCGATGCTTCCGGTCCAAAACACTTGAACATCAAACTAACGCGTGCAAAATTGGAATCATTGGTAGAAGATTTGATCAAGAAAACCATTGAGCCCATCCGCATTGCCTTTAAAGATGCCGGTTTAAAACCTTCGGATATTTCAGATGTGATTCTGGTCGGTGGTATGACCCGCATGCCGCGCGTGCAGGCGGCAGTCACCGAATTTTTCGGTAAAGAACCACGTAAAGACGTTAACCCTGATGAAGCGGTTGCCATTGGTGCGGCGATTCAAGGCGGCGTGCTGGCCGGTACCGTGAAAGACGTGCTGCTGCTCGACGTAACGCCACTCAGTTTGGGAATTGAAACCATGGGCGGCGTTTTCACCAAGATTATTGAAAAGAACACCACTATTCCTACCAAGGCATCGCAAACTTTCTCGACTGCTGATGACAATCAGCCGGCCGTGACTGTGCATGCTTTGCAAGGCGAACGCGAACAAGCCCGTTTCAATAAATCACTGGGCAAGTTTGATCTTTCGGGCATCGAACCAGCGCCACGTGGTATGCCACAAATCGAAGTGACTTTTGATATCGATGCGAATGGCATTTTGCATGTGTCGGCGAAAGACAAGAAGACCGGTAAAGAACAACGTATCGAAATCAAAGCCGGTTCCGGTTTGAGCGATGATGAAATTAAACGCATGGTGGAAGACGCCGAAGCCAATCGTGAAGAAGACAAAAAATTCCATGAATTAGTCACTGCACGTAACGCTGCCGATGGTTTGATTCACACCACACGCACCGCGATGAAAGATCACGGCGCAAAAGTACCGGGCGACCAACTCGGTGGAATCGAAACCGCGTTGGCCGATCTTGAAACTGCCATGAAAGGCGACGACAAGGCACAAATCGAAGCGAAAACTTCGGCACTGCAACAAGCCGCTCAAGCTTTGTATTCAGCCGCTGCCGCTGCTGAACAAGGTGGTGGCGAAGCTCCCCAAGGCGAAGCTGCTGCCAAGGCAGAAGATGTAGTTGATGCGGAATTCACTGAAGTGAAAGACGACACGAAATAAAAAGCGGGGCTAGAGACTGGAGGTTAGGGGCTAAATGCATACGCCACTTGAACTTCCACTCCGGCCTTGAAATATTTAGTGATGCTAATGCTGTGCAGTAAGGGCTTGAGATAACACTCAGGCCCTTACTCGCTTCTCCCCAGCCCCCAGTCCCGAGTCCCCAAGTTCATGTCAAAACGCGATTACTACGAAGTTCTAGGTGTTAGCAAAACCGCCAGCGAAGACGAGCTGAAAAAAGCCTATCGTCGTGCGGCACAAAAACATCATCCGGACAGAAATCCCGATGATAAAGCGGCCGAAGAGTCCTTCAAGGAAGCCAAGCAAGCCTACGAAATATTGAGCGATGCCAGTAAGCGTCGTGCTTATGACCAGCATGGTCATGCGGCCTTTGAGCACGGCACCGGTGGCGGCGGTGGTGGTCATGGAGCTGGTGATTTTGGTGATATTTTTGGCGATATTTTTGGTGATATTTTTGGTGGTGCACGGCAGCAGCGTGGCCCACGTCGTGGTGCCGATCTTCGTTTCATGATGGATCTTGATCTGGAAGAAGCGGTTTTCGGCGTCGAGAAAAAAATAGATATTCCGTCCTTGGTCGCATGCAAACCTTGCAGCGGCAGCGGTTCGGAAGACGGCATCGTTGCAACCTGCAAAACCTGTAAAGGTCAGGGCCAGGTTCGCATGCAGCGCGGTATTTTCTCGGTGCAACAGCCTTGTCATACCTGTGGAGGTCGTGGTCAAACGATCGCCAAGCCCTGCAAAAATTGCCGCGGCAATGGCCGTGTACAGGAAGAAAAAACCCTGCAAGTCAAAATTCCTGCCGGTGTCGACAATGGCGACCGTATTCGTTTAGCCGGTGAAGGCGAGGCTGGGCCCGTTGGTGCTCAAGCGGGCGATTTGTATGTGGAAGTTAGCGTACGCGAACATAAAATATTCCAGCGCGATGGTGACGATTTGTATTGCGAAGTGCCGATTCGTTTTTCACAGGCAGCACTCGGTGCTTCCATTGAAGTTCCAACATTAGGCGGCGAAGTCGAAATCAAAGTCCCGGCCGAAACCCAGACCGGAAAACTTTTCCGTCTGCGTGGTAAAGGCGTCAAATCGGTTCGTAGTAGCTCGACCGGCGATATCCTCGCACGCGTTGTAGTCGAAACCCCGGTAAACCTCACAAGCAGACAGCGTGAACTGTTGAAAGAATTTGAAGGTACCTTTGAAGGCGAAGACGGCGCCAAACATTCACCACGCTCAAGCTCGTTTCTTGACGGCGTGAAATCGTTCTGGGACAAGATGATCTCATAAGGCGTTGTGGGAGGGCCGTAAGGTCCGAATAACCCCTCGATGATCTGCATGTAGGAGCGAGCTCTGCTCGCGAAAGGCTTGCCTGGAAGCTTTAGTCGCGAGCAGAGCTCGCTCCTACAACTGCACGCGCAAATAATGCTATAGCCTGAAACTATTCGGGCCTTATGGCCCTCCCACGTATGGATAAAATTGTATAGTCTGAAATTATTCGGGCCTTACGGCCCCTCCCACATTAGAATCTGGGCGACATGAAAGAAAGCATCAAACTTATTATCTTCGGTGCGTCCGGCAGAATGGGCCGAGCTTTATTACGAATCGCAGCAGCCGATCATCGCTTTGAATTAGTGGCCGGTGTTGTCGGGCGCGATGTTTCGCCGATTGAAAGTGTTTCTTGCCCCTTATTCGCCATCCATCAATTGGATGAACTACCGAAATTCGATATTGCGATTGACTTCAGTCAGCCGGAAGCCTTTGAGACTATTCTGCAATTTTGTAAAACACACCATGCAGGTCTGGTCAGCGGTACGACCGGTTTAAACGACCAGCAAAAAAAATGCATGGTGGAAACTTCAAACGAAATCCCCGTGCTGTGGGCATCCAATTTCAGTATTGGCGTTGCTGTGCTTAATGATTTAACGCGTCGAGCAGCGAATGCACTGAAACAATGGAGTGTTGAAATCAACGAAACCCATCATGTGCATAAAAAAGATGCACCATCGGGTACGGCATTAACTTTGGGGCAATCGGCCGAGCAAAATACCGGTCAGGCCGCTAAATACACGAGCCACAGAGAAGGCGAGGTTATTGGCGATCACACGGTAAAATTCAGCGGGCATGGTGAATTTATAGAATTACGTCATAGCGCACTGGATCGGGATATTTTCGTGCGCGGCGCGTTGGAAGCAACTTACCGCTTGAAAAACAAACCGGCCGGTATTTACCAGTTATCCGATTTGATTTTCAACCCATAGGGTGCCGCCTTGGCGCACCTAGGGCGATTAATGAAATCCACTGCCATTCATTGCAAAAATCCCAAAACAAGCTGCAACCAGCAGCAGCACTAGTGCAATCATTGAAATGATGGCTGCGCCAATGCCTTTGACTGTTTTACTTTTCCCGTTTTTACCGAGCCACACCATGACGGCAATCACGATGATGATAGGTAATGAAAATGAGCCGATAGACAAAAGTGGCATAAAGGAATTGTCGTAGCCAATTACCGTTGATAGTAAAGCTGTAATTGCCCCGGTCAGAATACTGCCGCCAATCATCAGCCCCCAGCCTATAAAAAAACCTGCTAGTACGGAGCCTTTATCATTATCGGAATTATTATTTTGTGGCGGAAGCGCGTTTGGGTAGGGATTGTTGTCGGGCGTATTCATAATTTTCCTTGTTGATGATGCACGGATATTTAGATGGAAAGGTTTAAATATTTAACGAAAGCCGCCCAGCATGCCGAAACATGCCGCCACTAAAAGTAGAAGCACTGCGCCGCCAATCAATACAACCCCTAGCAACACTTTTAATACCAGCATTGCCGGTGATTGTGGTTTTGGCGGGCTGAATTTGACCGAATCGAAATTTCGCGTTTCAGAATCTTGCTCATGCTCATTATTTTGATTGCCATTCATTGACTGGGTTCTTCCTGTGTCTTTGGCGCCCGAATTTCCGCTCTCAGTTTTTCCAGATAAGCCGCTTTATCATCCCGATAAAAAAGATTAAAAGTATCGAAGGGAATGATCTTCCCGTCGGGCTGGGCAATATGCACACAGGATTTCTTCACCGCTCGCAAATCGAAACTATGGGCATCGATAAAAGCCATAATCAAAACGCGAAATACATTTTTATAACCTAACTCTGACGGTGCCTGGACTTGCGGCAGGCAGCACAATAAGTCCGATAAGGAACAGGCCTGACCTTCTGGCGATTGATTGGTGGCAAACAGTTTGAAGACTTGTTCGCGAATTGCTTCATCGCGCTCAACCACTATGGTGTTGCGGCCGGCATTGATCAGGGTTTCCTGCGGAATTAACCCAGTCAAGGGAACGACGTTTTCGCCAAGCTTCAAGGCATAACCCATCGCCAGACAATCGGGATTGCAGGGCACCGGAATAATATCTTCCGGTTTGAAATGTTTGGATTGTTCAAGAATACTACGACGCACTTCTGTGAGTGTGAGGCGATTGATTGCCGGATCGAAATTCTCCGCACGCCCAGCATGTTGAATGGGTTGAAATGTAACGCCACGCACGCAGGGCTGGGTCAATGCGAAATCAATAATTTCGCCTAGCTCGCCATCATTCAACCCTTTTTTTACGGTGACGACCAAGGTGGTGGAAATGTCGAATTTGTTCAAGTTTTCCAAAGCACGCAAACGAATATCGCGCAGTTTTGCGCCGCGCAGTTCCTGTGTAACTTCATCACGCAGCGAATCAAATTGAAGATATAACTCGAAGGCCGGCATATAAGTTGCTAAGCGTTCAACGAACTCAAGATCTTTGGCAATACGCAAGCCGTTTGTATTCACCATCAAATGGCGAATAGGGCGCAGTCTTGCTGCATCCAGAATTTCGAAAAATTGCGGATGAATGGTCGGCTCGCCACCGGAAATCTGTACGACGTCCGGTTCACCTTCATTAGCGACAACGGCATCGAGCATTTTTTCAATCGTTGCCATATCGCGAAAACCGGGGCGATGCGGGCCGGAATCGGCATAACAAATCGGGCAACGCAGATTGCAATGATCGGTCACTTCAATCAAGGTCAAGCAACTATGTTGCATATGCTCGGGGCACAAACCGCAGTCGTAGGGACAGCCCCAATGACGTTCGGTGTTAAAGCGTTGGGGTAATTCAGGTGCCTTGATAAATTTCTCACGCGCCATCCGGTAATAGTTGGCATCATCGGCAATTAAAACGCGCTCACGGCCATGTTCAGGGCACCATTTGTCCATCAGCACTTTTTCATCTTTAATCAGGATGCTGGCCTCAACTCGGCGCAGACAAACGCTGCAAATCGATACCGCGTTGTCGTAATAAAGGTATGGCCTTACTTTGTGTCCCACAATAACTCCCGGGTTAAACGAGGCAGATGTTTGGCATAGTAGGCTAAGCCGAGCAGACATAAACATTGAATACCCGATAGCGAGCCTAGGTACACCATAGGTATCGGTTTTATGAACTCGATGACGAAACGAAACAGCAAATAGCCAGCGAGATAGCTTCGGAAGGCATCGCCGGTTTGGCTGAAGTGTTGTTTCCTTCGTAATATGAAACTCGTCCAAAGCACGATAAACACGATTTCATAAAGCTGGGTCGGGTGCCTTGAAATGCCATCACCGAAATCAACGCCCCAAGCCATTGCCGTGGCATTGCCATAAGTGTGGTCATTCAAGCCCGCTAAAAAACAACCTATTCTGCCGATGCACATGCCAACCGCTAGGGGCAAAACGAAGGCATCGCCGGTTGAGCGGGTTTGCCCGACCAGTTTTTTGCTGATTTCAACGCCTAATAAACCGCCCAATAAGCCGCCGACAATAGATTTGCCTTGTAACAGATGGCGCCAATCGGGGAAATTCACAAAAGCGACCATGGGATCTTCCAGCCAAAAGGCCAGCTTGGAGCCAATAGCAGCCCCAAGTGCCGCTCCCACAATCACCCAGAGCGTCTGGTCTTTATCCTGTAATGAGCTGAGCCCAAGACGCCGTCGCTGCCATAGAAAGACTTGGGTGCCCAGGGTATAGGCGAGAACTTCGAGAAGGGTGTGAATTAATACCGGTGAGAATGCTGTCATTGCGCATTCTAAACATATTCTGGTTTTTTCAATGGAGATCATTTTATTGGACATCAGGCGCCCGTGCCGCTAAAATCCTCACTCGCCTGAACCCCTTTATGTTCAAACAGATTTGGCCCTTGCCCTATCTGCGGGCTGCTGCGACTTGGCGCCCGAAGTGGTTCAACCAACCAAAGGCGAGCTCCCGTGACTCAAACCGCCATTCTTGCACTCGAAGACGGAACCGTATTCGAGGGTGTTTCCGTAGGTGCAACCGGCTTATCGGTCGGTGAAGTGGTATTTAATACCGCGCTGACCGGCTATCAAGAAATCATTACCGACCCATCCTATGCCCGCCAGCTGATTACGTTGACCTATCCGCATATTGGCAACACCGGTTTTACATCGCAGGACGACGAAGCTGGCGAAGTTTTTGCGTCGGGTCTTATTGTTCGCGACGTGCCGCGCCGCCCGAGCAGTTGGCGTCATCAAGTCGCATTGCCTGAATGGTGTGCCGCACGCGGTGTGGTGGCCATTGCCGATATCGATACCCGCAAATTAACCCGTTTACTGCGTGATCGTGGTTCGCAAAACGGTGCCTTAATGGCGGGTGATATCGACGTTGATAAAGCCATTGAAGCCGCGCGCAAATTTCCCGGTTTGAAAGGTATGGATTTGGCGAAAGAAGTGTGCACCCGCGAACGTTATGTTTGGACCGAGGGCGAGCTGGATCTGGATAAAAACCAGTTCAAACGCGTCGATTCAAAATTCCATGTGGTCGCTTACGATTTCGGCGTGAAGCGCAATATCCTGCGCATGCTGGCAGATCGTGGCTGCAAAATTACTGTAGTACCGGCACAAACATCGGCCGAACAAGTACTTGCTGAAAAACCGGACGGAATATTTTTATCAAACGGCCCGGGGGATCCCGCGCCTTGTGATTACGCTATTGCCGCGATCAAACAATTTATCGCAGCGAAAATTCCGATGTTCGGTATTTGTTTGGGTCATCAGCTTTTAGGTTTGGCCGCTGGCGCAGAAACATTGAAAATGAAATTTGGTCATCATGGTGCTAATCATCCAGTGATTGATCTGGATACCAGCCGTGTAATGATCACCAGTCAGAATCACGGTTTTGCCATCGATGAAAAAACATTGCCAGCGAATGTAAGAATCACTCATCGCTCGTTGTTCGACAATTCCAATCAGGGAATTGAATTAACCGACGCGCCAGCCTTTAGTTTTCAGGGCCACCCCGAAGCAAGTCCGGGGCCGCATGATGTGGCTGGATTGTTTGATAAATTTGTTGCACTAATGGAAGCACGCTAATGCCAAAGAGAACCGACATAAAATCCATTCTCATCATCGGCGCGGGTCCGATCGTGATTGGTCAGGCCTGCGAGTTCGATTATTCCGGCGCGCAAGCATGCAAAGCACTGCGCGATGAAGGTTATCGAGTAATTCTAGTGAACTCGAATCCGGCTACCATCATGACTGATCCGGATATGGCTGACGCCGTCTATATCGAGCCTATTAATCCCGATACCGTCGAGCGCATTATCGCGAAAGAAAGACCCGATGCTTTATTGCCAACGATGGGCGGCCAGACGGCTTTGAATTGCGCGTTGGATATGGCCGATGCTGGTACCTTGGATAAATATGGTGTCGAATTAATCGGTGCATCGCGTGAAGCCATTCGCATGGCGGAAGATCGCGAACTATTCCGCGTCGCCATGAAAGAAATTGGCTTGGAATGCCCGAAAGCCGAAGTAGCACGCACGCTTGAACAGGCGATCGAAATTCAAACGAAAGTAGGTTACCCGACTATTATTCGCCCAAGCTTTACGCTCGGCGGCAGCGGCGGCGGTATTGCCTACAATAAAGAAGAACTCATTGAAATCGTGACGCGCGGTTTAGACCTTTCGCCAACCGGCGAAGTCTTGGTGGAAGAATCAGTGCTTGGCTGGAAAGAATTCGAGATGGAAGTAGTGCGTGATAAAGCCGACAACTGCATTATCGTGTGCTCGATTGAAAATCTGGATCCCATGGGTGTGCATACCGGCGACTCGATTACGGTCGCGCCTGCACAAACATTGACCGATAAAGAATATCAGCGACTACGTGATGCCTCCATTGCCGTACTGCGAAAAATTGGTGTCGATACCGGTGGTTCGAATGTGCAGTTTGGTATCAACGCGCAAGATGGTCGTGTCGTAGTTATCGAAATGAATCCACGGGTTTCACGCTCGTCGGCATTGGCTTCGAAAGCCACTGGTTTTCCAATTGCAAAAATTGCTGCCAAATTATCGGTCGGTTACACACTCGATGAATTGCGTAACGATATTACCGGTGGCGCAACCCCGGCTTCGTTCGAGCCGAGTATCGATTATGTGGTGACTAAAATTCCGCGTTTTGCCTTCGAAAAATTCCCTACTGCCGATGCACGTTTAACGACGCAAATGAAATCAGTCGGCGAAGTGATGGCGATGGGACGCACGTTCCAGGAATCCCTGCAAAAAGCTTTGCGTGGCCTGGAAATTGGCAAGGTCGGCCTTGACCCAACAGGCGATGCCGAGCTCGGTGAAGACGGCTTATTAAAAATTCGTCGCGAATTAAAAGAACCCGGTCCAGAAAGATTATTCCAGGTGGCTGAGGCTTTTCGCGCAGGCATGAGTGTGGATGATGTATTTAATCTGAGCTTTATTGACCCCTGGTTTCTAGACCAGATTGAAGATTTAGTGTCAATGGAAAAGGAAACCGCGAAAGCCAGTCTGCCGAGTCTCAATAAAAAACGCATGCGTGAACTAAAACGTGCCGGTTTTTCCGACGCCCGTATCGCACAGCTAACCGACACCGACGAAACTGCAATCCGCACTTTGCGTCGTGCCTTGGGTTTGCGTCCGGTTTATAAACGTGTGGATAGTTGCGGCGCTGAATTTTCAACCAGTACTGCTTATATGTATTCAACCTATGAAGACGAATGCGAAGCGGCGCCGACCAATAATAAAAAAATTATTGTGCTGGGCGGTGGTCCGAATCGAATCGGGCAGGGTATCGAATTTGATTATTGCTGCGTGCATGCATCGCTCGCACTGCGCGAGGATGGTTATGAAACCATCATGATCAACTGCAATCCGGAAACCGTTTCGACCGATTACGACACTTCTGATCGCCTGTATTTTGAGCCGGTAACGCTTGAAGACGTACTTGAAATTGTGGATCTGGAAAAACCGGTCGGCGTGATTGTGCAGTACGGTGGACAAACGCCGTTGAAGCTATCGCGCGCGCTTGAAGCCAATGGCGTGCCGATTATTGGCACTTCACCGGATTCAATCGATTTGGCCGAAGACCGCGAGCGGTTTCAAAAACTGATCGAAAAATGTGGCTTGATTCAACCGGCTAATCGCACCGCTAGAACACAAGAGCAAGCCATTGTCTTGGCCGATGAAATTGGTTATCCCTTGGTGGTGCGCCCAAGCTATGTACTTGGCGGTCGCGCGATGGAAATTGTTTATAACTCGGCAGATCTGTCGCGCTATATGCGTGAGGCTGTAAAAGTATCGAACGACTCGCCGGTATTGCTTGATCGCTTTCTCGATAATGCAGTGGAAGTCGATGTCGATATTATTGCCGATGCCGAAGGCAATGTTTTGATCGGTGGCATCATGGAACATATCGAAGAAGCAGGCGTGCACTCGGGCGACTCATCGTGTTCATTGCCGCCGTATACGCTTAGTGCCGAGATGCAAGATCGTCTGCGCGTGCAGGCAGCACAAATGGCGCGTGAACTAAAAGTCATCGGCTTGATGAACACTCAGTTTGCCATTCAAGGCGAGACTATTTTCGTACTGGAAGTAAACCCGCGTGCTTCACGGACCGTGCCCTTTGTTTCCAAAGCGATTGGCGTGCCTTTGGCAAAAATTGCAGCGCGCTGCATGGCGGGGCAATCGCTGGCCTCACAAGGCGCGACGAAAGAAATTGTGCCTAATTATTATTCGGTCAAGGAAGCGATTTTTCCGTTTGCAAAATTCCAGGGCGTTGATCCAATACTCGGCCCGGAAATGCGTTCAACCGGCGAAGTGATGGGTGTTGGCCGGACTTTCCCGGAAGCTTTCGCACGCGCCGAAGAAGCTGCCAGCATTAAAGCACCAAAGCCTGGCAAAGCGTTTATTTCAGTGCGTGATGTTGATAAAGCTCGTGTCCTGGATGTTGCGAAAGATTTAGTGAAACAAGGTTTTAGCCTAGTCGCTACTGAAGGTACTGCCAAATTTTTCAGCGAGCAAGGTCTGCAGTGTGAGCGCATCAACAAAGTCGCTGAAGGTCGTCCACATATAGTGGATTTAATTAAAAATAATGAAATCGCCTACATCATCAATACCACCGAAGGTAAACAGGCAATACACGACTCGTTCTCGATTCGTCGCGAGGCATTGCAGCATCGTTTGACTTATTCCACCACCATTCCGGGTGCACGCGCGCTGGTACAAGCGATTGAATTCCGTAATAATCCACGGGTATGGTCACTACAAGAATTGCATAAGGAACTTCACGGATGAGAGCTCCGCTTACCACTACCGGTGCAGTAAAACTGCGCGATGAATTGGACCAACTGAAATCGGTAAAACGGCCAGCCGTTATTCATGCGATTGCCGAAGCGCGTGCACACGGCGATTTAAAAGAAAATGCCGAGTACCACGCGGCGCGTGAGCAGCAAAGTTTTATCGAAGGCCGCATAAAATTATTGGAAGGCGAGCTTTCCAATGCCCAGCTCATTGATGTCAGTACGATTACCGCTGGCGATAGAATTGTCTTTGGGGCGACGGTTGAATTGGCTGATGCCGATAGTGGCGATGTAGTGACGTATAAAATAGTCGGTGACCTGGAATCGGATTTGAAACAGCGCCTGATTTCTATCTCATCGCCAGTGGCACGCGCGATGATTGGCAAAAATGAAGGCGACACCATCACTATTGAAGCTCCGGCCGGCAATCGCGAATACGATATTATTTCTGTTCGATACGAAGCCTGATTTTCCGATGACCAATACAATGCTGACTTTTCTGTTAACGGAACGTCGGCGTTTTTCAGGTCAAAAAATTAACGCCGATATTGCGAAAACTTTAGGTCGTGCCGATACATTGCCGGTCTTGAATCATGGCGAACAAGCGCAGCTCGAGCGCCATGTTTCAATCCTACCGCGTCGCTGGCCAATGGCTGCTCTGACAAGGCAACACGATGTCAAAGACGCAGCTAATTATTGCTGGCTGCGGGCAGATCCGGCTTACGTCCGGGCTGAAATGGGCGTCGTGCGTTTGTTGAGCTGCGGTGATTTGGGTTTAAGCCAATATGAGGCCGACGAGTTAATCAAACCGCTTAAAATAATATTCGGTGATGTCGGCTTTCTATTATCTGCGCCGCATCCATCGCGCTGGTTTTTGATGCTGCCGAAAGAGTCCAAGCTTCCAGCATTTCAAACGCCTGATGCTGCCATCGGTGCCGATATTTTTGCTCAATTTCCTTCTGACGATATAGCCAAGCGTTGGCGTGCCTTGCTTAATGAAGCGCAAATTACTTTGCATAATCATCCGCTGAATGCCGAGCGTATTAAAAAAGGTTTGTTGCCGGTGAATTCACTTTATTTCTGGGGTGGCGGCATGCTGCCAGATCAGGTGAAATTTCATGCTGATAAAGTGATTAGTGAAGATGTAACCATTCAGTCGCTCATATCGCACTCGGGTATGAATGATATAGAAAGTTCTGGTGCCGTATTGAATGATGCTCGCCATATCCGTGACTGGACAATGTTTGAACGTGATTATTTATTGCCGGCATTGGCTCAGCTAAAAAATAAAAAGCACAGTGCCATCGTGCTGGATTTTTCCGATGGTACAAGCTTTGAAATCAAGTCATCGCATGCATGGCGTTTCTGGCGGGCTCCTCTGTATGCGTTGGTCTGAGTTAGCGTGAAAATTGCTCGCCGAAACATTCCCGAGCATGGCCCGTGGCCTGCAAGCATATCTCCAGTGCTACAACGCATATTCGCCAGTCGCGGTGTCAGCAATCCCGAGCAAGCAGAATTAAAACTTGCGAATTTGTTGTCGCCCAATCAATTAAGCGGCATGGATAATGCCGTTGATTTATTGTTGAAAGCCATACAGTCACAAAAACATATTGTGATTGTCGGTGACTTTGATTGCGATGGGGCTACCGGTACCGCCGTTGCGATGCGCGGCTTGAAGATGCTGGGTGCCGAGCAATTAAGTTATCAGGTGCCGCATCGTATTTTGCATGGCTATGGGTTATCGCCTGCGTTGGTCTCTTACATTGCCGGGCTAGAGCCCGGCATACAACCCGAACTCATCATCACGGTCGATAATGGTATCGCCTGCCATGCCGGTGTTACTGCTGCCAAGATGCAGGGTTGGCAAGTCTTGATTACCGATCACCATTTACCGGGTGAAGTGCTGCCGCCCGCTGATGCTATCGTCAATCCCAATCTTCATGGCGATGATTTTCCGAGCAAGGCTTTGTCGGGTGTTGGCGTGATGTTTTATCTTTTGCTTGCGCTGAGAAAAAGAATGCGCGAGCTCGATATTTTGATACAGCCAGAACCGGATTTATCATTGCTATTGGATTTGGTCGCCGTTGGCACTGTGGCTGATTTAGTGTCGCTCGATTACAACAATCGTTTATTAGTGTCGGCCGGTATAAAACGTTTCAGAAAAAATCAGTGCCAAGTAGGCTTGCGGGCATTGGCTGAAATTGCCGGGCGCGATATCAGCAAATTGGTCGCGTCGGATATTGGTTTTGCGATTGCACCGCGTTTGAATGCTGCAGGTCGTTTGGAAGATATGTCGATTGGCATCGAGTGCCTGCTTACCGACGATGAAGCCCGGGCATATGAATTAGCTGCAATATTGAATGGCATTAATGTCGAGCGTCGTGGCTTGCAGCAACAAATGGTTGATGATGCGGATGCCTTGGTCGATGTCACGACACTCGAACAGCAAAGCCAATCGGCGGCCTGGAGTTTTTATGATGAAAGCTGGCATCCTGGCGTGGTCGGTTTGGTAGCCTCGAAATTAAAAGATCGCTTGCATCGCCCGGTTGTTGCGTTTGCTCCTGCCGATGACGGTAGCGATATTTTGCGTGGCTCGGCACGATCAATTCCGGGCTTTCATATTCGCGATGCCTTGGCTGCAGTCGATGTAATGAATCCGGGTTTGATAGAACGCTTCGGTGGTCATGCGATGGCGGCAGGTTTAAGCATGCAGAAGAAAAATCTGGAAGCCTTTCGACTTGCGTTCAATAAGGTCGCTGAGCTGCGTTTATCTGACGAAATTCTACAGGCCGAATGCCTGAGCGACGGCGAGTTGCAGATGCATGAGTTTAGTCGCGAATTGGCTGAAGATTTGCGTTTGGCCGGGCCGTGGGGGCAGAGCTTCCCGGAACC
The DNA here is from genome assembly GCA_043721835.1 of Arenimonas sp. GTDB lineage: Bacteria > Pseudomonadota > Gammaproteobacteria > Xanthomonadales > Xanthomonadaceae > Arenimonas. The sequence continues at coordinate 77,364 of JAYSQD010000170.1, read as the reverse complement.
GGTATTCGATAATATTTTTGAAGTGATTCAGTGGAAAATTCTCGGCGAACGCCATATCAAGTACAGCCTGCGCCTGTACGGAAGCGACTTCACAGTGTCCGCCATTCATTTCGGTGGCTATGCCGGGGTCGAGCCAGCAGAGCGGCTACATCTGGCTTACCAGTTGGAACTGAACGATTTTCGTGGCCGCCGCGATATTCAATTGCTGGTACGCCATAGTTTGCCAGCCTAGGGTGCGCCCAAAGTAGGAGGCCGCTTGGGGGCGACGAAGGCCCTGGGTTTTTATCGAAAGATGAATATGAAGGTCAAAGATACGTCGCCCGCAAGCGGCCTCCTACGAAATAATCCAAGCACACTTTGTGGGATACCTCGGGCAACACGCACACCCTATGCCTGCATTTGTTACAATAGTGCTTTGTAAATCTGATAGAACATCATGGAACTTAATCTTGTCCGCCAGCGAATCAATGACCTGAAATCGCGTCTCGATTCGCTTCGGGGGTATCTTTGACTTTGATACCAAAGTCGAGCGTTTGGAAGAAGTAAGCCGCGAGCTTGAAAATCCGGCCATTTGGAATGAACCCGAGCGAGCCCAAGCGCTTGGCAAAGAGCGTTCAATGCTTGAAAAAACCGTTAATCAAATTCGTGAAAATACCGATGGCTTGATTGATGCGAATGATTTGCTGGATATGGCCGAATCCGATAATGATGAAGATACCGCTAATGCGGTCATTGCCGATATCGAAAAAATAGGCGCCTTGGTGGATAAGCTGGAATTCCGTCGCATGTTTAGTGGCGACCTGGATTCGGCCAATTGTTTTGTCGATATTCAATCGGGCGCGGGCGGCACCGAAGCGCAGGATTGGTCGGAAATTTTATTGCGGATGTATTTGCGCTGGTGCGATTCACGCGGCTGGAAAACCGAGATTATGGAAGCCAGCGATGGCGATGTGGCGGGCATTAAAGGTGCCACCATTCGTGTTGAAGGTGAATATGCATTTGGTTGGTTGAAAACCGAAATCGGCGTGCATCGTTTAGTGCGTAAATCGCCGTTTGATTCCGATAATAAACGCCATACTTCATTCGCATCGGTTTTTGTTAGCCCGGAGGTTGATGACACCATTGAAATTGATATCAATCCGGCCGATTTACGCACCGATGTTTATCGGTCATCTGGTGCCGGTGGTCAGCACGTTAATAAAACCGAATCGGCCGTTCGTATTACCCATATTCCCACCAACACCGTTGCCGCATGTCAGACCGGTCGCAGTCAGCATCAGAATCGCGATAATGCGATGAAAATGCTGAAAGCTAAGTTGTACGAGTTGGAAATGCAAAAGCGCAATGCCGAAAAAAATGCGCTTGAAGCCACCAAGTCCGATATTGGCTGGGGCAGTCAGATTCGCAGTTATGTACTTGACCAAAGCCGTATTAAAGATTTACGCACCGGGGTTGAGCGCACCGATACCCAAAAAGTATTGGACGGCGATTTGGATGGTTTTGTTGAGGCCAGTTTGAAGGCGGGTTTGGTTGCTGGTGCTGCGCGGGTGGGTTAAAAGAAACGGGACTTGGGACTAAAAGCAGTGGTAAGGCGGGCTTTACACACGCTATAACTTTTAAAATTATTTTTTCGAGATGCAAACATGACTGACGAAACACTGCCCATTGATGAAAACCAATTAATTGCCGAACGTCGTAGCAAGCTTAATGCTATTCGGGAGCAGGGCGTTGCGTTTCCAAATGATTTTCGTCGCGCCGATTATGCCGGTGATTTGCAGGAAGAGTTTGCCGATAAAGATCAATGGACAGCCGAAGCACTTGCTGCCACCGAACGCAGTATTCAAATTGCTGGTCGCATGGTGCTCAAGCGCGACATGGGCAAAGCCAGCTTTGCTACCATCCAGGATATGACCGGCCGCATGCAATTGTATTTGCAGGCCAGCACGCTGGAGCAAAGTTACGACGCTTTCAAGTCTTGGGATATTGGTGACATTATTGCGGTCGAAGGTTCCTTGATGCGCACCAAAACCGGTGAGCTATCGATCAAAGCCACCGCCATTAAATTGCTGACAAAATCTTTGCGGCCATTGCCTGATAAATTTCATGGCTTATCGGATGTCGAACAGCGCTATCGCCAGCGTTATGTGGATCTAATTGTTAATCCCGAAGCGCGCGATGTTTTCGTGAAGCGTTCAAAAATAATCTCGGCCATGCGCGGTTGGCTGGATGCAAGGCGTTTTCTGGAAGTAGAAACACCGATGATGCACTATATTCCCGGTGGCGCAGCGGCTAAACCTTTTATGACGCATCACAATGCTCTTGGTCTGGATTTATATTTACGAGTTGCACCTGAGCTTTATCTAAAAAGATTGACCGTCGGCGGCATGGAACGCATTTACGAAATTAATCGTAACTTCCGTAATGAGGGTGTTAGCACGCGTCACAATCCAGAATTCACCATGCTGGAATTGTATGAAGCCTATGCGACCTACAGCGAAATTATGGATCTGACCGAAGGCGTGATTCGCGATATTGCCAAGCAAGTGCTCGGCACCACTGAGCTTGTCTGGGAAGAAAATAATATCGATGTTGGCCCGGCCTTTCGTCGCTGGTCAATGATTGATGCAGTGCTAGAACACAACCCTGAAATCAAACGCGAAGAACTGCGTAATATTGGAGAGATGACACAACATTGCCAACGTCTGGGTATCAAGCTGAAAAAAGGCTATGGCTGGGGAAAAATTTTATTGGAGGTTTTCGAGAAAACCGTCGAGCACACTTTAATTCAACCGACCTTTATTACCGACCATCCGGTTGAAGTGAGTCCGTTGGCGCGTGCCAATGATCATGATGCAGAATTAACCGACCGCTTCGAGTTATTTATCAATGGCAAAGAAATTGCCAATGGTTTCTCTGAGTTGAATGATGCCGAAGACCAAGCCGCCCGTTTCCAAGCGCAGGTAGCAGCCAAAGACGAAGGCGATGATGAGGCCATGCATTTCGACGCCGACTATATCCGCGCCTTGGAGATAGGATTGCCGCCCACAGGTGGTCTTGGTATCGGTATCGACCGATTGGTAATGCTGCTGACCAATTCAGCCTCAATACGCGATGTCTTGTTATTCCCGTATATGCGTCCGCAAGCACACTAAAATATGATCAATATCAAAGACTTAAATAGGGCTTTTCATGTGTGCCATGACCAGCGTATGCTGAGTCCATGAAAGAGCAAATAACGCAAGCCATCATGGAGTTTTTATGCACGTGATGATCGTCGATGACACCGCGTCGCAGCGGACCTTGGTGCGCAGTATCGTAAAAGATATTAGTGAAGCCATTAAAGTCTCGGACGTTGCCGACCCGGTCCAGGCTTTACTATTATCGCAAAAAGATCCACCGGACATGCTGATTCTGGATTACCGCATGCCAAAAATGGATGGCTTGGAATTTGTCCGTCGATTCCGCAGGCCCTTATCGCAACGCGACATCCCGGTTATTTTTATTTCAGTCGTCGATGATGCCTCTGTTCGTGAAGCGGCATTGAGTGCCGGTGTTATCGATTACATTGTCAAACCAATTCAACCGCTGGATTTTAAAGCCAAACTGAAAAGTTTGATTGAAATGCGGCAGCATCAAGTATCACAAAAAAATCGTAGCTATTTGCTGGAGCACCAGCTCAATACCGCACTGCGGGATATTGAATACCGCGAACGGGAATTATTTTTGCGGATGGCGAAATTGATCGAAATGCGCGAGGAGAACCCCCAGGTTCATTCCGAAGTGCTTTCTTCGTATGCGGTTTCGCTGGCCGAGGCTCTGGGTTTAGCGGAAGACGAAGTTCGAAATATTGCCAATGCCATTTTGCTGCATGACATTGGAAATGTGGCCATTCCAGATGCCATTCTTAATAAGCCCGAAGCCTTGAACAAACAAGAGCGCAGTGTCATGCAATCCCATACCGTGCATGGTCATAGCGTATTGCAAGGCAGTCGCAATCTACTGTTCCAGATGGCTGCCGAAATTGCCCTTAGCCATCACGAGCACTGGGACGGCTCCGGTTATCCGCAAGGCTTAAGCGGCATCGAAATTCCGGTAGCGGCCAGAATTGCTGCGGTCGCCGATATGCTTGATTCTTTGACTAGCCCGCGTGCTTACCGTCCTGCCTATGGTTTCAATGAGTCGCTTGCGATCGTGCAGACAGCTGCCGGAATAAAGCTCGATCCGAGCATTGTCAATTTAATGATGGCACGCAAGTCGGATTTATTGGCGATCTACAATGCAGTTCAAGATTTAAAGCCTAAGGCACATTAAGTCTGAGTCCCCGGCATGTTTGCTCTATTCCATACTTTAAAGAAACTGTTCGCTAAAAGACCCGATAGCGAACATGAGCAGGCGATGGTCCGACTGGGTATTGCTGCACTTATCTTGGCATATTTACTGGTCCTGCACTTACAAAGCGGCGATGAAAGCGGTCGCAGTAATTTTGAAATTTATGTAATCTTGGTAGAGAGCATCGTAGGTTTTTTCCTGCTGTTTGCGATTATTCTTCAGCCGGGCGTTTCACATGTGCGCCGTTGTATTGGCATGCTGGCCGATTACCTGACCTTGGCACTATTCCTCAGTATCAAAGGTGAAACACTCTCACCGCTCTATGTTGTATTGCTCTGGGTGACTATTGGTAATGGCCTGCGTTATGGCTCTGCTTATCTTTTTGCCGCGACGGGTCTGTCGTTGGTAGCGTTTAGTTATGCGGTGGCGGTTGATCCGTTTTGGCGAGCGATCCCACACCTTAGTGTCGGTCTTTGGATTGCCTTGGTAGCCATTCCTGTTTACCTGATTCCTTTACTAAAGAATCTGCATGCCGCCATTGATAGCGCCAAGCGCGCCAATGAAGCCAAAAGCCGTTTCCTTGCGACCATGAGCCATGAGTTCCGGTCTCCGCTCAATGGCATCATTGGTATGGCAGATTTAATGAATCGCAGTAAATTAAATGATGAGCAAAAAGAATCAGCCGAAATTATTTTGATCTCGGCGCAAAGTCTATTGCTGCTGGTTGATGATGTTTTGGATATTTCCGCAATTGAAGCCGGAAAGCTTAGCCGCAATGATGTTGATTTTAGCCTGAGGGAATTACTGGCCAGAATTCGTTCGATGATTCAGCCACATGTTGTCAATAAAAAATTGAATCTGGTTATTCAGTCGGCCGATGACGTTCCTGATAACTTGCATGGCGATTTAACGCATCTCACACAAATCTTGCTAAATCTGATGCACAACGCAGTCAAATTCACCGAGCAGGGTGAAGTGCGATTGCAGGTTATTCGCACTGCAAATGGCATCGGACCAATTCCACTGAGGTTCTCGGTACGCGACACCGGCATTGGCATTCCTGTAGTCGATCAAAAAAGAATTTTTGATGCCTTTGAACAAGTCGAATCGGGTCTGACACGACGTTATAACGGCACTGGACTTGGTACTACAATTTCAAAAACACTGACCGAGTTGTTAGGCGGAAAGATTGGTCTTGAAGAAAACCTGGGTGGCGGTAGTCATTTCTGGGTGGATTTGGAATTAAGGGAAGCTACCAGTTCGGCTTATGCGCCAGCAGCGGGCAGGGCAGCCAATATCATTTCGCTTGATGATCCTTTTGTGCGTCATAAAGCACGCGTGCGGCCATTAATGGTTTTGCTGGCGGATGATCAGGCGACCAATCGTATTGTTCTGACCCGCATGATGGAACGTGGTGGCCACAAAGTACTGTCGGTTGCCAGTGGTGAAGAGGCTCTGGATGCCTTTGCTGTGGGTGATATCGACCTGGTGATTTTAGATATGCATATGCCCGAGATGAGCGGCTTGGACGTATTGCGGCAAGCTCGCTTCATGCAGGCAGGTAAGCCACGGATTCCGTTCATTATCATCAGTGCTGACGCCACACCAAACTCTATTCAAGAGGCGATGGAAGCAGGTGCGCACTCCTATCTGACCAAGCCGGTGGTTGCGCATCGTTTGCTCGATGCCATTGCCGAGACGCAGAAGGTCGAAAGCCGTGGCGATCAAGCGGCTGCCCGGTTGCCGTCACCAATTTTGCCGAAGTATCGCGCATCGGTTTTGAATGATCTCGCGTCAATGCAATTAGGCAGCGATTTTCTGCAAGATTTCGTTGAACAATGTTTGCGTGATATTGGACAGTGTTTGAGCGATTTTCAGCAAAAATGTAAAGAATCAGATTGGGACGGTTCACGCGATGCGGCTCATGCCTTGAAAGGCATAGCCGACAATCTCGGAGCCGAGTCACTGTCCGAGCAGTGCAAAAATATCATGCGCGCCAGTAACGAAATGTGTAAGCGAGACTGGCGTAAACAAAGTGACGTACTGGAAGCATTAATTATTCCGACCGCCAGTTTTGCCCGTGCCGAGGCCAAACGCCTCGGTGAATCAGCGAGCAAAACCGGAAGCCCACGGTCTAGTGATGAGTAAATACCAGACTCGATTATTGCGAAGCCCGGCGTGTTTGTGCATTGATCAAACGCTCCATGGTTTTTAGTCCCCGGTCATCCAGGCGCATGGCGGCATCGACCCATTCGGTCGTCACGGCAAGCAATTGATCAAGACTCACCGGCGCGCAGGCATTGCGAACGGTATTGAGCGATCGCATGGCGTTGCCCATCCGATTATGTTTTTTGATTTGGTCATTGGCGGCTTGAATGCCGTCGCCTTTCTCAACCAGAATATCGACAATACCCATTCGGTATAGTTCTTCGGTGTCGTAAATTTTTGCGTCCAGCATCATGCGTTCGGCCCGAGCAGGTGGCACGCGACGGGTCAGGAAGGTGTAGGCACCCATGCCGGGAAATAAATCGAATAATACTTCCGGAAAGCCCATACCACAGCCTTTTTCGGCAATGATGGTATGGCAGCAAAGCGCTGCTTCAAAACCACCACCAAGCGCATCACCCTGAATAACCGCAATGCTATGAACCCGGTCTTCGTAAAGTCGTGAAAAGTTATAAGCGACTTCGACACATAATTTTGCATAGCTCAATAATTGACCGCGATTACCTTGCTTGATCAATTTATAAAATAGACTCAAATCACCACCAAGATTGAAGACATTAGTGTCTGATGCCAGCACTATATGGTGAATACGTGCTTTAGGGTCGCTTTCGGATGCGAGTCTCTGCCTTATGTGCTCTTGGCTTTGTTTCAAGCCATTGAGCAAGTCAATCGAGAAACAAGGGTGGTATTGGGCGGTGGGCTCGGAATGCATAAAACACCAGTCCGCGCTTTGGCTTTGATGCGTTTCGTGGCGTACGAAAGAGGGGTGATCATTGAGCTGTAAGCGTTCAAGAAGGGACATGACGGACTCCGGCGTAAGTGAGGTAGGGGGGTAAAGCGAGGCTCAGGGCCCTTACTTAGGGGCAGCTCGACTATACACCCGCTATTTTAAGCCTGCACATGACCGGCAAAAAGAATGCCCAGCAAATTGGGCATTGACGTAGCTTCGATTTCGCCTAAATGTGGCTTCAATTTAGCTTGCCTAGCTTACTTTTGGTGCGTCTCTCAATTCACGCCGCAGAATTTTACCCACATTGGTTTTGGGAAGCTCGGTCCGAAATTCGACCAAACGCGGCAGCTTGTAGCCAGTAAGGTTTTCTTTGCAAAAGGCCTTCACTTGCTCAGCTGTGAGTGATGGATCCTTTTTAACAATGACGACTTTGACCGCTTCACCGGATTTATCATCAGGAACACCGACCGCCGCGACTTCCAATACTTGCGGCATGGTGGCGATGACATCTTCAATTTCATTGGGATAGACATTAAAGCCGGACACCAGAATCATGTCTTTCTTGCGATCAACAATATAGAAATAGCCGGCCGCATCCATTTTTGCGATATCTCCGGTATGCAGCCAGCCTTCACTATCGATTACTTGAGCTGTTTCTTCGGGACGTTGCCAATAGCCGTCCATCACTTGTGGGCCACGAATACACAACTCGCCTGGTTCGCCCAAGGCTACCAGCTTGCCGTCATCGTCCATCAAACAGGCATCGGTAGAGGGAATTGGCAGGCCAATGGCACCGTTATATTCAACCAGATCCAGCGGATTCATACAGGCAGCGGGTGAGGTTTCGGTCAAGCCATAAGCTTCCACCAAAGTAACGCCCGTCACTTTTTTCCAACGCTCGGCAACCGCTCGTTGCACAGCCATACCGCCACCTAATGACAGATGCATGGTTGAAAAATTAATGTCTTCAAAACCTTTGGTATTGAGCAAACCATTAAATAAAGTATTCACACCAGTGATGGCTGTGAATGGAATTTTTTTGAGCTCGGCGACAAAAGCGGGCATATCACGTGGGTTGGTGATTAGATAATTCAACCCGCCAAATTTCATGAATACCAAGCAGTTCGAAGTCAATGCAAAAATGTGATAAAGCGGCAATGCGGTAATAATAATTTCTTTGCCAGGTTTTACATTGGTGCCAATCCAGGCCGAGGCTTGTTGCATATTCGCTACCAGATTGCGGTGTGTAAGCATCGCGCCCTTGGCAACTCCTGTAGTGCCGCCGGTGTATTGTAAAAAGGCAATATCGGAAGAGCGAATGTCGATAGTAGGCAGCTGATGTTTTGCACCCGAGGCTAATGCGTTATTAAATTTAACCGCACCAGGCAGGCTGTATTCGGGAATAGCTTTTTTAATATGCTTGAAAACAAAATTAATAATCGGGCCTTTCGGAAAACCCAGCATGTCACCCACACAGGTAGTAACGACTTGTTGAATGGCAGTGTCTTTCACGACATCAGCCACGGTGTGGGCAAACATTTCCATGACTACGATAACTTTGGCACCGGAATCGACCAGCTGGTGTTTCAATTCGCGAGCGGTGTACATCGGGTTGGTGTTGACCACCGTCAAACCGGCACGCAAAACTCCAAATATTGCGATAGGGTATTGAAGAATATTGGGCATCATCAAGGCAACGCGGTCGCCTTTTTTAAGCTTCAAATCATGCAATAGATAATTGGCAAACGCGGTGCTTAAACGATCGACGTCGGCATAGCTGATGGTTTTACCGAAATTGGCAAAGGCTGGGTTATCACTGTACTTATCGCAGGCATTCTTTAATACTGAGACGATCGAAGGAAACTCATCGACATTAATGGTAGCTGCAATGTTTTTTGGGTAACTTAACAACCACGGACGATCTTGACTCATGCGACCTCTCTCCCAGTATCTCATGTCATATTTTTGGCGCTCACCATACCCTGCGGTAGGCTTGCCTGATAATCCGATTGGAGCACACCCCCGATGTGCTGGCAAGCGAGCGGTTCGCCTGCTGAAGTCTTTATTGCTGCTGTTGTGCCTGGGTGTGGCCGCATGTTCAAAACCAGCCCCAGAACAGGCTTTGCGCGATAGTATCGGGCAACTTGAGCAAGCCGCGATTGCCAAAGATAGCAGTGCTTTTTTTGAATATTTTGCCGAAGATTTTTCCGGTTCTGATGGACTCGATCGCGATAATTTTCGTCATTATGTGCAATTAATTTGGTTGCAACATAAAGACATTGGCGTACAAATGGGTCCGCTGGATGTGAAGCTGATGGAAGATCGTGCGACTGTAAACTTCACCGTTGCACTAAGTGGCGGGCAGGGGTTTATTCCGGACCAAGGGCAGATTTATCAGGTGCAAACCGGGTGGCGGCTGGAAGGCGATGATTGGCGTTTGATTTCGGCGACCTGGAAACCGGCTCTTTGAAAAAATCGTAGGGCGCTGCTGCGCCCAAAGATTTTTTATTTTCAATCGTAGGGGCGCTGCTTGCTGCGCCCTGTGTCACCATCGTCGCAGGTGGGCGCAGCAAGCTTGCGCCCCTATGTTTTACGCCGCTTTTTTACTGGCTAATTGACGCAATACGTAATGCAAAATACCACCGTGGCGAAAATATTCGATTTCTTTTGGCGTCAACAACAGAATTTGTGCAGTGAAATCGACGGTACTTCCATCCGCACGTTGTGCCGAAACATTGGCTATTTTGCCAGCACCATCGTGCAAGCCGGTGATCGAAATAACTTCATCGCCTTTCAAGCCAAGTGATTGTGCATTTTCGTCAGCATTAAATTGTAATGGCAATACACCCATGCCCACCAGGTTGGAACGGTGAATACGCTCGAAACTTTCTGCAATCACCGCTTTTACGCCGAGCAGCATGGTGCCTTTCGCCGCCCAGTCGCGTGAAGAGCCGGTACCGTATTCTTTGCCTGCCATTACCACCAGCGGAATTTTGTCGGCGTGGTATTGCACGGCGGCATCGTAAATCGCCAGTTTTTCTGCGCTTGGGTAATGGATGGTATTGCCACCTTCTTCGCCACCGAGCATCAAATTTTTGATACGGATATTGGCGAAGGTGCCGCGTACCATTACATCATCGTTGCCGCGACGTGAGCCGTAGGAATTGAAGTCGACCGGTGCAACGCCGCGACCTTGCAAGTAACGACCGGCCGGTGAGTTGGCCTTGATATTACCAGCGGGTGAAATATGGTCAGTCGTGATCGAGTCCCCGAACAGACCCAGAACACGGGCACCGTGAATGTCGTCAATGGTGCCTACCGACATACTCATGCCATCAAAGTAAGGCGGGTTTTTGATATAGGTCGAATCAGCGCCCCAGTCATAGCTTTCGCCATCGGGTGATGCGATTTGATTCCAGCGCGAATCGCCTTTGAACACGTCGGCATAGTTTTTCTTGAACATGTCCGGGCCAATGGTCGCGATAATCGTGTCGCTGATTTCCTTGGTCGTTGGCCAGATATCTTTCAGATAAACCGGGTTACCGTTTTGATCGTTACCCAATGACTCTTTCGACAGATCAATATCGACCGTGCCGGCCAATGCATAAGCAACGACCAGCGGCGGTGATGCCAGATAATTCATCTTCACTTCCGGATGTACGCGGCCTTCAAAGTTGCGGTTGCCCGACAACACTGAAGCCACCGCCAGATCATTGTCGGCAATGCCTTTGGAAACTTCGTCTGGCAACGGACCGGAGTTGCCGATGCAGGTCGTGCAGCCATAGCCTACGGTGAAAAAGCCGAGCGCCTCAAGGTCTGCCATTACACCGGCTTTCTTCAAATAATCGGTGACCACCAATGAGCCTGGGCCGAGCGAAGTCTTTACCCATGGCGCAGATTTCAGACCTTTTTTCACGGCATTACGTGCCAGCAAACCGGCACCTAGCATAACCGCAGGGTTGGAGGTGTTGGTGCACGAAGTAATGGCAGCAATCACGACCGAGCCATCGCCCAGTTCGGCGTCTTGATCTTTAATGCGAATTTTCGATCTTGGTTTCGTTGCCAAATGTTCGGCTTGTGGTTGGTCGCCACCTTCGGCATCGAAGCGTTCAAGGGTTTCAGCGCGCGGTTTGCGGTTGCTGATCATGCCCGCCAGATTGGTGTTGAAGTTTGCTTTCATGTCAGTCAGCAAGACACGGTCTTGCGGACGTTTTGGGCCAGCTAAAGATGGCAGTACTTCGCTCATATCCAAATGCAAAGTCGCACTGTATTCGGCTTCTTCGTCAGTACGCCACATGCCTTGGGCTTTGGCATAAGCTTCGACGAGATTGATCAAGGATTCTTCGCGGCCTGACAGACGCAGATAATTCAACGCTTCGTTGTCGACCGGAAAAATGCCGCAGGTTGCGCCGTATTCCGGTGCCATATTGGCAATCGTTGCACGGTCAGCGAGCGGTAAATGATTCAAGCCGTCGCCGTAGAATTCTACGAATTTGCCAACAACACCAAGGCTGCGCAGCATTTGCGTGACTGTCAAAACCAAATCGGTTGCGGTCGCGCCTTCAGGCAATTTGCCGGTTAATTTGAAACCGACCACTTGCGGAATCAGCATCGAACTCGGCTGGCCAAGCATGGCCGCCTCGGCTTCAATACCGCCCACGCCCCAGCCGAGTACACCCAGACCATTGATCATGGTGGTATGCGAATCGGTACCAAATACAGTGTCAGGAAATGCATACAGCACGCCGTCAATAGTGCGTTCCATCACGACACGTGCAAGGTTTTCAAGATTGACTTGATGCACGATGCCGGTGTTCGGCGGCACCACTTTGAAGTTGTTGAAGGCTTTTTGGCCCCAACGCAGAAAGCTATAGCGCTCACCGTTGCGGGCAAATTCAATTGCGCCATTTTCGTCGAGTGCGCTGGCTCTTCCGAACACATCCACTTGCACCGAATGGTCAATGACCAATTCCGAAGGAATAAGCGGGTTGATGTTGGAAGCCGAGCCGCCGAGTTTTACCACCGCGTCACGCATTGCCGCCAGATCTACCACACAAGGAACGCCGGTAAAGTCTTGCAGCACCACGCGGGCAGGCATGAAGGCAATTTCTGTGTCCGGTTCTTTCTTGGCGTCCCACTGGGCAATCGCTTCAATGGATTCTTTGGTGACCGATACGCCGTCTTCGCAGCGCAGCAGGTTTTCGACAAGAATCTTGATGGAGTAGGGCAAGCGCGTCAGATTGTATCTCTGGCCTAATTTGGCTAGCGAGTAAATGGTGTAAGACTTGCCGTTAACGCTGAGTTGATCGCGTGTGGCGAAGGAGTCGGACATGAAAGGCTCCTGAAAAAGAAATGCAAAGGTGATTTAATCAAACAAACGGAAAGGCCGCGTTTGAGTGCAGATATTATGCCCGAAATCTCTATGCTTTGCCTCGTTATCCACTCAAAATTTTTGAGTTTTTGCTGCGAATCAAATGTATTTCAAAGCTGTTCGCAGATTTTTGGGATGTTATGCTTTATTACTTTTTTCATCGCGTTCATCGCCCAATGCCATCAAAATTTCCACTCATCGGTGGCGCACAGCCTGAGGCGACCGGCGCCACAGACCTGATTACCGCATATTTGTGTGCGTTCTCGCAGGGTGCTCATGCCATCTGTCGTGATTGGTACCGGCGCGAGCTTCTGGTACGCCGCGCCCTCAAGCAGTTCGCACTAGCGTGAAAGTGATGGCCGCCAAGGTCCGCGTCCTGCATTTCGTCACCGGCGGTTTCTCCGGCGGCGCCACTCAAGTCGCGATTACGCTGGTCAACGCGGCATTGCAGAGCGAGCGCGTGCAGCCGCTGCTTGTATTGCGGCACAAGCGCCGTGGCGATCCGCAGCGCATCGTCGAACTTAAGCAAGCTGGCGTGCCGCTGGAAGTCGTCCCCGGTTGGTCGCATGCGGCAACGATCTGGAGTCTGGTGAACGTCTGCAAGCGGTTTCGCCCCGATGTGCTAGTCGCGCATGGTTTTAGCGAACACCTGTGGGGGCGATACGCGGGCTTGCTGGCGAAAGTGCCGCACCTAGTCCATGTCGAACACAATAGCCGCGAACGCTACACCTTGTGGCGACGGGCGCAGACACGTTGGCTGGCGCAGCGGACAGATCGCATCGTAGGTTGTTCTGATGGCGTGCGCCTGAGCTTGCTTGAGATGGGCATGCCGAGCGAACGCACCATCGCGATCCCGAACGGTATCCGCCTCGAACCGTTCGCCGATGCCGATGCATACACATTCGCGCAAAGGATTCCGGGCATCGTGATGGTCGCGCGCTTCTCGAAACAGAAAGATCACGCAACGCTGTTGCGCGCCGTCGCGCTATTGCACAAACGCGGCCTTGCAGTGCCCGTATTGTTCGCCGGTGGCGGCAAGGATATGCATCGCAAACCGCTGGAAAAGTTGGCGACGGAACTCGGACTGGGCGATCAGGTGCGTTTCCTCGGTGTCGTGCGCAATGTGCCTGAATTGCTGATGACGCACCAGCTCGCCGTGCTCAGTACGCATTACGAAGGCATGCCATTGGCGCTAATCGAAGGCATGGCGGCAGGTTGCGCAGTGATTGGCAGTGCGGTGCCTGGCGTGCGTGAAGTGATCGCCGATGGCGTCACTGGACGACTCGTACCCGAAGCTGATGCGGTAGCGATGGCCGATGCACTGGAACAATTATTGCGAGACCCAGAGTATGCATCGCAAATGGCGGCCAGAGCGCGCAAGGTCGCACTGGAGCGTCACAGTCGGGAACGAATGAATCAGCGCTACGAAGATTTGTTCCTTTCTCTGGTTCCAGAGCAGAGCTAGCTCCGCAGAGCGGCATGAAGCCGTGCAAGCTCTGCTCTAAAATGGTGCCTAGCCGATTTCGTATGTCGGCGTTGCCAGACCTGGGCATGCGCGACGATGGTGCTGAGGTCGGCGTATTGCGTCAATTTCGCGTGCGTGCGTGGCGTGATGTGATGTGATGTGATGTGATGTGATGTGTCCCCACAAGATGTCCTTAAGAACAATCGATCATTACCCATTCAAATTGTTTTCGTAGGAGGCCGCTTGCGGGCGACATATCTTCAATGCCCCAACTTACATTTATCTCATATATCTAGCGACTATCGGTTGCTTTTGACAATGCTCGTAGTGTGTCGTACTTCATTCGGGCGTAGCGGGCATGCAAGCCATGGAATTGCAGGCCAGCTCGGCCATCAACAAACCCGCCGCGAATGACCAGATTTTTCAGCAAGTAGGCGTAGGCTGCCAGCCGTCCTCGTATCGCACTGGCTCGGCGGCCCTTTTTGTGTTGTTCGTTTGCCCAGAGGCGTGCATAGCTTTGCAGTTTTTGCCAATAGTGTTCTGCGCTCAGTGCAGTATCGTGCTCAAGCCTGATTTTGGAAGCCCGTACCTTGGAGCCCGAGACGTCCAGATACTCATGGACAGGTATCAGCGCGTGACGAAGGTGGGATCGAAATAAGCGTTGGACCGGCTCCCGTGCCGAGCTGCTTCCACGCAAGCGATGACCAAGAAAATGTACCCGGCGCATCAATAGCCAGACATCGGCTTGTTCCACTTTTCCCGATTCAAACAATTCATACAGTGCTTTCTGTGCTGCCGTTTCAAGCCATTCATCTGCATCCAGCAAAATCACCCAAGATTGCGATGCACGAGATATAGCTTCATTTTTCTGCGCCGCAAACCCAAGCCAGTCCTGATGCTCAACTTTTGCGCCTTCCGATTTAGCAATATTTACTGTGGCATCGCTTGATCCTGAATCCAATACGATCACTTCGTGACAGATTGGAACCAGCGAACGCAGGCAGCGTGAGATTCGATCTTCCTCGTTTTGGGTGATTACAACGGCTGACAAAGGGAGTCGATCAGGCATCAGTAACTTTCCGGCTTGTGTTAGCGAGGCATTTTTCATTCAAATTATGGTTATTACCAAGGATCAAAGGCATGTTGCGTGCAACAATACACGGGTCGAGAAAGCTCAATACACTATATATTATTTCTGATTAAAGACCTTCGACAGAAAATTACAGGAAAGCCCTCATGTGGTATTTAATTATCGGCACCGATGTTGCCAACTCGCTGGAAAATCGCATGGACGCGCGCCCGGCTCATTTGGCGCGCTTGCAAGCCTTGGTCGATACCGGGCGTTTGAAAATAGCCGGACCCATGCCTGCCATTGATTCCGAAAACCCCGGTGCGGCAGGATTTACCGGTAGCGCGATTATTGCCTCGTTTGAAAGTCTGCAGCAGGCTCAAGCCTGGGCACTGGATGACCCGTATCTGGAGGCAGGCGTCTATGCCAAAGTGGAAGTCAGACCGTTCAAGCTGGTGCTGCCCTAATGGAATCGAGCCATCGCATCGAAAAAATCAGGCTCGCGATTGAGTCTTCATTGAAGCCATCAAGCCTGGACATTGTCGATCAAAGCCATCGCCATGCCGGGCATGCGGGAGCACGAGATGGGCGCGGGCATTTTGATGTGCGTGTTGTGAGTGAGCTCTTCAAAGGCAAGTTGCCTTTGGCCAGACATCGCCTGGTCTTTGCAGCGGTCGGTAATTTAGTGGAAACCGACATCCATGCCTTATCAATCAAGGCCTTAAGTCCGGACGAAGTTTAAGTCCTGTTTTGCCTTCACAAAGCCCTGATACTCGGCTTTGACGCTGTTATACTCACACTCGGTTGCCGCAAAATAGCTGCTAGTTCGCATGAACTAAGTTTCATAAGCTACTGATTAATAATGCATTAAATCTGCGGTTTTTTAATTTTCAGTCGGGACTCGTCCCGGCGCCGGTTTATTGCCGGGCCACTTACCTACAGTATTCAAACAATGCGCCTTTCAACCATTAAGCTCGCTGGCTTCAAATCTTTCGTTGACCCTACCGTTATGCATCTGCCCACCAATATGACCGGTGTGGTGGGGCCCAATGGCTGTGGCAAGTCCAATATTATCGATGCAATACGCTGGGTGATGGGCGAAAGCTCGGCCAGCCGTTTACGCGGTGATTCCTTGACCGACGTTATTTTCTCCGGCTCATCGACCCGCAAGCCAGTGAGTCAGGCGGTAGTCGAGCTGATTTTTGATAACTCGGATGGCGCTGTCGGTGGTGAATACGCGCGTTATGCCGAAATTTCGGTCAAGCGTTCGGTTAGCCGCGACGGCCAGTCCAATTATTATTTGAACGGTGCCCGCTGCCGCAGACGCGATATCACCGATTTGTTTTTAGGCACGGGTTTAGGCGCTCGCAGTTATTCGATTATCGAGCAAGGCATGATCAGCCAGATCATTGAAGCCAAGCCGGAAGATTTACGGGTTTATCTGGAAGAAGCCGCCGGTATTTCAAAATACAAAGAACGCCGCAAAGAAACCGAATCCCGCATTAAATCGACCCGCGAAAATCTTGATCGCCTGAATGATTTGCGCGAAGAAATCGATAAACAATTGGAGCATTTGAAACGCCAATCGCGCGCTGCCGAGCAATATCAAACATTGCAAACCGATCGCCGCGAAAAAGACGCCCAGGTCAAAGCACTTGAATATCGCCGTCTTGATACCGAATCGAGCGCATTACGTGAATCGCTGACCGCCGATGAAGTGAAGCTACAGGAAATTCTGGCCGCTCAACGCAGCGCCGAAGCACAAATCGAAACCTGCCGCAGTCAACATACCGAAGCCAGTGAAAAGCTCGGAAAAGTCCAGGCTGAAGGCTATCGAGTGAGTGGCGAGCTGGCACGTACCGAGCAGCAAATTCAGCATCAACGCGAACTGACCCAGCGTTTGGAAACGGCAAAAATCGAAGCACATACCGCGTTTTCGCAAATTGGTGAACACATTACTGGCGACGAAACGCAGATGACTGAACTGCATATTGCCAATGCCGAAGCCGAGCCTAAACTCGCCGCTTTGCAGGAAGAAGATGCCGGGCGCCAGGAAGCCCTTCGCAATGCCGAACAAGCTTTGCAAGATTGGCAGCAGCGTTGGGATTCCTACGCCCGCAATCATGCAGAAGCCGCGCGTTGGGCAGATGTTGAACGTACCAAAATTGAATATCTTGAAAAGCAGACACTCGATGCTGCTAAACGCAGTGAAATTTTATCGAATGAGCGCGTCGGTTTAGACACCGATGCCATCGTGTCGGCACTGTCGAATATGAGCGCCGAGCACGATACTAAAAAAGCCAGTCTCGATGAGTTGTCCGAACAACTGGAAACCCGCAAAGCCAATTTGCAAACACTGCAAGAACAGCAACGGGCCGGACAAAATGAATTGTCCGAAACCCGCAAACAAATTCAAACCGCGCGTGGTCGTTTGGCGTCGCTGGAAGCCTTGCAGCATGCCGCGTTGGGTCAAGAAAAAAATATCGCCCTCGATTGGTTGAAGGAGCAAGACATTCATGGCAATACGCGTTTAGGCGAAGCATTAACGGTCGAAGCTGGCTGGGAAACCGCCGTTGAAACCGTGCTCGGTAGCTTGCTTGAAGCTGTCACCGTTGATTCGCCCGAGCAATGGCTGGAAGCTTTGTCCAGCCTGTCGCAGGGTCGGGTCGCACTGGTGTCGGCAGAAACCAATAATGATGCTGTGGCCGCGAATTCACTCGCAGCAAAAGTGCAGGGGCCTGCTTCGGTAAAACGCATATTGGCCAATATTCTGGTTGCCGAAAATTCCGATGCCGCAAAACGTATGCTGTCCTCATTGCAAGACGGCCAGGCTGTAATCACCCAAAGCGGTGAATGGTTGGGTCAGGGCTGGGTTCGTGTCACACGCAGCGGTGAAGCCCAGCAAGGCGCCTTGACTCGCGAAAGCGAAATCAAGCAATTGCGTGCCGAGATCGAAAATTTCGCGAAAAAAGAACAGGCGACCAATGAAGCATTGACTTCCATGCGCGATAAATTACTGGAAGCCGAACAATTTCGCGAAGACGCCCAACGCACTTTGTATTTGAATCATCGCAGTGTTTCCGAATTAGCCGGTTCCCTGCAAGGACAAAAAAGTCGTCTCGATTCGGCGCAGGCACGGGTTGCCCGCATCGATGCCGATATCACGCAACTCAGCCAAACGCTAGAAGAATCGCAAACGCAAGTTCGTGAAGCGCGCACTCGTCTTGAAACCGCGATGAGCTCGATGGGCGATCTGGAAAGCGAACGCATGCGTCTGGATACCGAGCGTAAAGATTTCACACTCGTTCGTGATAATGCCCGTAACACCGCACGTGAATCGCGTGAACTTGCGCATCAATTAGCGCTTGGTCTTGAATCGCAACGCGCGAAAGTTAATGGTTTGACACAATCATTGGCACGCATGGGCAGCCAGCGCGCGCAATTGGAAATTCGCTTGTCGGAATTGACTGCGCAGTTGGCAGAAGGCGATGCGCCGGTATTGAAATTACAATCGGAACATCAAGCCATTCTTGACCAACGCGTCATTGTCGAAAAAGATCTTGCCGCTGCCCGTTCGGCTTTGGACGGCATTGAAAACGAAATGCGGAAATACGAACAGGCGCGTCAACGGTCTGATCAAGCCGCTTTGGCGCAACGCGAAGCGATTAATAAACGTCGTTTGGCCGAGCAGGCGTTCGTGCTCAAATCCGAGCAATTATCCGAAGCCATTGCCGCTGCCGGTTTGGAACTGGATGCGGTATTGCAAACACTGACAGAAAATCTTGATCTCGATGCACTGCAAAAGAATTTGATCGACATCGATAATAAAATGCGTCGCCTGGAGCCGGTCAATCTGGCAGCAATTTCCGAATATCAGGAGCAAAGCACGCGTAAAACCTATCTCGACAGTCAAAATGACGATTTGGTCAGCGCATTGACAACGCTTGAAGACGCCATCAAGAAAATTGATCGCGAAACCCGCGGTCGTTTCAAGGAAACCTTTGATCGTGTGAATCAAGGTGTGCAGGAATTATATCCACGCCTGTTCGGTGGTGGCCATGCTTATCTTGAATTAACCGGCGAAGATTTACTCGACACCGGTGTGTCGATCATGGCGCGTCCACCGGGCAAACGCGTGTCGAATATTTCCCTGCTTTCCGGCGGTGAAAAAGCATTGACCGCGGTGGCATTGGTGTTCGCCATATTCCGTTTGAATCCGGCGCCATTTTGTTTGCTGGACGAAGTCGATGCGCCACTCGATGAAGCCAATGTCGGTCGCTTCTCGGCGATGGTGCGCGAGATGAGCGAGAAAGTGCAGTTCCTGTTTGTTACCCATAACAAGGCAACAATGGAAGCGGCCAGTCAATTGAGCGGCGTGACCATGCGCGAGCCTGGTGTCAGCCGTTTGGTTTCAGTGGACCTGGATGAAGCCTCGCGCTTGGTTGGCGCCGCCTAAGGAGAATTGAATGGATTTCAGCGATACCGCGTTACTAAGAATTGGCATTGCCGTTGCCTTCGTTATTCTTGTGGCCGTGATTCTCTTTAGCAGCCGAAAAAAACCGGAGCAGGGTATTCGTACTAGCTTGCATGAAGACGGCGCATCGAAGCGAACGGAACCTACGCTGAAAGATTTACTCGAAGCCGAGGAAAATGGTGAAACCGCTTCCGGCGAGCATGACAATGACGACAGCGAAAAAGGCAAGCCCGGCTATCTTGATGTCGGAGCCAGGCCGCACAAAGATTTCGACAAGGTAGTCAGCCTGCTACTCGCCGCGCGTGCCGGTCAAACTTTGCAAGGCCCGGATTTAGTGGTTGCGGCCGAAAAAGCCGGATTGATTTACGGACACCGGAATATTTTTCATCGCATGGTCGATAAAAACCACGAGCAGGGTCCGATTTTCAGCGTCGCCAATCTTGTACAGCCGGGTATTTTCGATCTGCGTACCATCAAAGAACTTAAAACACCGGGTATCCATTTCTTTATTACCTTGCCCGGGCCTTCGAGCGCCTTGGATGCATGGGACGCCATGCTGCCAACCGCGCAGCGTATGGCTGAATTGCTTGATGCCGTTGTATTAGACGACCAACGCAATGCCCTGAGTCGCCAGCGTATTTCCCATATTCGCGAAGAATTACGGACATACGACCGTCAACGCGAAAAATTAAATATCAAACCAGGTAAATGATCGTAGCCCGGGTCACGCTCCACCGACCCGGGGCTGTGATTACAATAGTTTCTGATATTAAATTAAACCACTGCAACGCTATCGCAGAATTACCCGGGTCGGTGGGGCGTGCCCCGGGCTACGGAAAACAAAATGCAGACTTCTGAACGAATCCTTCAATTAAAAAAACTTATTGAAGATGCCAATCATCAATATCATGTGCTCGATGACGCACAGATTCCTGATATTCAATATGATTTGCTGGTTCGCGAGCTTGAAGCGCTTGAAAAGCAAAATCCCGAGCTGGTCACTGCCGATTCACCGACACAACGAGTTGGTGCGCGCGCGCTGAAAGAATTCGCCCAGGTGCAGCACGAAGTCGCCATGCTTTCGCTGAATAATGCTTTTAGTGACGATGAGATTTCCGATTTTGTAAAACGCATCACCGACACCTTGAATATTACCGGTCCGGGTTTTTCAGTAGAACCAAAACTCGATGGTCTTGCCATTAGCCTGCGTTACGAGAAAGGTGTTTTTGTTCAGGGCGCCACCCGTGGCGACGGAGCTACCGGCGAAGATGTGACTACTAATTTGCGCACCATCAAGGCAATTCCGCTGCGCTTGCGTGGCGATGCTCCCGATATTTTAGAAGTGCGTGGCGAAGTTTATATGCCGCGTGCTGAATTTGAAGCATTCAATAAACGAGCACGCGAGCGTGGCGAAAAACCTTTGGCCAATCCACGCAATGGTGCTGCCGGTTCTTTGCGCCAATTGGATTCGAAAATTACGGCATTACGACCTTTGAGTTTTTACGCCTATGGCCTAGGCAAAGTGACGGGTTGGCAGCCGCCGGCAACCCATTCCGAAATGTTACAAAGTTTGAAAGCCTTTGGCTTGCCTGTGAGCCCGGAAGTGGCAACGGCGTATGGCGCCAACGGACTCTTGTCGTATTTTAAAAATATTGGCGAACTGCGCGACCAGCTACCTTATGATATTGACGGCGTGGTTTATAAACTTGATCGCTACGATCAACAAAATGCCATGGGTTTCGTATCCCGCGCACCGCGCTGGGCAATCGCACATAAATTTCCTGCTCAGGAACAACTCACCACGGTCGAAGCCATAGATCTGCAAGTCGGTCGCACCGGCGCCATTACTCCGGTGGCTCGCTTGAAAGCAGTGAATGTAGCTGGCGTGGTTGTGACCAATGCGACTTTGCATAATGCCGATCAAATAGCCCGGCTTGATGTTCGCGTTGGCGATACCGTGATCGTTCGCCGCGCAGGCGATGTTATTCCTGAAGTGGTGAGTGTGATGCTGGCGAAGCGTCCATTACAAGCCAATGATGAACCCGTGCATGCCCCGTTTAGTTTTCCATCAGTATGTCCGGTCTGCGGTTCCGATGCCGTGCGTGAAGAAGGCGAAGCCGTACTGCGTTGTACCGGCGGATTATTTTGCCAGGCCCAGCGTACGCAGGCAGTCATACATTTTTCATCTCGCCGTGCGATGGATATTGATGGTTTGGGCGATCGTATTATTGAAGCCTTGGTGGATTTCGGATATCTGAAATCCGTTGCCGATTTGTATTCCCTGACGCTCGATGATTTGCTCCAAATGAAACGTCGCAGTGATGAGCGTGACGGCAATACACCTGAAACCGTTAAACAGGGGAAAGTGGCCACAAAGTGGGCAGACAATATTCTTTCGGCCATTGCTCATAGTAAAAATACGACACTTGAGCGCTTGTTGTTCGCGCTGGGTATTCGCGATGTTGGTGAATCGACGGCTAAAGTGCTGGCAAAATTTTTTGGTGCATTGGATCCCATCATGCATGCCGATCTGGATGTGCTGATTCAGGTTCCCGACGTTGGTCCGATTGTCGCCAAACGTATCGTGAATTTTTTTCATGAAACCCATAATCGTGACGTGATAGCGAGCTTGCGAGCTGAGGGTGTGCAATGGTCCGAAGGTGCGCCACAACGCAGTGCGGATGGTCCGCTGGTCGGCAAAACCATCGTACTAACCGGCGGATTAAGCAGCATGTCGCGCGATGAAGCCGGTGATAAATTGGAAGCGCTGGGCGCTAAAGTGGTCGGTAGTGTTTCCAAGAAAACGAGTATAGTCATCGCAGGCGAGGCGGCTGGTTCCAAGCTGGAAAAAGCGAAAGAATTAGGCGTCGAAGTTTGGGATGAAAGCCAGTTAATCGATTTTTTATCGAAGCAGAGTTAGGGTTTATTTCATAGCTGGTGCAACAGGAGAATACGAATGAAAGACTGGAAACCCACCGCTAATATAAAAACCTTGCGGCTCCGTGCCGAATTAATGGCGATGATTCGCCAGTTTTTTGCCGATAGAAACGTGCTGGAAGTTGAAACACCGATTTTATCGCAAGCGGGAAATACCGATGCCAATATCGAAAGTTTTCAACTGCAATTCAATGGTCATAAATCGGCGGGCTCGGGCTTACGGTGGTTGCGTACATCCCCCGAATTCGCATTAAAACGCATAGTGGCAGCGGGCATTGGTGATTGCTATGAATTGGGCCGGGTATTTCGTAACGGCGAGTCCGGCAAGCGCCACAATCCTGAATTCACCATGCTGGAATGGTATCGGGTCGGTTGGAATCATAACCAGTTAATGGATGAAACCGCCGAGCTAGTGAAAGCCGCCATGCATCTGGCGGGTAAAAAAGCGACGGTCCGTGACATCAGTTTTCGACAACTGTATCAGGACAAATTTGGTTTCGACCCACTCACCGTGCACGAGTCGGAGTTACGCAGCCCGTTAGCGGTCTTCGATATTGATCCGACCGGTTTAACGCGTGACGATTGGCTGGATTTATTAATGACGCATTTGATTCAGCCGAGCATTCCGGCCAATCGTATTTTAATGGTCTATGACTATCCTGCGAGCCAATGCGCATTGGCAAAATTGCGGCCAGACGATGTTGCCGTAGCCGAGCGTTTTGAAGTCTATGTCGGACCTTCGGAAGTTGCCAACGGCTACCACGAATTGACCGATGCCACCGAACAACGTGAACGCTTCGGTAAAGATTTAGCCAAGCGCCAGAAGCGCGCACAAATTCAAGCTCCCGTTGATGAGCGCCTATTGGCAGCGCTTCCTAAAATGCCCGCTTGCGCGGGAGTAGCGCTGGGCGTAGATCGTTTATTGATGGCGATGCTCGGTAGTGATCGCATGCAAGACGTGATCGCATTCCCGTTTGATCGCGCCTGATCGTAGGGTGGATCCCGCGCTCCATGCGGTATCCACCAAACGCTGTCGCAATCTGTGGTGGAATCACCAACGGTGTGCCACCTGTTGGTGGTTCCACCGTATGCTTTCTCCGGCCAAACTTTCCGCAATGGCGTAACGGTCGCGGCCTGCGTGTTTCGCTTGGTATAGCGCGCTATCCGCACTTCCGATCAATTGATCTGGATCACTACTATGTTCTGGAAACACAGCTATACCGATTGATGCGGTAATTTGCGGTAATACTTGACCATCATGCATCACCGATAATTCGCGAGTGGCTTTCAGCAATTCGGTCGCACGTCGAATGGCAACTTCTTGGTCCATTTCCGGCATGATCAAAATAAATTCTTCACCACCAAGACGACAGGCAATATCTTCATTTCTCACACTGCTTTGCAGCAAACGAGCGAATGCAATCAGCATGGTGTCACCGGCTTGGTGACCAAGTGTGTCGTTGAAAATTTTAAAATGATCAAGGTCCAACATCAGAACCGCTAATGACAATTTGCGCCGTTTGCAACGCGCCATTTCACGCCCGAGCGATTCCGTTAAATATCGGCGATTAAACAAGCTGGTCAACGGGTCGCGGACAGAAAGATCGCGTAAATGTTGTCGAAGTTTCAGATTCGCCAAAGCTAATGAAAGCTGCTCTGCGGCGGCAATCGCCACAGCTAATTTTGGGAACGAACCATGGCCCGATGTGCTTAGATAAAGCCAGCCTAAAGATTCGCCTTGTGCCGTTAGTGGAATGCAAGCGGAGCTCAATACATCCAGACCTTCAGGCAATTCGATATGCGCGCAAGCGCTGCCGGGTGCATCGCTATGACTCAAATGTACACGCTTGCGTTGCACGGCCCAGCAATCACGATGATGCGCCTGCATCTTGGTATTACCGACATGGATTCCCCAAAGATGGGTGGCTTCTGCCAAGCCTTCGCCATCAATCAAGGGATAAATAGTGCCAGCACTACCGGGTAGCAGTTGTGCCAGCATTTGCTGACTAATCTGAAGAACTTCTGCCAAATCGGTACAGCCATGCAATAAATTACCATAACGACCCAGCTGGCTTAATTCGCGCACCATGACTTCACGCTCGGCGCTGAGTTTTGCAACTTCAACATTGGCCGTCGTCAGTTGTTTTTCGTGATCCCGTTGTGCGCTGGTAAGTTTTGAAAATAACCACGAAAGATAGAAAACCAGAATAATCGAAATCGCTATCAATATTGAGTGCCATACACCCTCAATGATGACGGCCGCCGTGATTGCGATGCAACTTAACAAAATTGCAGCAGCAATCCAGAAATAGGCTCGAAATGTTGAGGGGCTTGGTTTGCTGTCGCTCATGCTGACACCATAGAACGAAAAGGTGTCTTAAGACAATGCGAGGCGTCACAATTAATGCAATGAAAACAGAAAGAAATGCTATTTTCAGCCGTCACGGCTGTATGCCGTAGTTTATGAGCACGATTGCGCATTTGATTGATGACTTGGCGAGGTATAGCCAAAATCGAATTTCCACGTACAAAATTCATCGTCTTTCGTGATTAATTACTAATACTTTACATGCAAATAACAGTTTTATGGCACTGACTTGATGTCGTATTTATCATGGACCATGATAAATTTTAACAACACTGCAGTAAGCCAATGGCGGCATCTAGTATTGCTGACATTAGTAATGGGTTCTTTGATACTTTTACTGCTGCAAACCCCGATTAAACAAGACTTGGCTTATCATCAATTTATCGACACTCGGAATCTTTTCGGTATCCCGAATTTTTATAATGTGATATCGAACTTGCCGTTTTTTCTTGTCGGTATTTCCGGTGTCCTGTTTTGTACTAAGCAAACGCCATGCAATATAAGTCCAGGTTGGCTGTGTTTTTTTGTCGGTATTAGTTTGGTAAGTATTGGGTCGGCTTATTATCATTGTGATCCGGACAACCAAAGTCTGGTGTGGGATCGTCTGCCGATGACCATGGGTTTTATGGGCATGTTTACTGCCTTGCTCGGTGAGTTTGTGGATAGCAAGCTTGCAAAATATACTTTGTTGCCAATGATTTTAATCGGCTTGTGTAGTGTTTTAGTTTGGTATGAGTTTGACGATTTGCGGTTCTACGTTTGGGTACAATTTATGCCCTTGTTGCTTATTCCGCTAATGTTGCTGTTGTATCGCAGTCGATATACGCATTCGTACTTATTGATACCGGTTTTAATATTGTATGGTTTGGCCAAGATGCTGGAAGCTTTTGATGCGCAGATATTTTTTTTATTGCACAATGAAATAAGTGGCCATACGATTAAACATATATTTGCGGCTCTGGGCAGCGGAACGATTTTATGGATGTTGCGAGTTCGTAAACGCATTCATTTATAGGCTGCGTGCTGCGCACCAATAAGCAATGGCGTCATGCAAAAATGGTGCGCCAAAAACACACTATGTAACCAAGTCATGCTAGTTTATTGTTCTGATTTTCTAAATACTAGGCCACTCAAATGCTTATGCGAATTGGCGCTTTCCTGTTATTCACATTTCTCTCTTTATCACTTTGTGCGAGCGAAAAGCCTCTATCTGGAAAGCTTGACCCAAATATAATTTTTGTTAATTCTGCTTACAGTATTGAAAGTGGGCAATTAAGAGTAGTGATTACCAACGTGGGTTGGGAACACGTTAGTTCACGGCTTACTCTGGAGTGGCTTGGCGAAGGGCCAAAACAAAGTTGGGTCGTGCAAAAAGCCGTGACGATAAAAGAATTTGAAGGTGGATTGCTTTCGGTCGGAATGCCGACATGGTCGACCAAAAAATCAGAATTTTCTTTTTCGATAACGCATACCTATTCCGGAGAAAAGCAAAAATTTATTCTGAAGCCATTGCCAGCGGGTAAATATGTGTTGACGGAAGTCAAATAAGTATTTTGTACGCCAATGAGCTGCTATATTTTATTTACTGCTTTCTTTCGGACGGGTGATTTTTTAACAGCCACTTTCTTCACTATTTTTGGCTTTGAAATTTTCTCTGGCTCGCTTGGCTGCGGCGCAGCATTCAGAACGGCAACCGCAGCACGCTTGCCCCAACTGGTGGCAAATTTAAGCGGCGGTAGCGCAAGTGATAATGCTTCGGCACTCCAGCTTTTTAAAGTGCTGGGCGCCATCTGTAAGGCCTCAGCCAAGGGAGCGGGGAGCCAGTCGGCACCGGCTTTACGCAGACGACATACCGAGTCGGCATAACGACCGGCCGCCCAGGTGGCGGCGATGGCTTTCGAGCAGGCGGTCACTAAAGGTTCCAGCGGTGTGTAACGCATGAGTGGAATTACGAAGGGCTTAGGTAACCACGCTTTCAAGACGGCATGTAAACCTTCTTGGGTGGCAAGCGGTGTGAGCACGCTTTGGGTTTGTGCGACGGCCAAAATACCTTCAATTTCCCAGCCGGCGGGTTTTAATCGATAACGCGCATAAATTTCTTTCACTAATAATCGTTGAATACGTTCCGGCGCATCGCCGCGGGCCGCGCGTGTGATCGGCGCAGGCAAGAACGGTTTGAGCAATGGTAATCGCTCTACTGCAACTTGTAGTGCGGCAGCGGCACCGGCTTTTACGCAAGAGGCATGCAATAAGGTTTCGATACCGGTGTCGGGCGCATCTTTGCTGGAAATTTTCTTGCTCATTAGCGAAGCATAACCCGAGTCTGTAAACTAAGTAAGCTTATAAAAACTATCGTTCCCGCGCAGGCGGGAATCCAGAATGTGCGAAGTCACTGGTTTCCCGCCTACGCGGGAATGACGATTTCCAAATGATTTAAAATTTCTCAAAGACATGCTCCAAGGAAATCAATATGGATTTTGACCGTTACGACCGCATCCGCCCCATTCGTTGGCAAGGTGATCATTTAAGCTTGCTCGATCAACGCTACTTGCCATTCGATGTCGGCTATCTTGATTGCAATGACAGTGCGGCGGTGTGCCAAGCCATTCGAGATTTAGTGGTGCGTGGTGCGCCTGCCATCGGAATTGCTGCGGCTTGGGGCGTGGTATTAGCGGGCCAAAAAATTTCCGCGAGTAACGGTATTGAGGCACTGCAAAAACTCGATTCCGATTTGAATGAGTTGAATGCCTCCAGGCCGACCGCAGTCAATTTGATGTGGGCAATTGCCCGCATGCGGCGTGTACTAGCCAATGCAGGCAACGATTGGTTACAAGTGCTGGAAAAAGAAGCGCAGGCCATCGAAACCGAAGACTTGGCCGCCAATCGTTTAATGGGCGTGCTTGGTGCGAATTTGATTGAAGCGGGCTCGGGCGTATTAACCCATTGCAATACCGGCTCACTGGCAACTGCAGGTTTTGGCACGGCGCTCGGCGTGATACGTGCTGGCGTTGCGATGGGTAAAATTGGCAAAGTATTTGCGAGTGAAACCCGGCCTTGGAATCAAGGTGCTCGTTTGACCGTGTGGGAGCTTTTGCAGGACGGAATTCCGTCCACCTTGATAGCCGATGGAGCGGGTGCACACTTAATGAAAACCGGCGCCGTACAGTGGCTAATCGTGGGCGCCGATAGAATCTGCGCAAATGGCGACACCGCCAACAAAATTGGCACTTACCATCACGCCATTGCGGCAAAACATCATGGCGTAAAAGTGATGGTGGTAGCGCCGTCCTCTACAGTCGATATGCAAGCGGCCAATGGCGATTTGATTCATATTGAAGAGCGCGATCCGGCCGAATTATTGTCGAGCAATGGCAAACGTACAGTTGCCGAAGGTGTGCAAGCGTTTAATCCGGTGTTCGATGTGACACCGGCCGATTTGATCGATGCCATCGTCACCGAAAAAGGCCTGATTGAACGGCCAAATCTGCAAAAAATGACCGATGTTTTTTTGCCAATGTCAAGCGCCTGAAAGCTTGATTCCGTAGGCCTCGAGCCGCGCATAAAATCTATAATATCGGTTATAATTTCTTGTCGTTTTAGTCAGTGCTTTTCCGGCTGTTTTTGGGCCTGAAATATCGCTTGTTTTTAGTCAACACGGAACCCTCAATGTCAGATCTCGCAAAAGAAATTATTCCGGTCAATCTTGAAGATGAAATGCGTCGAAGCTACCTCGACTACGCCATGAGCGTAATTGTAGGACGCGCTTTACCGGATGTTCGCGATGGTCTAAAACCCGTTCACCGCCGCGTACTTTTCGCGATGCATGAACTCGGCGCGCACAGTAACAAGCCTTATTATAAATCTGCCCGTATCGTCGGTGACGTTATCGGTAAATACCATCCACACGGCGACACTGCGGTTTACGACACGCTGGTCCGTATGGCGCAACCGTTCTCGCTACGTTACATGCTGGTCGATGGCCAGGGTAACTTTGGTTCGGTCGATGGCGATTCGCCAGCTGCCATGCGTTATACCGAAGCGCGCATGTCGCGACTCGCGCATGAGCTGATGGCCGACATCGATAAAGAAACCGTCGATTTCCAACTCAACTATGATGAAAAAGAATACGAACCCACCGTTATGCCAACGCGGGTTCCTAACTTATTGGTCAATGGTTCGACCGGTATTGCCGTCGGTATGGCGACCAATATTCCGCCGCATAACCTGACCGAAGTCATCAATGCTGTGGTTGCTTTGATTGACGATCCGGAACTAGGTATCGGCGATTTGATGACGCATATTCCAGGTCCGGATTTCCCTACCGCCGGTATCATCAACGGTTCGGCCGGTATCCATGCCGCTTATCACACCGGCCGTGGCCGGGTGCGCATGCGCGCCCGTGCCAGCATCGAAGTGAATGAAGACAATAACCGCGAGTCGATTATCGTCACCGAATTGCCGTATCAAGTGAATAAAGCGCGCTTGATAGAAAAAATTGCCGAACTGGTAAAAGAAAAGAAACTCGAAGGTCTGACCGAATTACGTGATGAGTCCGATAAAGACGGCATGCGGATTTACATGGAAGTAAAACGCGGCGAATCGGCCGAAGTGATCCTGAATAATCTGTACCAGCAAACCCAGATGGAATCGGTATTTGGTATCAATATGGTGGCGCTTGTTGATGGCCGTCCGCAAATTTTGAATCTGAAGCAAATTCTTGAAGCCTTTATTCGTCATCGCCGCGAAGTGGTCACGCGCCGCACGATTTTTGAATTACGCAAAGCCCGTCATCGCGCCCATATTCTGGAAGGCTTGACCGTTGCATTGGCTAATATTGATGAAATGATTGAACTCATCAAGACCTCGTCCAGCCCGCAAGTCGCGAAAGAGCGCATGCTGGCGAAAGTGTGGGAACCGGGTTTGGTTCGCGCTTTATTGTCGGCAGCGGGCGCCAATGCATCACGTCCTGAAGACTTGCAAGACGAGTTCGGTCTTTCCGAAGTTGGCTATCGTTTGACTGAAGTGCAGGCGAAAGAAATTCTGGAAATGCGTCTGAACCGTTTGACTGGTTTAGAGCAAGAAAAACTCACCGACGAATATAAAGCTCTGCTGGAAGTGATTCGTGCCCTGATCGAAATTCTGGAAAATCCAAATCGTCTGCTGGAAGTTATCCGCACCGAATTGGCAAATTTGAAAGAAGAATTCGGCGATGAGCGCCGCACCGAAATCCGCCCAAGCGAAGAAGATCTGGATGTACTCGATTTGATCGTATCGGAAGATGTTGTTGTGACTTTGTCGCATTCTGGTTACGCCAAACGCCAGCCAGTGACGGCTTATCGTGCCCAAAAACGTGGTGGTAAAGGTCGTTCGGCCACTGCAGTGAAAGACGAAGATTTCATTGAGCGTTTGTGGGTAGTGAATACGCATGACACCTTGCTGACATTCACCAGCGCCGGCCGTGTGTTCTGGCTGAAGGTCTATCAATTACCTGACGCCGGTCCGAACTCGCGCGGTCGTCCGATTATCAATTGGATTCCTTTGGAAGAAGGCGAGAAAGTACAAGCCGTTCTGCCAGTGCGTGAATTCACCGAAGATCAATTCGTGTTCTTCGCTACCCGCGACGGCACCGTCAAGAAAACTCCATTGACTGAATACTCGCGTCCGCGTGTAAACGGCATCTGGGCGATCAGCCTGGATGAAGGCGATGGTTTGGTGGATGTGCAGCTCACCCACGGTAAATGCGACATCATGATGTTTGCCTCGAACGGTAAAGCCGTGCGTTTTGATGAAGCCAGCGTTCGTTCGATGGGTCGTACTGCTACTGGTGTTCGCGGCATGAAATTATCGACGGGCGAAAAAGTGATGAGCCTGATTGTGGTCGAAGGCGAGGGCGATATTCTTACCGCCAGCGAAAACGGTTTTGGCAAACGTACCGAACAATCGGCATTCCCGAAAAAAGGTCGTGGTACCCAAGGTGTTATCGCCCTGCAAACCAGCGAGCGTAATGGTCGTTTGGTCGGTGCTATTCAATTAACCGAAGCGCATGAAATTTTGCTGATTTCCGACCAAGGCACTATGGTTCGCACCCGTGCATCGGAAGTCTCGCAAGTGGGTCGTAATACCCAGGGCGTAACCTTGATGCGTGTTGCCGCTGATGAAAAACTGATTGCCGTCGAGAGTATTGAAGCACTAGAAGATAGCGATGAGTTGTCCGAAGTGATTCCAAATGGTGATTTACCAGCGATTGGTGATACAAGCTCAGATATGAATTGAACCAAGGCTTCGCTTGATCGTGGGAGGGCCGTAAGGCCCGAATGGTTTAAGATTATTCGGGCCTTACGGCCCTCCCACGATTTATCGAAAAATCCCGACCATGCGTCGGGATTTTTTATGAAGCACGCCATTAAATCGCTGTTT
This sequence comes from Arenimonas sp., assembly GCA_043721835.1. Lineage (GTDB taxonomy): Bacteria > Pseudomonadota > Gammaproteobacteria > Xanthomonadales > Xanthomonadaceae > Arenimonas. Next base: position 45,978 of record JAYSQD010000170.1, on the reverse strand, counting down.
TTTCATCTGTGTTTGCGTATGCTGCGGATACGTCTTCGAGGTTTCTATGCCCCTTTCAAAATCCTTATGCAGTTTTGCCGCTTTTTTCTTTTTTTTGCTAGTAATACCCAACTCAAACGCACAAACCATTGAACGAAGTTCCGACGCGCTGCGTATTTCAAAAGCGCGTGATGCGGTGCTGCCAGTGGTGGTGAGTATTTTGACGGTGCGGCAGGATTACCAGCAAGGCGAGCCGGTGTTATCGGTTTCCAGCGGCAGCGGCACGGTAATTTCGGCGCAGGGGCATATCGCCACCAACGCACATGTCACGCAAAACGGAAAATCCTTCCGCATAGTTTTTTTTGATGGCCGTGAATTACCGGCAAAATTAATCGGCACCGACACCGCATCCGATCTAGCAGTTTTGCAGGTGATTCCCCCAACACCCGAGACATTTGCTTTTGCCAAGTTTGCCGAGAATCTGGACGATCTCACTCCTGGCGACACCGTGCTGGCCATGGGCGCTCCCTGGGGCTTGTCCAATTCAATGAGTGCTGGTGTCGTCAATAATCCACGCCGATTACTGGTGTCGTTATTCGATGATGAAGCCGATTATGAAGACCGCTTGGGCGTCGATGAGCCGACCGGTCGTTACTACGCCTGGATTCAACACGATGCTGCCATTGCGCCCGGCAATTCCGGTGGGCCACTAGTCGATTTGAATGGTCGCATTGTCGGCGTTAATACCCGCGGCATGATTATGGGCGGCGATCTTGCATTCGCTATCCCCGGACCCGATGCCGGTGGCGTTGTGCAAAGATTGATTGCCAATGGTGAAATAAAACGGGTTGCACTCGGCTTTCGTTTGCGCTCGCTCAAAGGGACGCGTTATACCGATGGCGTGTTGATCAATGCCGTTGAACGCCGATCGCAAGCCGATAAGGCCGGGCTGCAGGCCGGTGATCGTATTGTCAGTCTGAATGGTGATCAAGTGACCGCAAAGCAACCGGTCGATGTGCCTGCATTGCAACGTCGAATTGCAGAGTTACCGATTGGCAGTCAGGTGGTATTGAAAATTGAACGTAGTACAAAAGTGTTCGAAGTAAAACTGAAAGCCGATGCTCAACCCAAGAGTCGTGGCGATGATTTTGCCTCGTCACTATTCGGCGTGTCGGTCACCGAGCTCACCCAGCCGATGGGTCGCCGTCGCCATCTGGACGACGATGCCGGTTTATTAATTACCGGTATTCGCCCCGGTGGTGCTGCGGCGATTGCGCGTCCAAAACTACAAGCCGGTGACATCATTCGTAAAATAGATAATCAAGTATTTAATGAAACCTCGCAGCTCGCCAACATTGTGGTAGCGGCTAATTCGGAAAAATATTATTTATTTGAAATTGAACGCGACGATGAAAAAATGCTCGCCCTGTTAAAGCCCGAAAGCAATGACAAAGTTCGCGTGCCATTGCCTGAACTTCCAAAATCCTGGTCCGGTGTTGAAGTGCAGGCCATTAGTAGTTCGCTGGCAAAAGATATGAAACTTGCTTCGTCGGGCTATCGCATCACACGCTTGTATCCCAATAGCCCCTTAGCCAAAGCCGGTGCAAAAATCGGGGATTTATTGGTCAGTCTGCAAGACCAAAAATTAAAACCGGCCAATGACGCGGCAACGGAACCGTTTCATCAAGCAGTACGTGATGTCGTGCCTGAAACTCAAATCCAGTTTGAAGCAATTCGTAACGGACAACCCATCACATTCAAGCTGAGCTTCGCGCCTTCGCCGATTAGCTCGGCCGGTTTGAAAACACTCAACTTAAGCAAGCTGCGTGCTGAAATTCGCGAGCTCGGTTTTTATGATCGGGTCAATGAGCATTTGCCAGTGGATCAAACCGGCGTAATTCTTGATGGTGTCGAATCCGGCGGCCCGGCGGGTCTGGCTCATTTAAACCGTTCGGACATCATCATTCGCGTAGGTAAAACCGATGTCGATAATATAGACAGTCTGCGTAAAGCCTTGGACCTCGCACTGTCTGCCAAATCCAATGCGCTCATTCCCATTATTGTGATTCGCGGCAGCGAAAATCGCGTTTTATATTTAGATCCTTATTGGCTAGATAATTAAGCAATTACGTAATTCATTTTGAGGATTCACCCATGTTCAAGAAAATAATGTTGATGGCTCTCTGTAGCGCTGCCATGTCCACGGCACTGATCAGTAATGTGCAAGCACAGAATATCAGCGATTACCGCCCGATCTATAAAGCTATGGTGTTAAAGCATGGCGATGCGATTGTCACCGTCAAATTTGTGATGGCGATTAATTCTGCCGGTAAAGAGCAGCGTATCGAAGATCGTACGCAAGCCGTGTTGGTGAGTAGCGATGGTTTACTGCTGGTGCCGGATCGTGCAGTGAGTTTTGATTTTTCGGCCATGGCTGGTGGCAAGCAGGGCGAAGCGGGCATGGTGGCAAAATCCAGCGAATTTCGAGTACGTTTGGTTGATAGCGAAGACTGGTTGCCGGCAGATTTAGTCACTCGCGACGCTGCCTTGGGTCTGGCCTGGTTGCGCATTCGTAATTCTCCGAAGAACCTGACATTCGTCGATTTAAGCCAGGGTGGCAAGCCGGAGCCGGGCATGGAGTTTTTCACCTTATTGCGAACCAATGACGAGTCTGGATCGGTGCCGCTATGGCGCCCGGGTTTGATCATGGGCGAAACTCACGTACCTAAACTTACCTATTTAGTGGACGGATTGCCCGGCTTGGCTTTCGATACTTCCGGCAAACCTTTGGGTTATGTTGATGTCAATTTTGCCAGTATCGCCAGCGCAAAAAGCACAATGGGTCTGGATATGGCCAACACAAACCTCCAATTGACGCCCATAGACAAGGTGGCCTACGCGACTGGCCAAGCCAGTAAATTACCCGTGGCCGCTGCGGCCAAGTAATTACGTGTTTGGTTCTGATATTGGGTACTCACTGGCGTTTAACGATTTTATAACGAAAGTTAAATAGAAGTTAAACGCCATGTTCAGCGCCTCTTGGCAGCCCGTACAGTCAGCCTATACTCGCATCACTTTCAGGAGCTCAGCATGCCCACATATAAACGTCTTCTCGGCCGCGCAATCGCGGCTTTTTTTGTATCAATTTTTATGCTTTTTTGTTTGGCGGGCTGCCAGGGCGACAAAAATCAGGTGCCGGCCTTGCAAGGCAAGGACTCGGCCATTGATGTGCGTGAAGCGATAGTCGGTTTTGGCTTAGTCTCGGCAACGCGCAGCAAGGCATCGGACGAGGTGGCCATATTGCTGCAATTCTCGCAGCCACTGGCCAGCGCCCAGGAATTCGATAAATACATCATCGTAAAAAATGAAAAGAACGAAGTCGTCAAAGGCAGTTGGGTATTAGCGGACAACAATAACAATCTGCGGTTTCCTTATGTCGATGCCAGCCAGAATTACACCGTTATTATTCGCGCCGGTTTGATGGCTGCAGACGGTAAAACCTTGGGCAAGGAAGAAGAACGAAAAGTATTCACCGGCCCGCTGGAACCAGCCGTCGGCTTTGCATCGCAAGGCAGCGTGCTGCCGGCAAAAGAATCACGTGGCCTGCCGCTGGTATCGGTCAATGTGCCGGAAGTCGATGTCGAGTTTTATCGTGTCTATGACAAGGAAGTGGCTAATTTTCTTACCAAGTATCAACGTGGTGGTCGTCGCAGCAGCTGGGAGTTGAACGACAACCGCTATGACTATAGTGACGATGAAGACAGCGATCGCGGTGGCATTACCCGCTATGCAGAATCAGTATATTTGAATCGTTTTATTTTGGGCGGCGCGGAAAACGAACGTCAGGTTAGCTATTTACCCATCCAGAATATTGATGAACTGCAAAAGCCCGGCCTTTATTTTGCGCTGGTAAAAAAAGTTGGCAGTTTCAGTGAAAGCTATGACACCGCCGTGTTTTATGTGAGTGATATTGGTCTACATGTACGCGCTTATAAAGATAAAATTTATGTGCATACCGCATCGCTTGAAAGTGGTGCTGCCTTGTCGGGTGTAGAAATTTCGGTGCTCACCAAAAAAGGTGAAACCACGGTCAAAGCCGAGACCGATTCCCATGGTGATGCCTTGATCGCCTACACATTGAAAACCGAAGAAGCCTTGATTGCAAAACGCTCCAGCGACATCTCGGTAATGTCGTTTAATCAACCGGCTTTGGATTTATCCGAATTCGCCGTGGCCGGCCGTAAACAAGCCTGGTTTGATGTATTTGCCTGGGCTGGCCGTGATTTGTATCGCCCCGGTGAAACCTTGCGTCTGTCTGCCTTGATGCGCAATTACGATGGCCGAACGATCAAATCGCAACCGCTATATTTGACCTTGGTTCAGCCTGATGGCCGGGCATTGATCGAAACCAAATTGGCCGAAAAACAACAGGGCTATTTTGAATGGCAGCAAGCACTTCCACCAGACGCGGCCACGGGCTTGTGGAAAGTTGAATTTCGCACTGCGCCGGGTGCCGGTGATGTTGTTGAAGGTATGGAAATTCACGTCGAAGAATTTTTGCCCGAACGCATGAAGCTTGATCTTGGCTCGGCACAAGCGGTTATCAAACCGAAAGAAGCATTGAATCTGAAAGTCGATGCCGCCTATTTATATGGCGCGCCTGCCGACGGCAATCGTTTTACTGCCCGCATGTATGTGTTGAACGAAGAACACCCGGTCGAAAAACTCAAAGATTTTTATTTTGGCGACAGCACCATTAAATATCCAAAAAACAATGATGATGTTGTCGATGAAAAACTCGACGCCAAAGGATCGTTGCTAACTGCATTGACATTGCCGGAAGAAGTAAAAGATAACGCGCCGGTATCGATCATCGTACAAGGCAGTGTTTATGAAAGCGGTGGCCGCACGGTTAGCCGTTCTTTGAAACGCACCTTGTGGCCAGCAACGAATCTAATTGGTGTACGACCTTTATTTGATGCCGCCGATGGTGCCGCATCCGAAAATACGGCTAGTTTTGAATTGATTCGCAGCAATGTCGCTGGTCAATTATCGGCTGCGCCAGTCACGGTAAATCTGGTTCGTGAAATCCGCGATTATCATTGGAACTACACCGACAATGGCGGCTGGGGTTACGACTTCACTTCGCGTTATCAAGTAGTGCAAACGCTCAGTAGCCAAACGTTGGTTACTGGTAGGGCAAAAATTGCGGTCGATGTAGAGTGGGGCGATTATCGATTGGAAGTGACCGACAAACAAAGCGGATTGATTACTCGTTATTTGTTTTATGCCGGTTGGCGTTGGGACGATCAGAATCGCGGTCTGGACGCACGTCCTGATAAAGTCAAAGTCGCGCTCGATAAAACCGCTTACAAAGTCGGCGACAAGGTAAAAGTGACAATCACGCCGCCACACGAAGGCCCGGGTGTATTGATTGTTGAAAGCGATCATTTGATCCATACGCAAGCCATTGACGCGAAACCTGGTGCAAGTTTTGAAATTGCAGTGACTGATGAATGGCAACGCCATGATGTGTACATCACGGCGTTGGTTTTCCGTGGTGGTTCTGCGAAAGAAAAAATTACCCCGGCACGCGCTATTGGTGTTGCACATGTGCCAATGCAAAGTGCGAATCGCGAAGTTGCCGTCACGGTGACGGCACCTAAGCAAACCAAACCGGAGCAGCCTTTGCCCGTTACCGTAAAAGCGCCAGCACTCGCTGGTAAAAAAGCCTGGGTAACGGTGTCGGCGGTCGATGTCGGTATTTTAAATATCACGCAATTCCCGGTGCCGGACGCCGCGGCCCATTTCTTTGCACAGCGTCGCTTCGGCGTAGAAACCTACGATATTTATGGACGTGTGATTGAAAGTTACGAAGGCAATACCGCGAAATTAAAATTCGGTGGTGACATGGCATTGGAAGCCTTGCCGCAAGCACGCAGACCAACGGCCAAAGTGCTTACGGTGGATTTGTATTCGGGCTTGGTGAATTTGAATCAACGCGGCGAAGCCCTGATTAATCTTCCGTTGCCGGACTTCAATGGTGCGCTGCGTGTCTCGGCTTTGGTATTTACCGCTGATCAATATGGCAAGGCCGATAGCGAAAGTATTATTCGTGCGCCGGTACTGGCTGAGATTAGCGGGCCGCGTGCTCTAGCGCCGGGTGACCGCAGTACCATGACCATTGATGTGCAGAATTTCACTGGCAAGACTGGCACCTTTAATGTCAGTGTCAGTGCCAGCGGTCCGGTGAATATTGATGGCGGTTCCAAGCGCATAACACTGACACCTGAAGCCAAAAATACTTTGAGCTTTCCATTGACCGGTGGTCAAGGCAATGGCGTCGGTAAAATTACTTTGAAAGTTGAAGGTAGTGGACATCAAGTCAATCGTGTGTTCGAAATACCGGTGCGTCCGGCATGGGGTAGTGTGGTTCGTTCAAGCCTGCAAACGCTCGCTGCAGGTGAAGGCTTGAGTTTGAATTCGAGCATGAGCGAGAACTTGATGCCAAGTACCGTGAATGCAAGATTTACCGTAAGTACGATGCCGCCGATTCCGTTTGCACAAGCACTAAGCGATTTGCTTTCTTATCCTTATGGCTGTGCCGAGCAAACGACGACACGTGGTTACGCCGCCTTGTTGCTGGACCCGCAAACCACAGCACGTATGGGCTTCAAAGGCATCACAGCACAAGAACGTAAATTGCGGATGGAATTTGCGATTAGTCGATTGTCTTCCATGCAGTTGAGCAATGGTCATTTTTCTTATTGGGGTGGTGGTTCGGAAGCCAATCCGATTCTTACGCCGTATATCGCCGAGTTCCTGCTGGATGCACGCGACGCAGGATTTGCCGTGCCGGATGCAGTCTTGAAGAAAACTCTGGAGCGCTTAAGCGAAGACATGCTGACTGGCGGTGCGCCGTTTTATTCCTACGAGCAACAACAACATATGCGCTACGCCTATCAGGCACACAGCGCTTATGTGTTGGCACGGGTCAATCGTGCGCCTCTGGGCACGCTGCGGACTTTGTATGACAACGAGCGTACAAAATCGCTTACTGGTTTGCCCTTATTGCATTTGGGTATCGCATTGAATTTGCAAGGTGACAAAGTGCGTGGTCAAAAAGCGATTAATGAGGCCTTTGCGAAAGTCAGCAAGCGTCCGGAGTATATGAGCGATTACGGCAGCAACTTGCGTGATGAAACTTTTATGTTGGCGCTGGTGAAAAAGCACAATTTGAATAACCCAAGTTTTAATAAACGCTTATTGAAGTTGTCACAGGATTTGCAAAATTTAACGAGCAATAACCGCTATTATTATTTGAGTACCCAGGAACAAATCGGTTTGGCCAAACTTGGCAAAGCGATTGCCGTTGGCAAAGACAGTGTGTTTTCGGGTAGTTTGCAAACCGGCGCAGATAAAGTCGTGGTGACGCCTGACAGCATTGTTAGTCGTAACTTTACTCAAGCCGATCTTGCCAAAGGTATCCGTTTTGAACCAGCTGAAAAAGTTAGCCTTTACGCCACGGTTGATATAGCCGGTATTCCGAAAGTAGCACCCGCGGCCAATGATAAATACATCAAAGTGACCCGTCATTACTACACGCCGGATGGCAAGCTATGGAAGGGCGGCAGCTTGCGCGAAGGCGAGATTTTGTTAGTGCAAGTTAAATTGCAGGCCAATCAAAGTATCAACGATGCCTTACTGGTTGATTTGTTGCCAGCGGGTCTTGAAGTAGAAAATTTAAACCTAGCCAAAGACGATCAATGGAAAGATGTTGAAATTGACGGCGTCAATATGCAGGAACGTACCGATGCTGCGACTATCGTGAATGAAGAGTTTCGCGATGATCGATACGTCGCTGCCATCAAACTGTATAGCGGGCAATATGCAAAATTATTTTATATTGTTCGCGCTGTAACACCGGGCACCTACACTGTGCCACCACCGCAGGTTGAAGATATGTATCGCCCTACTATTCGTGGTGTTGGCGTCGCATTCCCGACCAGTATTACGGTGGTTCAGCCGAAATAATTTTGTGCTATCGGAATCCATCAATAACAGTGGCAAACAGAAGCGGTGGCGAATAATCGCCATCGCTTTGCTTTGCGTAATGCTTACAGCCAGTATTCTGGATTCTTGTTATCCATTGCCGCTGCCCTCAAAAAATAACGCCAGTGTTCTGGTCACCGCGCGCGATGGCAGACCCTTGCGGGCATTTGCCAGCGAAAATGGTGTCTGGCGTTACCCGGTAAAAGCCCAAGACGTTTCACCTTTGTATCTTGAAGCACTCATCGGATATGAAGATCGCTATTTTTATTATCACGCCGGGGTTAATCCGATTGCCATTGCGCGTGCCGCCAGCCAGGGGTTTCGAAATGGTCGAATTGTTTCCGGTGGCTCGACCATTACCATGCAAGTGGCACGAATTCTGGAGCCGCATCCACGCACAATTTTCGGAAAAACTCGGCAAATACTGCGCGCCTTTCAATTGGAATGGCATCTGTCAAAAACCGAAATTCTTGAAATTTATTTAAGTCGTGCGCCGTTCGGTGGCACCATTGAAGGTGTTGAAGCCGCGAGTTGGGCTTACCTGGGCAAATCGTCAAAACAGTTATCGCATTCCGAAGCAGCATTGCTGGCCGTGCTTCCGCAAACACCCAGCCGTTTGCGACCGGATAGAAATCCGGAAGCCGCACGTAAAGCACGCGACAAGGTTTTAAAACGGCTGGCGGAAAATAATATCTGGTCGAGCATTCCCATTGCCGAAGCCAAGCAGGAACCGGTCGTCACTCGAAGTTTGCGAATTCCCATGAGTGCCGCTTTATTGGCACAGCGCTTGCGTAATGCCAATCCATTAAAAAATAAAATTGAAAGTACGATTGATGCAGACCTGCAAAGCCTGCTCGAAGAAAGATTGAAAAATTATTTTTCGCAATTGCCCGAGCGCAGTTCGGCAGCCTTGCTGGTGGTCGATAACCAAACTCTTGAAGCTCGCGCTTATGTGGGCTCACTGAGTTTTGGTGATGAAAAAACTTTGGGCCATGTTGATATGGTGCAAGCTTTGCGTTCGCCCGGTTCTACGCTAAAACCTTTTTTATATGGCCTGGCAATGGATGACGGTCTGATTCATACCGAGAGTTTACTGGTTGATGCACCACAGGATTTTGGTGATTATCGCCCGGCCAATTTTGATCCAATTTATCATGGCCCGGTATCGGCCAGCGAAGCCCTGCAATTATCACTGAATGTGCCCGCCGTCGATTTGCTCGATAGAGTCGGGTCCGAAAGATTTGCAGCACGTCTCGCCAATGCGGGCCTGCCGATGCGCATGCCGGAAGGCGCCAAGCCCAATCTCTCGATTATTCTCGGCGGCACCGGCGTTAAATTGGAAGAGTTGGTCGGTGCTTTCACTGCCTTCAATCGTGAAGGTGTCGCGGGGCGTGTGCGTTACGCTAAACAGGCAGTGCATAGTGACAGACGAATTTTATCGCCCGGTGCGGCTTGGATGATTCGTGAAATTCTTGAAACCCATAAAAGTAATACCCAAAACGACGATATTCTTGATACCAGTCAACGCAAACGGGTCGCCTGGAAAACCGGCACCAGTTATGGTTTTCGTGATGCCTGGGCATTAGGTACCACGCCGCAATATACCGTTGGTGTTTGGGTCGGACGACCTGACGGTACGCCGATGCCCGGGCAATATGGCGCGATTACGGCATTGCCGTTGATGTATGAAGTTTTCGATAGTTTGCCCAGGCCCGATCATGTCGTGCTGCGCACGGAAATGCCGAAAGATGTAAAAGCCATCGACATTTGCTGGCCATTGGGTCGCAGCATACAAGAAACCGAAGCCGGGCTTTGTCATCGTCTACGCAAAGGTTTTGCCTTGATAAACAGCGTGCCGCCGACTTGGCCGGACCGCGATGCCCGCGTCTGGAATGCCGGACAAATGGAACTGCAAATCGACGCAAAGACAGGATTGCGTTTAAGTACCGATTGCACGCAAATACATACTCAAAAAACTTTGCATATTGCTCGCTGGCCCAGTTTAACGACGCCATGGTTACCGATAAGTATTCGCGACAAAACCCGGATTCCTGCATTGGCAGCCGATTGCACTGAAGACACTCTGGCTTCCATGGAAACCCTGCAAATTGACGGGCCTGCTGAAAAATCGACACTGGCACGCGCACCCAATTCAACGCAGCCGATCAGTGCAGAGTTCCGTGCTCTGGGCACGCAGCAAAAAGTGAAGTGGTTGGTCAACGGCCAATGGGTAGCTGACACCCAGGCGGGCCAAAAATTATTGATGAAATTTGATAGCGCCGGTATGCAGCGTATTACCGCATTGACCGATGCAGGTGCATGGGATGAGATGAGTTTGTATGTCCTGAAATAAGGTAACGTAGGGGCGCCTGCTTGCTGCGCCCAAAATCTGCGAGCAGGCCATGGGTGCAGCAGGCAGCGCCTCTAGCGTTATCAAAATTATCTCTCAAAAAAAAGACGACCTAAGTCGTCTTTTTTGTTTGATCATTAGAAAATAATTTATTGACGTAATGTCACTTTATTATTTTTAATTTTTACACGACTACCGACTTGAATTCTACCGATGCTGCCTTGGTCGATAACACGAGTTGAGCCATTATCCATTTTCACGGTAATTTCATAATCGGTACGGTCATTATTTTCTGCAATCTTTTTACCGGCATAAGCTCCACCGACAACACCTGCAACTGTGGCCACTTTTTTGCCGTCACCGCTACCGATTTGATTGCCCACTAAACCGCCGACCAAGCCACCAACAATCGCGCCGCCAGTGCTTGAGCGTCTTTCTTTATAGCTCTCGATTTTCTTGACTACACCGCAACGTTGGCAGCCGGAGTAGTTATCAGCGAGCGCGGGTTGCGATAAACCCAAAAATGCAAAAGTAGCAAAAGCGATAGCAAATAGAGTTTTCATAATTAGTGCTCCTTCGAATGTGTGGGCAGTCTAGCCAAACGATTATGAACAGCAGCAAACCTAATGAGGTTTTGCCCAAAAAAAGGACAGTCTGGGCTGTCCTTTCTGAATCATCATTTATTCTTTACTGAGTGAGCTCTGATTAATTATTCAACCGTCATTCGCGCGTAGGAGGTAACCCAGTGACTCCAGGCTTTCTGGATTAACCAGCTTCGCTGTTGAAAAGCACTTCCGCCTACGAAGGGACGGCAATTAATCAGAGGTTTCTTAGCTTAATTGTTCCAGAACATAATCAGCCGCTGACACTTTGAACTCGCCGGGTGCTTCGACAAAAACATTCTTCACAATGCCATTTTCTGCATACAGGGCAAAGCGTTTTGCACGAAGGCCCATGCCGAATGCGGTAGCGTCTAATTCCAGACCCATTGCCTTGGTGAATTCGCCATTGCCATCAGCCAACATGTGAAGGCTTTCCGGCACTTCCTGGTTTTTTGCCCAAGCGCCCATCACGAATGCATCGTTTACCGATAAGCAGGCAACTTCAATTCCGTGCTTGGCAAACTCATCCATTTTGGCAACATAGCCGGGTAAATGTTTTACCGAACAGGTCGGGGTAAATGCCCCCGGTACGGCAAATAACACGACTTTCTTGTTATCAAATAATTCATTGGTAGTAATCGCCTGAACACCATCTTTCAGGTAGTTCAAAGTGGCCGTTGGAAGTTTGTCACCGACTTGTATGCTCATAGAATTCCTTGGTTAATTTCTCTTCATATCATAAAGATTCGCATTACATTTTAATGTGAGGGCTTGTAAGCATTTCTGTTACGCCCATAATCACACCATTAACATATGGGTTTGGCCGAGATGGAATTCAAGGATTATTACGAAATATTGGGAGTGGAGCCCAGCGCAGGTGAGGCTGAGCTCAAAACAGCTTATCGCAGGCTGGCGCGGAAATTTCATCCCGACGTGAGTAAGGAAAAGGGTGCCGAAGAGCGCTTTAAGTCTATCAACGAAGCCTACGAGGTCCTTCGAGACAAAGAAAAGCGCAAAGAATACGATCAATTACGGGCGCGGGGTTATCGATCTGGACAGGAATATCAACCGCCCTCGGGGCCGGGTGGTGGCGGGTTTCATCAAGGCTTTGGCGGCGATGCGCAGAACGGTGATTTCAGCGACTTTTTTGAATCCTTGTTTGGTGGTCGATCAAGAGCTTCCCAGCAGCCGCTTGGCGATACCCGCGCCAAAGTCGCCATTCCACTCGAGATTGCTTTTTCTGGCGGGCAGCAGCGCTTCACGGTCGATGGTCGAACACTGGAAGTGAAAATTCCTGTCGGCATAAAACCCGGGCAGGTTATCCGCTTGGCCGGGCAGGGTAGAAGTAGCGGTGCACGTAAAAGTGATTTATTGCTGGAAATTGATTATCGCCCGCATGCCGATTTTGAAGTCGATGATCGCAATATTCTCTACACGTTGAGCCTTGCGCCCTGGGAAGCGGCCTTGGGCACCACAGCAACAGTGCCAACACTGGGCGGCACGGTCGAACTTAAAATTCCGGCAGATTCGGAAGCCGGAAAAAAACTACGTCTGCGTGGACGTGGCTTACCCGGCAAACCGAGTGCCGGCGATCAAATTGTTGAAATAGAAATTCGGGCGCCCAAGGCGGAGACCGAAGTACAAAAAGATTTTTACAAAAAAATGGCCGAAGTATTCTCCGGCCAATAAAAAAGAGCAGGCTTACCCGCTCTTTTCAAAAATCAACTCAATCAACCGGTAACCAGTAGCTTGTTGATAACGGCAACTAATTCGGCTTCATTAAAAGGTTTGGTGATATAGGCTTTGGCGCCTTGACGCATGCCCCAGACTTTATCGGTTTCCTGATCTTTGGTGGTCACCAAAACGATGGGAATATGCGATGTAGTGGCTTCCTTAGAAATGGCGCGGGTTGCCTGGAAACCATTGAGGTTTGGCATTACTACGTCCATCAAAATCAAATCGGGAACATTGGCTTTGGCGACTTCAACACCTTGGGCTCCATCTTCGGCGCTTAGCGCTTCGTGGCCGAGTTTTTCAACAATTCGCTTCATGCCCATCAACTGGGAAGGTGAATCATCAACAATTAAGATACGTGCCATTTAGTACTCTCCAAGGATTGTTGCGATTGTAATCCTGTCCGGGGTCTTTTGCGCAAGAGATTCATCATAATTTAACGATAGTACGACCAAATGAGCCACCTGCAAGCATGTTGGTGAATACTTCGGGTAATTGGGCAAGCGCAATTTCACGCGTGCAGATCGAGCTTAAATGCGCAGGCTTCCAGTTATTGGCCAGTTTGAGCCAGATATCGTCGCGAATAGTGCGAGCCGTGCCTGCCGAAGCAATGCCCAGCAGCGACACGCCACGAATGATAAAAGGCATTACCGTGGTCGGTAATTCGTGACTGGCGACCAGACCAGCGCTGGCCACATTGCCATAGGGCACGGTTTGCGCCAAAAGCCCGGTAAGGGTAGTGCCGCCGACATTGTCTAAAGCACCGCCGAATTTTGCGGTATCCATCGGTTTTGCAGTGATGGCGGCTTCACGCGCTAATACTTGGCTTGCGCCGATGGTTTTAAGGAAATCGCTATGCTGCGGCTTGCCGCTAAGCGCATGCACCTCAAACCCGGCCCGGCTAAAAATATCCACAGCCAACATGCCCACGCCGCCGGTGGCGCCGGTAATGGCAATCGGACCGAGTTCAGGTTTTTGATTGTTCTGTAACATTCGATACAACGCGAGTGCGGCTGTAAAACCAGCCGTGCCTAAAATCATGCTTTCGCGCAGAGAAAGGCCGCTCGGTAATTTTACTGCCCATTTGGATTCAAGACGCGCGTATTCGGAATAACCGCCATCACGGGTTTCGGATAAACCACAGCCCGTGCAGAGAACCTCATCACCGGCCTTGAAATTGTTATCGCTTGATTCAATCACCGTACCGGCCACATCAATGCCACCATTGAGCGGAAATTGCCGCAGAATTTTTCCTTGCCCTGTTCCGGCTAATGCATCTTTGTAATTGACGCTGCTGTAAGCGGTTTTGATAATGATTTCGCCAGGGGATAAATCGTTTAGCGTTATCGATTCAATGTCGCTGCGATACCCTTTGTCATCGTTGTGGATTCGAAAGGATTTAAAATTTGAAGTATGCATGGCATGATTCTATAACGTAGGGTGGGCATTGCACACCGAGTGCATATCCGGAAAGGTGGGCAGTGCCCACCCTACAAAAAACCGCCTCGCGGCGGTTTTTTTATTCAACATCAATTCGCCTTGTGAATCGCACGCTTATCAACCGCAAGTGCAGCTTCATGCACGGCTTCCGAAAGCGATGGATGCGCGTGGCAGATGCGGGCGAGGTCTTCGGCCGAGCCGTTGAATTCCATCGCAACCACACCTTCATGCACCAGTTCTGAAACGTTCGGCCCGCATAAATGCAGGCCAAGAATGCGATCAGTATGTGCATCGGCAATGACTTTCACCAAACCGGCAGGTTCATTCATCGCAACGGCGCGGCCGACTGCAGCAAACGGAAAGGTGCCGACTTTGTATTCGATACCCGCATCTTTGCATTCTTTTTCGGTTTTACCGACCCATGCAATTTCTGGCTCGGTATAGATAACCCAAGGCACGGTGTCGAGATTTACATGGCCGGGCAGCCCAGCAATGATTTCGGCAACAGCGATGCCTTCTTCACTGGCTTTGTGAGCCAGCATTGGACCGCGAACGCAGTCACCAATTGCATAAATATTTTCTGCACCGGTATAACAATGCTCATCGACTACGATGCGACCGCGTTCGTCGAGCTGCACGCCGGTGCCTTCTGCCAGCAAACCTTGCGTAGCGGCGCGACGACCAACGGCAACGAGTAATTTATCGCAGACTAAAACCTGCTCGCCGCTGGCATCGGTGTAAGTCAAATGCACTTCATTATTCTTGATTTCGGTTTTTGTGCATTTAGCGCCGAGGCGAATATCCAAACCTTGTTTTTTGAATTCTTTGAAAGCAGCTTTGGAAATATCGGTATCAACCACGGCGAGGAAATCCGGCAAGCCCTCAACAATTGTGACCTGTGAGCCAAGACGTGACCACACGCTGCCAAGCTCAAGACCAATCACGCCAGCCCCAATCACGCCCAAGCGTTTTGGCACCGTGGTTTCGTCCAAGCCACCGGCATTGTCGAGAATAAATTTTTTATCGTATTTTGCGAACGGTAATTCGATTGGTACTGAGCCTGCGGCGAGAATTACATGCTTCGCAGTAATTTCTGCGACCGCACCGTCGTGGCCTTTTACAGAAATGACAAGACCCGCTTTCAGCGTCGCAAAACCGGCAATCGGCGTTATTTTATTAGCTTTGAAAAGTTGCGTGATACCACCTGTGAATTGCTTGACGATTTTATCCTTGCGTTCAATCATTTTGTTGATATCGATTTTGGCGTTATCGGCAGTAATCCCGTGCACGGCAAAATTATGCGTCAGATTATGAAATTGACGGGAAGAATCCAGTAAAGCTTTCGATGGAATGCAGCCGATATTCAAGCACGTGCCACCCAGCGCCGGCTTGCCGTCTTTGCCGATAAAGGCATCAACGCAGGCGGTTTTCAGCCCCAGTTGTGCTGCTCGAATCGCGGCAACATAGCCGCCGGGGCCTGCACCAATTACTACTACATCAAATTGTTCGCTCATTTTTTTTCTCGAGAGACGTTAGGCGGGAGACGTGATGCGGGAGACTTAAGACGTAAGACGTTAGAGCGCGAGCGCGGTTCGTCTCCCGTCTCACTCGTCTCGTTTCTCTTCTTACAGACCCAGCAACATGCGGTGCGGGTTTTCCAATTGGTTCTTGATATCGACCAGAAACAGCACGGCATCTTTACCATCAATAATGCGGTGGTCGTAGCTCAATGCGATATACATCATCGGGGCGATCACGACTTGACCGTTTTCTGCAATCGGACGTTCTTTAATCGCATGCATACCCAGAATTGCCGATTGTGGTGGATTAACAATAGGCGTGGACATCAAGGATCCAAAAGTGCCACCATTGGTAATGGTGAAAGTGCCGCCCTGCAAGTCTTCCAGCTTCAAGCCGCCTTCGCGTGCTGCTTTCGCGTAACCGGCAATCGCATTTTCAATTTCAGCGAAACCCATGTTTTCGACATTACGCAATACCGGTGTGACCAAACCTTTTTCAGTCGCAACGGCAATCGAGATGTCGGCAAAGCCGTGATAAATAACATCGGTGCCATCAACGGAGGAATTGACCACGGTATATTTTTGCAAAGCATTAGCAGCTGCTTTGGCGAAGAAGCTCATAAAACCCAGCTTGATGCCATGGGTTTTTTCAAATGGTTCACCCAGTTCTTTACGCATTGCCATTACTTTGCTCAAGTTCACTTCATTGAAAGATGTGAGCATGGCAATGGAGTTTTTCGATTGCATCATGCGCTCGGCAATGCGCTGGCGAATGCGAGTCATCGGAACACGTTGCTCCGGACGCGCACCACCGCCGCCTTTAATATGATTGACCAAATCTTCTTTAGTCACCATGCCGCGACGACCGGTACCGGCAACATCGGCGGGATTGATGTTATTGCTTTCGGCCACGAAACGGCCTGCTGGCGACAAGCCACTGGTGTCGTTCGGAGCGGCTGTTGTGGGAGCTGCTTTAGCAGCGATAGGTGCAACAGGTGCAGTAGCAATTGCAGTAGGTGCCGGCATCGCAGCCACCACACCCGCTTCAACAATCCCAATCACCTGCTGACTATTGACGGTATCGCCAACATTGAATTTGATTTCTTTCAGAATGCCATCAACGGTTGATGGCACTTCCAACACCACTTTGTCGGTTTCAAGATCCACCAGATTTTCATCGCGACGAACAGTATCACCAACTTTTTTATGCCAAGTGGCAATGGTGGCGTCTGAAACTGATTCGGGTAAAACCGGGACTTTGACTTCAATGCTCATGGTGTGTCCTATACGGGATTCGTAAAATTTGAAAAAATTATTCGGCTGTCTGGGTGACAGGCGGGTTGATTAAGGCGTCTTCAATCAAGCGTGTCAGCTCGGCCATATGCGTATTGCTATGACCGCAGGCAGGAGCCGCAGAGCGCGCACGACCGGCATAACTCAAGCTTTGGCCGACATTGAGGCAAGCATTAAGATGATGCTGAATTTGATACCAAGCGCCCTGATTTTGAGGTTCTTCCTGGCACCAGACGATTTCTTTTACATGGGCAAAACGCGCGAGTTCGGCCGCCAGTTCCGGGCGCGGGAATGGATATAGTTGTTCAATACGAACGACCGCAACATTTTTTATATTTCTAGCTCGTATGGCTTCGATTAAATCGTAATAGACCCTGCCGCCGCAAACCACAACGCGCTCGGAGTGCAGTACATCGGCACACTGACTGTCTTTGATTAAATTCTGAAATTCGCCATTGGCTAAATCATCTAAAGTTGACACCGACAATTTATGGCGCAGCATCGATTTTGGTGTCATCACTACCAACGGCTTGCGGGTGGCACGCAACATTTGACGGCGCAGCATATGGAACATTTGTGCAGGCGAGGTGGGTGTGCACACTTGAATATTATTCAGCGCACAAAGTTGCAGGAAGCGCTCAAGACGAGCCGAGCTGTGTTCCGGACCTTGGCCTTCGTAACCATGCGGCAGGAACAAAGCCAAGCCGCATAAACGACCCCATTTGGACTCACCCGAACAAATAAATTGATCGATAACCACTTGGGCACCATTGGCGAAATCGCCGAACTGACCTTCCCAAATATTGAGTGTCATAGGTTCGGCAGTGGAATAACCAAACTCGAAACCCATCACGGCTTCTTCGGATAATAGCGAATCAATAATGACGGCGTGTTCGGGGTTTTGTACCAACTCACGCAAAGGCATAACTGCCTCACCTGTAACTTGGTCGTGCAAAACCGCATGGCGATGGAAGAAAGTACCGCGACCGGAATCTTGACCTACTAAACGTAGTTTATAGCCTTCTTGCAACAAGCTCGCATAGGCCAGATTTTCTGCAAAGCCCCAGTCCATTGCGAGTTCGCCAGCCACCATTTTATTGCGATCTTCGTAAATCTTCGCCACACGCGCATGCAGTTTGAGCGTGTCGGGAATAGTATTAATTTTTTTCGCGAGTGCATCCAGCGCAAAACGCGGCATACCGGTTTTGACAACGTCCGATAACTTGCCGCTTAACCAAGGGCTCCAATCCACATTGGCCACATCTTTGTCTGCTTGTGCCAATTCGGTAGTGACATCGCCTTTGTCGAGCTTATTACGATAATTATCTACCAGCGCTTTGCTTTCATCGCCCGTAAGCACGGCTTGCGCTATCAAGGCATCGGAATAAATTTCACGAGTAGTTTTACGCGCACGAATATTTTGATACATCAAAGGCTGCGTGGCTGCCGGCTCATCGGCTTCGTTGTGGCCATGGCGGCGATAACAAACCAGATCAAGCACGATGTCGCGATTGAAAGTGCGGCGGAATTCAAGCGCGAGTTTTGCGCAAAAAGTGACCGCTTCCGGGTCATCGCCATTCACGTGTAACACCGGTGCGCCAATAATTTTTGCCGGGTCTGTGCAGTACAAAGTCGAGCGTGCGTCGTCAACACGGCTGGTGGTGAAGCCAACCTGGTTATTGATAACAATATGTACAGTGCCGCCGACTTTGAAGCCACGCGCCTGCGACATCTGGAATAATTCCATGATGACACCTTGGCCAGCGAATGCGGCATCGCCATGAATTAAAATGGGTAGTACTTTTTCGCCTTTGGCGTCATCGCGACGCATTTGGCGTGCGCGCACCGAACCCGCCACGACTGGATTGACGATTTCAAGATGCGAAGGATTAAACGCGAGTGCCAAATGCACGGCGCCGCCCGGCGTTGCTACATCAGCCGAAAAACCCATATGGTATTTGACATCGCCCGAATGTGCGGGGTCCTCGATATGATCGAACTTGCCTTCAAATTCCGCGAATAATTTTTGTGCCGGTTTGCCAAGCGTATTCACTAATACATTCAGACGTCCGCGATGCGCCATGCCGATAACAACATCTTTAACACCCGCCGAACCCGCTTCACGAATCACGGTGTCCATCATCGGGATTAATGAATCGCCGCCTTCTAGGGAAAAGCGTTTTTGCCCAACATATTTTGTGCCCAGATAACGCTCTAAACCTTCGGCTGCGGTGAGGCGTTCAAGAATGCGTTTCTTTTCGTCTTTGGCAAAGGCAAATACACCAGCAACGCCTTCAAGTTTTTGTTGCATCCAACGTCGTTGCGCGGCATCGGAAATATGCATGAACTCGGCGCCGATCGAGCTTGAGTAGGTGGCCGTAAGCTTGCTGATTAGATCGCGTAATTTATATTTTTCGGCGCCGAAATAACTGGCGACTGCATATTCGGTATCAAGATCTGATTGGCTTAGGCCATGAAATGCCAAGCCTAGATCCGGCGCTTCTTGTTGCGGCATCATGGCCAAAGGGTCGAGCTTGGCACTCAAATGTCCACGTGAACGAAATGCGGTAACCAGTTTGCCAACGGCAGTTTGTTTGCGGGCGCCTTCTTCATCGACCGAGCCGCCGCCGGTTTGATGTTTGGACTGAGCCGCAGCGCGCTGAACTTGCGCCATAACGGCCGAGTGCGGCACATCACCGGCTTCGCGGCCTTTGAAGGCATCGAAATAGGACTTCCACTTTGCCCCAACGCTGTCGGCATCGAGCAAATACTGCTCGTAAAGGTCTTCGATAAAGGCGGCATTGCCACCTGATAGTTGAGAGGATTGGGCAAACTGTTTTAACAAACTATCCATCAGAGGATCCACGTTCCTGGCTGGGCCCGCATCATATGCGGCTAAGTGATTGTTGTGATTAGGGTTGTGCTGAGTGCCCAAGCCCTAGGCAAGGGTGCAAATTATAGCCTGAGCTGGGATGTTTTTGTGTACGGCGATTAGTGGGGCTACGTAGGTCGCGATGGATTTACATGAAGGGTGCTGAAATCCCTCTTTGAGCTTTTCAAAGCGAAGGGAGCATGCAAGCGGGCTCCTACTGGAGCAATCACTTCATCGTCGGCATTACAAATTCAGCACCACTGCCGCCACGTGGCCAGCGTGCAGTGATGGTTTTCATTCGGGTATAAAAACGTACACCATCGGTGCCGTGCATATGCAGCGGGCCAAACAGCGAGCGCTTCCAGCCGCCAAAACTGTGGAAGGACATCGGCACTGGAATTGGTACGTTAATCCCGACCATGCCGACCTGGATGCGATGCGCAAATTCGCGCGCAGCTTCACCATCGCGGGTAAAAATTGCGGTGCCGTTGCCGTATTCGTGATTGTTGATCAAGTCGCAGGCCTGCTCGAAAGTGCTTACACGAACAACGCAAAGCACAGGGCCAAAAATTTCTTCGTCGTAAATCTTCATCCCGGGTTTTACATGGTCAAACAAACAGCCGCCCAGAAAAAAACCCTCTTCGTGTCCGGCGATTTTTAAGCCTCTGCCATCGACAATAAGTTTTGCACCATCGGCAACGCCATCGTCGACATAGGCTTTGACTTTATCGCGATGTGCACACGTTACCAGCGGGCCCATATCGGGATTGTCTTTACCACCGGGACCAACGCGTAATGCCGCGACTTTAGGCGCTAGATTTTCGATAAGCTTATCGGCTGTATTATCGCCAACACAAACCGCGACCGAGATCGCCATGCAACGCTCGCCGGCCGAACCATAGCCCGCACCGAGCAAGGCATTAGCAACGCCATCAATATCGGCGTCAGGCATGACCACCAAATGATTTTTTGCACCACCAAGTGCCTGCACACGCTTGCCATTGCTACAGCCACGCGAATAAATATATTCAGCGATCGGAGTTGAACCGACAAAACTCACGGCTTGAATTCTGGGCTCATCGAGAATGGCATCGACCGATTCCTTGTCGCCATGAACGACATTGAAGACGCCATCGGGAAGACCGGCTTGATGAAGCCATTCGGCAATTAATAATGCAGGCGAGGGATCGCGTTCGGAGGGTTTCAGAATGAAAGTATTGCCGCAGGCGATGGCAATCGGAAACATCCACATCGGCACCATGCACGGAAAATTAAACGGTGTGATACCGGCTACGACACCCAGCGGCGCGTACTCACTCCATGAATCGACGCCGGTGCCAACATTCATTGAATGCTCGCCTTTGAGCAAATGCGGAATGCCGCAGGCAAACTCTACGATTTCCATGCCACGGGTAATTTCACCCATCGCATCACTTAATACTTTTCCGTGTTCCAGTGTAATGGCATGGGCGAGTGTTTCAAGATTGGCTTCGACCAATTCCTTGAATTTGAAAAGTACACGTGCACGATTGAGCGGTGTGACTTGCGACCAGGATTTGAATGCCTGTTCGGCGATATCGACAGCTTTACGAACTTCATCACTATTGGCCAGCGGTACTTTTGCGAGCACCGCACCAGTAGCGGGATTGAACACATCGCTAAAGCGATTGCTTTGTCCTTGAACGCGATGGCCACCGACAAAATGCGGAAGCGTGGCAGTGTGTGGATGGTCTTTGGCCAACGCGTTCATGATTTCACCAGTGTTTATTGACTCAAGGCATCCCGCGCCGAGAGGTAGGGCAGTCCAAGATCATTGGCAACCGCTTCATAGGTCACTTTGCCGGCATGAATATTCAAACCATTCAATAAATGTTCGTCATCGAGCATCGCTTTTTTCGGACCTTTGTTCGCCAATTGCACGGCAAACGGCAAGGTCGCATTTGTCAATGCAAATGTCGATGTGCGCGCAACACCACCTGGCATATTGGCGACGCAGTAATGAATGACGCCATCGACTTCATAGGTGGGGTTTTGATGCGTGGTCGCTTTGCTAGTTTCGAAGCAGCCGCCCTGATCAATGGCCACATCGACCAGAACAGAACCCGGACGCATCAATGAAAGCTGCGAGCGTGCAATTAATTTCGGTGCAGCGGCGCCGGGAATCAATACCGCGCCGATCACTAAATCAGTATCGGCAAGACGTTCTTCGATGGCGTCATGCGTCGAATAAATGGTGGTGAGTTGCGAGCCATACAATTCATCAAGATATTTCAGGCGATCGAGTGAACGATCCAGAATCGTTACGTGTGCATTCATGCCCATCGCCATGCGTGCGGCATTGATGCCGACGACACCGCCGCCGATCACCAATACTTCAGCCGGCTTTACACCGGGAACGCCACCGAGCAAAACACCGGAGCCGCCTTGTGCTTTTTCGAGCGCATGAGCACCGGCTTGAATCGACATACGACCGGCCACTTCCGACATCGGTGCAAGCAATGGCAAGCCGCCTTTGCGATCAGTAACGGTTTCATAGGCAATCGCGGTGCAACCAGAGGCGACCAATGCCTTGGTTTGCTCGGGGTCTGGAGCGAGATGCAAATAGGTATAAAGCAATTGGCCGGGGCGCAGCATTTTGCATTCGTTAGGCTGTGGCTCTTTCACTTTGATAATCATGTCGGCACGAGCGAAAATTTCTCCAGCCGTGGCAACAATTTCGGCACCGGCTTTTTGATACATCTCGTTAGTCAGGCCAATCGACTTACCGCCATCATTTTGCACCATGACTTTGTGGCCGTGCGAAATTAGTTCGCGCGCACCAGAAGGCGTCAGGCCAATTCGATATTCGTGGTTCTTGATTTCTTTGGGTACGCCGATAAGCATGAAAAATTCTCGCTGTTTAGAGTCAAAACACTATTTTACTTGACTTGCCTGTCTTGTGCTTATGTGAATTCATGATTTTGCTTATGCCGTTTCTTTGATGGCATCAGATAAACGACTGAAAATTTCATCAATATGGGTTTTTTCCAGAATCAGCGGTGGCGAAAGCGCAATGATGTCACCGGTAGTGCGGATCAATAAATCTTTTTCATGGAAGCATTTATTGAAGACCTCGAAAGCGCGGGAGCCCACCGCATTGGGGCGCGATGCAAGTTCAATGGCGCCAATCAGCCCGAAATTGCGAATATCAATGACATTCGGCAGACCTTTCAATTTATGAATAGCGTCTTCCCAGTAACTTCCGAGTTCAATAGCTTTATTGAACAAATTTTCCTCCGCGTAAACATCTAGCGTGGCGATGGCGGCGGCGCAGGCGAGTGGGTGTCCAGAATACGTGTAGCCATGAAATAGCTCGATGGCAGCATCAGGCCCATGCATAAAAGCATCGTGAATTTCATTTGAGGCAAACACCGCGCCCATCGGTACCGAGCCATTGGTCAGTCCTTTAGCCGTGGTCATCATGTCGGGAGTTACACCGAAGCGTTGGGCCGCAAAAGCCTCGCCAACACGACCATAACCAGTAATAACTTCGTCAAATATCAATAAGATACCGTGCTTTGTACATATTTCACGTAAGCGTTTTAAATAGCCTTCCGGCGGTAAAACCACGCCTGCCGAGCCCGAAATTGGCTCAACGATAACGGCGGCTATGGTGCTGGCATCATGTAACTGGCATAGACGTTCAAGGTCATCGGCCAACTCGGCGCCGTGCTGCGGCAGGCCACGGGAAAACCCATTGCGTTCAATATCCAGTGTATGGCGCATATGATCAACACCGGGCAGCATCGAGCCAAAAAATTTGCGGTTATTGACCATGCCACCCACCGAAATACCACCGAAACCGACGCCGTGATAGCCCTTTTCGCGCCCGATAAAGCGCGTTCTTTGGCCTTCGCCGCGAACACGATGATAGGCAATCGCAATTTTCAGGGCGGTATCGACCGCTTCCGACCCCGAATTGGTGAAAAACACATGTTTGAGTGGATCGGGAGCAATCGCGGCCAAGCGCTCAGCCAAGACAAAAGGCAATGGGTGCCCCATTTGAAAGGTGGGAGCAAAGTCCATGGTCGCAATCTGCTGGCTGACCGCGTCAATAATGCGTGGCCGTGAATGTCCGGCATTGCAGCACCAAAGTCCGCCGGTGCCATCGAGAATTTCCCGACCCTGAACGTCTTTATAGTGCATGCCCTTGGCGCTGGCTAAAAGACGTGGCTGCTGCTTAAAGTGCCTATTTGCAGTAAACGGCATCCAAAATGCTTCTAAATGCTCAGGTTGCGAAGTCGCCTGTTGACGATAAAAGTCACCAAAAGAAGGCTCGTGGGTAGCGGTCATGAGAAGGCCTAGGGGCAGTAAACAAAGTTGAAATGAGAAATTAGCAGTGTTGAATAAAATTTACAACCTGTTCAATGTGTGCATTTATTTGACCGAATCTGCTCAGAGTGTTAAAAATTCAACATCATACTGAGCAAGCATTATGGACATCGGCTACCGGCTTCAAGCAGTAAGAAAATCCAAGGGGCTTAGTCAGCGCGAATTGGCGAAACGTGTTGGCGTGACCAATAGTACGATTTCGTTGATTGAGCAAAATAAAGTCAGCCCCTCGGTGGGTTCGCTAAAAAAGGTGCTCGACGGGATTCCGATTTCATTGGCCGATTTTTTCACCATTGATTTGCAGGACAGCAGTGATAGCCCGTTTTACACGCACGAAGACCAGCCCGATGTCGGCAATAACGCGGTGCATTATTTCCTGATAGGCAGCCACAAGAAAAATCGCCAGATGTGTATTTTGCGCGAAGTGATGCCGGCCGGAACCGATACTGGCGAAACTATGCTCACGCATGATGGGGAAGAGGGTGGCGTCATTATCCAAGGGCAAGTCGAAATTACCATCGGCGAACGCATCCAGGTGCTTGGCCCCGGTGAAGCCTATTATTTTGAAAGCCGCACGCCGCATCGTTTCCGCAATGTCGGTAAAGATGCCGCCATTCTTATCAGCGCCAACACCCCCGCTTCCTTCTAACCCGCAGGAGGGCCCTTGGGCCCGACCGACCGACACACGGCGAAACTCCAGGAGCTTTCCATGAACAAACCAGCATCCCGCGAAGAGTGGCAATCGCGTGCCAATGCCATGCAAATCCGCACGAAGGCTTTTATCAACGGAAAGTTTGTTGATGCGGCTTCGGGCAAAACTTTTGATTGCATCAGCCCCGCCGATGGCCGCGTGATTGCCCAAGTGGCCGAATGCGAAGCTGAAGATATTGATCGTGCGGTGACAATTTCACGAAAAGTATTCGATAGCGGCGTCTGGTCGGAAAGTTCGCCCGTGCACCGTAAAAAAACCTTGATTAAATTTGCCCAATTAGTTGAAAAATATACCGATGAATTGGCCTTGCTCGAGTCGATTGATATGGGTAAACCGATCAATGATTCTTTGAAAGTTGATGTTGCCGCCACCATCCGCTGTATCAGCTGGACCGGTGAAGCGATTGATAAAGTCTATGACGAAGTGGCACCCACTGGCCGCGATGAATTAGGGCTGGTAACCCGTGAACCACTCGGCGTGGTCGGCGCAATCGTGCCTTGGAATTTCCCGATGCTGATGGCGGCGTGGAAGTTCGCACCCGCGCTCGCAATGGGGAATAGCGTAGTCTTGAAACCTTCGGAGAAATCGCCGTTAACCGCCATTCGCCTCGCTGAAATCGCGATGGAGGCCGGTATTCCTGCCGGTGTTTTCAATGTGCTGCCGGGCTTTGGCAAAGGCGCTGGTGAACCTTTGGCATTGCATATGGATGTTGATGGCCTGGTGTTCACCGGTTCAACCGCTGTCGGCAAACATTTACTGCAATGTGCCGGTCGTTCGAATTTGAAACGCGCCTATATGGAATGTGGCGGCAAGAGCCCGAATATTATTTTTGCCGATGCACCGAATTTAAAATCAGCTGCAGTTTCAGCTGCCTACGGTATTTTTTATAATCAGGGTGAAGTCTGTACCGCCGCATCGCGTCTGTTGGTGCAACGCGAAATCAAGGATGAATTTCTGGCGATGGTGATGGAAACCGGCAGAAAACTTCAACCACAACATCCGCTGGAACCCGGCGCAAAAATGGGCGCCATGGTCGATGAAACCCAAATGAAAAACGTACTCGGCTATATTGAAAAAGGTAAGGCCGAAGGCGCAAAACTCAGCATGGGTGGCCTGCAAGCGCATGCCGAAAGCGGCGGTTTTTATATCGAACCGACCATCTTTGAAAACGTCGATTCCAAATCGACTATTGCTCAAGAAGAAATATTCGGCCCGGTATTATCGGCCATTACTTTTGATACCGAAGAAGAGGCATTACGTATTGCCAACGACTCGCCTTATGGTCTTGCTGCAGCCGTCTGGACTAACGATATTTCGCGCGCACATCGTGTAGCAAGAAAACTTCGCGCTGGTAGCGTGTGGGTTAATTGCTATGACGGCGGCGATATGACCGCACCATTTGGCGGTTATAAACAATCGGGTAATGGTCGTGATAAATCATTGCATGCATTTGAGAAGTACACCGAACTTAAGGCGACCTGGATTAATTTAAACCCGTAAATATTCCGTCGTAGGGGCGCATGCTTGCTGCGCCCAAAATCTACGATAATGCTGAGACAGGGCGCAGCAAGCAGCGCCCCTACATGTAATCAAACCAGCAACTCTTTCGCTGCGCGCGTCATCTTCCCGCGACTAAACAAAAAGTCCCAGTAACTACCGCCCATTTGCCGCCATAAAACGGCAGCGCGTATTGCGGCTAATAAGGTGGCACGTATTTCGGCCACCACAATCGGCTGGCTTAAATACGCAGGGCTGCCTTGTACGATCACTTTGGGGCCGAGTGGGCTGATGTGGTTGGCATAAATTTCGCCGCATTTGCCAAGCACATCGGCATCAGTGCTTCCACGCTCATTGCGTAAGGGTTCAAGATGTTTGAGTTGATGCAGTACTGCACGTATGGCTTCGGGCTTGCCCATATATTGCCGCTCAAGCTGCAATACGCTCATTGCCATTTTTATTAAGGCGCCGTCTCGGGTTTGGCCTTCGAGTTGCTTTAAAAACTGCTGCAAGCCGGGTTTCAGATTGCCGACCGAGCCGAAAATTTCTTCGGGTCCGGCATCAAAACGAAACAGGCTGTCCATGCAGACCGATAAGGGTTGCGTCTCGAAATGGCCATTGTTTGCCATGCCTTGCACTTGATGAAGTGCCTGCATTAGACCGGCGAGGGCAATAACTCTATCTTTCATCTGACTTGGGTTTCCATTTTCGAGTTGGTTGAAGCAATCACCGCACCGCCTAGGCATTCATCGCCCTGATAAAACACGACCGATTGTCCGGGAGTAACAGCGCGCTGCGCTCTATCAAATATGACGTTCAATTCGCCGTTTTCAAGTTGCTGAACCAGACATTCTTCATCCGATTGTCGATAACGGGTCTTGGCAGTACATCTAAACTCTCGAGGCTTCGTGTTTTCAGAGATCCAATGCACCGGTTCACTATGCAGTTCGGTTGATTGCAACCAAGTGCTGTCAATACCTTGATCGACGTAGAGAATATTTTTCTCGATACTTTTGCCAACGACAAACCATGGCGCCGCCGGGCGACCCTTAATACCGCCAATATGCAGGCCTTCGCGCTGACCAAGCGTGTAATAAAACACGCCGGTGTGTTGCCCGACTTTTAGGCCGTCAACACTGCGAATTTCACCGGCTTTGGCCGGAATATATTGACCAAGAAATTCACGAAAATCACGTTCACCAATAAAACAAATACCGGTAGAGTCTTTTTTCTGTGCGGTTGGCAAATTCGCTTCTTGTGCCAATCGGCGGACTTCGGATTTTGGCAAATGACCAATCGGGAATAGAGTGGCAGCGAGTTGTGATTGGCCAAGTTGATGCAGGAAGTAGGTTTGATCTTTATCCTGGTCGGCGCCACGTAAAAGCTTCCATTCACCTTCACAATGTTCGACTTGAGCGTAATGGCCGGTCGCAATTTTTTCGGCGCCTAAACTTTGTGCTTCGTGTAGAAACGTCTTAAATTTTATTTCACGATTGCAGAGAACATCAGGGTTTGGCGTGCGGCCACGACGGTATTCATCGAGAAAATATTCAAACACGCCTTTCCAGTATTCTTTGGCAAAATTTCTGGAATAGAACGGGATATCCAGACGCCCACAGACGCCGAGCGCATCGCGTCGGTCATCTTCGGCACGGCATTCGCCGCTATCGTCTTCGTCCCAGTTCTGCATAAACAAACCGGCAACTTCAATGCCTTGCTGTTTCAACAAAAGTGCGGCGACCGAGGAGTCAACGCCGCCCGAGACGCCCAACATTACCTTGCTCATGCAATGTGACTTAACAAAGACAATGGATGCCGTTGTCCGGCCAGATAATCTTCCAGCACCTGCCAAACCAAGGGGCTGCGGTGACGCGCTTGTTCGGACAGTAATTCTTCCGGTGTGAGCCAAAGTGCTTGCACGATGCCGTCATCAAGCGCTCGCTCGGGGAAATGCGCAACGGGGTCGGCAGCAAAGGCCATTCGCAGGTAATGCCTTCCGGTTTCAGGCGCTTTCCATTGATAAGCGCCGATAAAGGCGGTGAGTTTCACTTCCCAAGCGGTTTCTTCCATGGTTTCGCGCACGGCGGCGGCCAGCACCGACTCATCGGGCTCAAGATGGCCGGCCGGTTGATTGAGCACTAATAGACCGCCAACGGTTTCTTCCACCATTAAAAAGCGGCCATCGCGCACCGCAATGGTCGCGACCGTCACGTCGGGCTGCCAAAATTGAGCTTTCTTGTAATTCAACGAGTTCGCGTCCTTTGTTGCAGCAAGGTTTAAGGCTTATCTAGCCGTCCATTGTGTCGGAAATGCCCAGCTTTCGTCCATGCACTTGTTAATTTTCATTTAAGACACACCTTAAAGAACTCATCAAAGCTTTATAATCGAGCCATGGCAAAACGAAACGAACCCGAAGAAATACACGAACGCGGCCTAGCACTAGAAACGGCCAAGCCTGAAGTGACACGGCCGCCGCTGTATTCAGTTATGGTGTTAAATGACGACTTTACGCCAATGGATTTTGTTGTCGAAGTATTAGAGTTTTTTTTCGCGATGAACCGCGAAAAAGCGACCCAGGTCATGCTTCATGTCCATACCCGTGGACGCGGTGTCTGCGGCGTCTTCACAAGAGATGTGGCTGAATCCAAGGTAACGCAAGTGAATGAATTTTCAAGAAGTCATCAACACCCCTTGTTATGCGTTATGGAAAAAGCATAGGCTGCGAATGTGTTATTGCAAAACGGCATTTGAAATACGCAGGAAGCACCCCATATTGATGTCATCGTCAGGAGACATTTAATGTTTAGTAAAGACTTGGAATTTTCGATCGGCCAGTGCTACAAGCAAGCACGTGAGTCGCGGCACGAATTCATGACCGTTGAGCACCTGCTACTTGCCTTGCTGGAAAATCCCTCCGCAATGACCGTGCTGAATGCCTGTGGTGTGGATCAAAACAAATTGCTCGAAGGTTTGAAGCAGGTCATTGTCGATAGCGTGCCGGTATTGCCTGTTGAAGACGCCCGTGACACCCAGCCAACGCTGGGTTTTCAACGTGTGCTCCAACGCGCGGTCTATCACGTGCAATCATCGGGCAAAAAAGAAGTCACTGGCGCCAATGTGCTGGTCGCCATTTTCGGCGAAAAAGATTCACATGCGGTTTATTTGCTGCAGCAACAAGACATCACACGCCTGGACATCGTGAATTTTCTGTCGCATGGCATTTCCAAAATTCAGGATTCCAACGAGGACAAAAATGCCTCGGATGCTAAACACGATAGTGAAGCTGGCGAAGAACCGAAAGGTAACCCGCTGCAGGAGTTTGCCAGCAATCTGAATGATATGGCTCGCGAAGGTAAAATTGATCCCTTGATTGGCCGCGAAGATGAAGTTGAACGCACCATTCAAGTGCTATGCCGCCGCCGTAAAAACAATCCTTTGTACGTGGGCGAATCGGGTGTCGGCAAAACGGCTTTGGCCGAAGGTTTAGCGTATCGAATTGTTGAAGGTAATGTGCCGGAAGTTTTACACGACGCGATTATTTATTCGCTTGATCTTGGTGCATTAGTTGCAGGCACCAAATATCGCGGTGATTTTGAAAAACGCCTGAAAGGTGTTTTGGCGCAATTGAAAAAAGAACCGCGTGCCATTTTGTTTATTGACGAAATTCATACCATTATCGGTGCCGGTTCGGCATCCGGTGGCACCATGGACGCCTCTAATTTAATTAAACCCGTTCTGCAAAACGGAGAGCTGCGCTGCATAGGTTCCACAACATTCCAGGAATATCGTGGCGTGTTTGAAAAAGACCGCGCGCTAGCTCGTCGTTTCCAGAAAATAGACGTAGTGGAACCATCGGTTGCGGAATCTGTAGCGATTTTGCATGGCTTGAAATCACGTTTTGAAAAGCATCACGAAGTGCAATACACCTCGGAAGCCATTCAAGCTGCCGTTGATTTATCGGTCAAACATATTGCCGATCGCTTATTGCCGGACAAAGCCATTGATGTAATCGACGAAGCCGGCGCGCGTCAGCGTTTACGCACGCCAGAACAACGCAAAAATATCATTGATGTGGAAGAAGTCGAAATTATTGTGGCGAAGATGGCGCGCATTCCTGCCAAACAAGTGTCGGCATCAGACAAAGATGTACTGCGTAACCTGGAACGCAACCTGAAAATGGTGATCTTCGGCCAAGACCCGGCGATTGAAACTTTGGTGTCCGCTATCAAGATGGCACGTTCTGGTTTGGCTAATCCGGACAAACCGATCGGTAATTTCCTATTCGCAGGCCCCACCGGTGTTGGTAAAACCGAAGTCACCAAGCAATTGGCCATGCAGCTCGGTATTGAGTTGGTGCGTTTTGATATGTCGGAATATATGGAAGCCCATTCGGTCAGTCGCTTGATGGGCGCACCTCCGGGTTATGTCGGATTCGACCAAGGCGGCTTATTGACCGAAAAAATCGTGAAGACCCCGCATTGCGTGTTGCTGCTGGACGAAATCGAAAAAGCCCATCCCGATGTCTATAACGTGCTGCTGCAAATTATGGATCGCGGTGTACTTACCGATAGCAATGGTCGTGAAGCAAACTTCAAAAACGTGATTGTGGTGATGACAACCAATGCCGGTGCAGCGCTTGCAGCGCGTCGTACCATGGGCTTTGTCGAACAGAATCATGCGACCGACGCCATGGAAACAATTCGTAAAGCCTTTACGCCGGAATTCCGCAATCGTCTTGATGCGATCGTGCAATTCCAGGGCCTCGGCTTTGATCATGTATTGCGCGTAGTAGATAAATTCCTGATTGAGCTTGAAGCCCAGTTGCATGACAAACACGTGACTATTTCGGCAACACCGGAAGCCCGTCAGTGGTTGGCAGAAAATGGTTTCGATGCACAAATGGGAGCACGCCCCATGTCACGTTTGCTGCAAGACAAGATCAAACGTCCACTTGCCGATGAATTATTATTCGGCAAACTGGTCAACGGTGGTCGCGTTAGCGTGATGGTGGAAAACGGCGAGCTGAAAATTGACACGCAGGCCGAGCCGGAAAAACTATTGCCTGCGACGGTGGATTAAACTTCCCGAGATATCATCTCTCCATACGGCACAATCGCTTCATGATACTTGTGACGATATGGGGAGATGGTGACCAGAGCAAAACTTAAATTTTATAAGCCATCGTCAAGGTATTAAGATGCACCCGCTCTTCATCGCGCAAGAACGGTGATATCAGCATCATCACTTGCACGATGCCATTGCGGATCGCTTCCTGTTCGTCTTTGTCGCCACGAACGCTGGCATAGTTCAGCCAGAATGTTGCGATCACAAGAATATTGGTAGCGGTACCTTCAATCTCGGTGCCCGAAGCACGCATTACGCCGGCTTGTACGAGACCACGCATAACGGTGGTGGCATTGCTGGCCGCACGTTTTAAAATGCGGGCAAAGCGCATGCGCAGATGACGATTACGGCTAAGAATATCCACCAGGTCACGATATAAAAAACGGTATTCCCAAATACATTCAAACACCAGATGCAGTTGCAACCAGATATCTTCCAGATTCGGCAGACGGCCTTCGGGGGCGATCAGGGCGGAGTCCATGCGTTCTTCATAACGCTGGAATAGCTGTTCAATAATGTCGTCTTTATTGCGAAAATGGTAATACAAATTGCCCGGTGAAATTTCAAGCTCATCGGCAATATGATTGGTAGTGACGTTCGGCTCGCCCTGTAAATTAAACATGGCAAGTGAGGTGTCCAGAATCCGTTGGCGTGTTTTGGGGGCTGCCATAGTGAGTTAGCTCACCAATTTTTTGACAAGATCAATATATTTTTTGACCGCGTCGTCTTGTTTGGTGCCGGTCAATTTACCCCAAGCTTCGTATTTAGCGGTGCCGACAAAATCAAAAAAGCCCGGCTTTTCGCCTTTTACGTCGCCCTCTGAGCCTTGTTTATAAAGCGCATAGAGTTTGAGCAGAGTGTCGTTATCTGGTTTTTCTTTCAGGCTTTTGATGTCTTTAGTTGCTTGTTCAAACTTTGCTTGTAAATCGTCTTTAGGCGCGGCCATGACAGGTTTCTCGGGGTACTCGGTAGCCCCAATGAAAGCACGGCGGCACATGCGGGTCAACGCATCTGCAAATTAGGGTTTGTAAGATTGGCTCAGGTCTGGCAATTTAGCAGCTTGGGTTCGGCAGTCGCCGAGCTATGACTAGCCAGAGTGGGGGAATCATGAGCTATTTCGTTACCGGTGCCACCGGTTTTATCGGCCGTTATTTGGTTAGTAATTTATTGAAGCGCAAAGGCACGATTCATGTGTTGGTGCGCAAAGGGTCGGAAAAAAAATTCAATGCCATCGCCGATTCCATGGCGTGGGATAAAAAACGGGTGATCCCGGTTACCGGTGATTTATCAAAGCCCAAGCTTGGCTTGACGGCAGTGCAACTCAAAGCCTTGACCACCAAAAAAGTGCTGCATTTCTTCCATCTTGCCGCTATTTATGATTTAAGCGCTGATGGTCCTTCGCAGCAAGTGGCCAATATTGACGGCACCAAACATGCCATCGAATGCGCTACGGCGATAAAAGCCGGTTGCTTCCATCACACCAGTTCGATTGCCGCTGCCGGTTTGTATCGCGGCATTTTCCGTGAAGACATGTTCAAGGAAGCCGAGGACCTAGATAACGACCCTTACTTCCGCACTAAACACGAGTCGGAAGGTCTGGTGCGCAAAACCTGCAAGATTCCTTATCGTATTTATCGTCCGGGTTTTGTCGTGGGTCATTCAAAGACTGGCGAAATGGACAAGATCGACGGCCCGTATTACCTGTTCACCCTGATCAAGAAAATTCGTCAAACTTTGCCGCAATGGGTGCCAACTCTGGGTATTGAAGGCGGCACCATGAATGTGGTTCCGGTCGATTACGTCGCCGATGCCATGGACCACATCGCGCATAAAAAAGGTCTTGATAAAGGTTGCTTCCATTTGGTAGATCCGAATGCCTTGCGCATTGGCGAGATCATGAATGTGTTCTGCCGTGCAGCCCATGCGCCGGAAATGACCATGCGTCTGGATGCCCGTATGTTGGCGGTTGTGCCAGCAGCCGTTCGCGGCGCGGTGATGAATCTGCCTCCGGTGAAGCGTTTCAGCAATATGTTGCTCAAGGACTTAGGTATTCCGCAGCAGGTGGTAAAAAATATTACTTACCCAACGCGCTTCGATAGCCGTGAAACCGAACGCGCACTAAAAGGCAGCAAAATTTCCGTGCCCGAACTGGAAAGCTACGCTTGGCGTTTGTGGGATTACTGGGAACGTCATCTGGATCCGGATTTATTTGTCGATCGCTCATTGCGCGGCAAGGTTGAAAATAAAGTCGTATTGATCACCGGCGGTTCGTCCGGTATTGGTCGCTCATCGGCGATTAAAATTGCCGAAGCCGGTGCGAAAGTCATTATCGTTGCCCGCGGTGAAAAAGAATTGACTGCAACCCGCGATGAAATTGTCGCGCTGGGTGGCAAGTGCTGGGCTTATACCTGTGACCTCACCGACCTAGCTTCTTGCGACGAATTGGTGAAGCAAGTATTGGTCGATCATAAGCATGTGGATGTGTTGGTCAATAACGCCGGTCGTTCGATTCGTCGTTCGGTTGAAGCCAGTTATGATCGCTTCCACGATTTCGAACGTACGATGCAATTGAATTACTTCGGTTGCCTGCGTTTGATCATGGGCTTTTTGCCAGTGATGACCGAACGCAAGAAAGGCCATATCGTCAATATCTCCTCGATTGGTGTATTGGCTAGCTCGCCACGGTTCTCGGCCTACGTGGCTTCTAAAGCGGCACTGGACGCCTTCAGTCGTTGTGCACAGGCAGAATTCAGCGGGAAAAATATCGCCTTCACCACGATCAATATGCCGCTGGTGAAAACACCAATGATCGCACCGACCAAAATGTACGATTCCATTCCGACCCTTACGCCGGAAGAAGCTGCCGACATGGTAGTGAAAGCCATTATCGAACGCCCAAGCCGCGTTGCTACCCGCATGGGTATTTTTGCTGCAACACTCAATGCATTGGTGCCGAAAGCCTACGAAGTCATCATGAATACGGCGTTTGAAATGTTCCCCGATTCACAAGCCGCCAAGGGCATGAAAGGCCGTGGCGAAGCCGATAAACCCACGAATGAGCAAATCGCCTTTGCTGCGGTTATGCGTGGTGTGCATTGGTAAGTTGAAAATACTTTTGAAAACAAAAAACCCGCGAAAGCGGGTTTTTTTATTGCATGTAAATGAGCCTTCTTCTTCCGTGGGAGCGTCCGTCAGGCGCGAATGCTGTAAGTTTGCGTATGCTTGGGAGGTTTAATCGCTGGTGAACCAGCTCCCACAGTGGCAAATGCAAACATCGTCGCCCGCAAGCGGGCTCCTACAGGCATTGTCTGAAGCGGACCGGGGAGGTGCTTCCTGATGGTGGTTCCAGTTGCAAACGGGTGTAACGAAGTTCTTCGCGCTGGGTAAGAATGCGACAGATTTCTTCAATCAATACTTTGTCATCATTTTTTTCAGTATTTAAATTGACTTGCAAAGTCGAAGCGCTGTACCAAACAGCAGTGTTCACTGACGGTAATGCTGAAATGGTAACAGCGGTGTCGGCTTTACGTTTGGCAAGTTGCTTGTCGGTTAATTTATCGATTTCGTCCAGTGCCTTGGCGGTAGCATTCAATTTTGCTACTTCTGGATCGATTGGCTTGTTGATTGTCGTTGGGGCAGTTTGTGCCACTTGGGTTGCATCGGCTGTTTCAGAATCGCTGCCGCTAAGAGCGGCGATACCGCCAAAGATAAAGAAGCTCAAAATCATCAGACCGACGCTGATAGCACCACTGAGTTGTACTTTTGATTTGGTCTGTGCGCTGGCTTGTTGGCGGACAGTGTCCAGCATATTGCTGGATAAAAAGCCTTCAATGCGTGGCCAAAGTGTCGAACCATCAATGACCTGAATGTCATAGCGATTTGCGACGTCTTTCGCCATATTTTCAATGGTGCCAAGTGTTACCAGAATGCCTTTGCTGGCGCCGATGAGTTGTACGCCATTGGCAAAATCCCGGATATTGGCTTCGCCTAAATGGTAGGCGGTGCCGTGTTTGTAGCTGAGTAATGTTAAGGCCGAACCTTTTTTCAATAGAAATTCAGTACCGCCGTCACCAGGTTGTCGGCTAGAAATTTCTTCGCGATAACCATCTTTTTCCAGCGATTGAATTACCAGACCAACGCATTCACGCCACTTCATTGCCGCCAATGTCACCACACCGGTTTGAATTTCTGCCTGGCGGCGTTTGACGATGCCAAACCACCAGAAACAAAACAGAAAACAAACTAGCCCGATAAAAATGGCAATCAAGATGGGGCTAATGGCTAGCATGCAAAGGCTCCGGGAAGAGAGGTACTTGGGGGGAGGGTATTGTAACGTGAAGGCAGGCGCTTGGCCGCAGAAAGCAGGGCAAAAAAATGCCCAGATCAGGGTCTGGGCATAACTCAGCTAGTGATACTGAGAGAGTATGGGTTGATGGCCCGCCAGTCTGAAGGGCGTAAGGGGAGGGATCTGACGTACTTCGTTTTTAGACTGGCGGGCGCAACTTTACAACAGTTAATTAAGCTTCGGTGCTTGGAGCAATGGGCTTAACAGCGTTTGGCAGTGCTGCTTTGCGAGCGGCCGGCTTGGCTTTTGCTACTAATTTTTTGCTGCTTGCTTTGCTGGTTTTGGCTGCTGGTTTGGCAGCAGCCTTCACGGCTTTTTTAGCGGCAGGCTTGGCGGCATTGACAGTTTTCACTATTTTCTTTGCAGCAGGTTTTGCAGCTTTTGCCACTTTTTTGGCAGCAGGTTTGACAGTTTTGACAGCTTTAACCAATGGCTTGGCTTCGGCTTTGCCTGCTTGCTTGCGCAATAAATCGGTCAGGCTGTTTACGCGTGAGGTCAGGTCAGACAAATCTTCGCGGCTTGGAACGCCCAAACGGTTCAGAGCGCGTTGTACGCGTTCTTCAAATACTTTTTCCAGACGGTCCCAGGTATCGGTGGCACGTTCGCGTGCTACACCCACACGGGTTTCGACGGCGTCACGCACAGCTTCTACTTTACCACCGGCTAATTTGCGGGTGTGTTGTTCGATGTTCATGCCCTCTTTGACCAAGGCTTCAAATAATTTGGAGCCTTCGCCCTGTGCGCGGTTGAATGCGCCCATGCCAGCCATCCAGATTTGTTGTGCCGAATCAACGATTGATTTTGACATTTGTTCTGCTTGCGCTTTCAAATCCGAGGTCGGGCTAGTGCCGGTAGCGGTTTTGCTGCGCGTTGATTTTTTGAGTTTTGCCATGAGAAATTCCCTCCGAAAGGCTTTATGTGTTGCGGATTTTTCACGCTATGTCTAGAGCTTTCACACCATTCATTAACATGGAATATTAGTTGGAGCGGCTAAAGCCGCGAACAGACCAGTGACAATCTTTACGGTTAACGCATTTGCATGGAATGTTCAATATCGTCCAGTGCCCGTCGCAAACGTGCTGTAGTCTCGGTTTGTCGAATCGGCTTTTGCATACCGTGCATGATGGAACTGGATTTGGCATTTAATACTTCATCGCGCAATTTCAAGCCGTGTTTGGCGAGCACTGGCGCTAATTCTGCCTTGCGATTGCGCAAGTCCCGCAGCGTGCTTTGGTAGGCGTGCTCACACACGCGTTGGCGCGAACTAAAGCTGAAAACATTGGTGAAAAACATTTCGCCGTCATCGTCATTGGGCTCGAAAACCATCTGGTCAACAGCAGGATATTGCTGGGCATATTTTGCCAAACCCACTTGCATACGTGATTGCAGCAATGTGCGGAAGGTTTGCGATAACACGACCGGAAGCCCGCCTTCGGCCAGTTTTTTAATTCCTCTAGGCTGGGATTTTGCATTCGTTGAATTGAAAGGTACAAATGGATTGATGCCGATCATCAAGTCGATACCATGGTCCAGTACGACCGAGGCATGCATGGTGCGACGCAGCGCGCCATCAACAAAATGATGACCCCGAATATCGACCGGTGAATACAAGCCCGGCAGTGCGGCACTGGCTTGAATGGCTTGCGATATGGGGACGTCGTCCCATTTCGGACCGCCAAAGCGAACGGCTTCGCCGCTGTCTAAATCGACTGCGACGACATAAAGTTTGCGATCAAGTTTGCGAAAATCATTACTGCGCCCGTGCATGGTGAAAATAGTGCGCAAAAAAGTCTCGATTTCCTGATTATTAAACAAGCCCGTGGGAATGGCGCTGCTAAAGCGACCGATAACATCGCTAAGCTTTGAACCGGTCGGGTCGGTCAATACATCGCGCCACCAATCAAAAAAGATCGCAGGAATGGAAATGGCGCGTTCTAAATACTCGGCAAAAGCCGGTTGCAGAAAAATTTCCGGGCGAAAACTGATGTCTTTACTGTCACCAGTAATGAAAATGCGGCAAATTTCAGCGGTACTCAAGCGATTTGCCAGACCGGCGGCCAAAAATGCGCCAGAACTCACACCGACGTAAACATCCAGTCGAGTCAGGTCCAATCCTTCAATGGCAGCGTCGAGCGCGCGCAATGCACCGAGCTCATACATGCCGCCAATAGGGCCGCCGCCAGCAATGGCCAGACCAATGCGACCATGGCTGGTGGGGGTGTTTTTTGCGGGTTGGAGTACGAGCATGCAAATAAAGCCTGACAGGAAACCGGTAGGATTGTAGCCTGCACAGTCTGCGAAACAAGGAAGCGATTCACGAAATTCTATGACCCAAGCCCTTAGACATGCACTAGCAAAGCGTTTGAACTGGCAAAAGCGCATGAACAATCCGGCGCTGGAGCCGCGTTTGAGCTTGCCCAGCCTGGGTCCCCTGCGCCGTTGGCAGTCCGAACGGCTGCGGATGAGCTTTGCCGAAATTCTGTTAGATCCGAAAATGCGTCCAGCGGGCGAGTTTTTTTTGGCTGATTTATATGCCGATAAGGATTTTTCGGCGCGCGACCGTGATGCCGCCAAAATATTGCCCATGATGGCAAGAATTCTGCCGCAGACTTTACTGCAAGCGGCCGTCGATACGATTGAACTTGCCGTTGTCAGCCATGCCTTTGATTTGGCGATGGCCCAAGCCATCAAGCTCAACAAAAAAGGCGAGGTGGATCTTGCCCACTATGTTGAGGCGTATCGCGAAGTAGGTTGTCCGCGCCTGCGCCGTCACCAGATTGATCTGATTATTCGGGTTGGAAAAAACCTGGATGCTGCAGTGCAGAAACACGGGGTTTATAAATTACTTAAAGCTTCGCGAACACCAGCCCGTCTGGCCGGTTTGCAGGAATTACAGGGCTTCTTGGAACGCGGTTTTGAATCCTTCGCTCAACTGGACGGTGCCGATGAATTTTTGGAATTGGTAGCAAACAGCGAATATCAAATTTCAAAGCGTCTATTTGCCGGGCACAAAAATCCATTTGCGGATTGATGGTTACTTGAATTCGTCGTCCAGGTAGCGATGAATTTCTTTCTCGACCGATGACCTGATCATCATCAACATAAAGCTCAAATTGACCGATACATGAACTTCTTTGGCGCTCACGGCTATATGGCCGTCGACACCGGAACGACTAAAGTTGAGCGTATTTCCGTCCCATTCGTATTCAACATCGAATTTTTCAGCAATGTGTTTAGCCACTCGTTCAACCGATTTTTTTGCTTCTTTGACAGGCTTGCTGTGGCTGCGCTGGATATCAATACTGGCCATAAACTCATACTTGAAAAGGATACGTCCTATTCTGCGGAGTTTTTTCGTTTTAACAAGAGCTGAGTCTGTTATCTGTTTGTGGTCATTTTAATAAAAGCCACCGGTTCCAGACACGACAAGGCGCCAGGGGAGAATCACCACAACCATCAAGGCTTGTGTAGGCTGGATATGGGGGGAATTATTTTTCGCTGGTAACGCGGTTTTGTGACCTAGGTGGCTTATTAGAAGTGGCCCCCAAGATTGTGTTAAATTCGCCATCTAGAAGGAGACCCTATGCAGCTCAGCTTCCCCAATGGTGAACATCGCGAGATCAATTTTGAAGCAGGTGAAGTGACCATTGGTTCGCGGCCGGACATGTTGGTGAGTTTGCCTGAAAGTGGTCTGGCCGCCCATCACGCCAGCATTATTGCCGATCGTCGTGGTGTATGGCTTAAGGTGTTGCCTGATAGTCAGTCGATCCATTTGAATGGCAGGCCCGTCAAACAATTAGCCATGTTGCGCGTAGGCGATCTGCTTTGTTTTGATCAAACCAGAATTTTGTTGCGGGATACCGATGCAAAAGCCATTAACCGGAATATCCCAGAAAATGGCCCGCTTACCTTAAACGAAACCCAGCAAGTCAGTGCCGCACGGGTATTGCTGCGCGGCTTAAGCGGCCAACATTTTGGCCGGATTTACGGTTTGGTCAATCCACAATTATTGGGTTCCGGTGTTAATGCCGATATCGCTATTGAAGATGACTCTGTGGCAGAAAAACATGCGCAAATCGAATTGCATGGCGACAAAGTGGTATTGCGAGCGATGAGCCCAGAGGCGATAACGCAGGTGAACGGTATTGCCGTGACCGATGCATTGCTCTCGCCAGGCGATCAAATTGCGATC
Source organism: Arenimonas sp. (assembly GCA_043721835.1). GTDB lineage: Bacteria > Pseudomonadota > Gammaproteobacteria > Xanthomonadales > Xanthomonadaceae > Arenimonas. The sequence goes on along the minus strand of JAYSQD010000170.1, from coordinate 5,895 downwards.
GAGCAATCGCGTTTTATGCTCGAAGCACCAGGTTTGCCACTTAGGGGTCGCGACATTGCTGTACCTTCTGGCACCGTAACGCACACGCAAACTATTCAAGCGGTGAAAAATAAAATTCCGGCGGAGTTTAATGCCGATAGTCCCGCCAATTTCGATGAAGTCGAAAACACCCAGCAAAGTCCGCAAGACACCAACTCTTTATGGTGGTTAATTGCGGCGGCTGCTATTTTGGCTGCGTCCTTGACGGCCTTATTGGTCTACGCCCCACGCGGAGGACTTTGACCGGCATCAGGCATTGTTGGCCTGATGCGTTCAAAGTAGCCCATGCATCTGATTGATGCCTTCAAAACTTCTACCAGCCCGGTCGGCATTCTTAATGCCAACGACGGTGCTTTTATGGAGGCCAACCCGGCCTTTATCAGAGTCTTTGGCTACGGTCTTGATCGATTGGTCGGCTTTACACCAATAGAAGTCGGGCTATGGAATGACCTGGAATTCCGTGCCAAGTCTTGGGCTATGTTACGGAGTGATAAAAGAATCGTCGAGCTTTTTGCCGCGATTCGTTGTGCCGATCATTCGGTCAAAGATTATTTGTTGAATGCCGAATACATTGAATACAACGGCGCCGTTTGCATTTTATTTCTTCTGCATCCACTTCAAGAAAATACCGAGGCACCGCTTGACGATATTTCCGACCAGTTTTATCGGTCGCTTTATTTGACGGCTACCGAAGGGCTTTATCGGGCTTTGCCTACGGGCGGTTTCATCGAGGCCAATCCCGCGCTAGCAAGAATATTTGGCTACGATAATCCAACCGATTTCCTTAATGCCTATGCCGGCAATATGCGTTCCATTTATGTCGAACCAGACCGCATCGACGAAATTTATGCAGACTTAAAACGCTATGGCCGCGCCACCAATGTCCGCTTGCAGGTCTATCGCAAAGACGGCAGTAAAATCTGGATTAACGAAAACGTCCGTAATATTTTTAACGACGACGGCCTGCTCATATTCCAGGAAGGCTCGATTACCGATATTACCCAGCAAGTAGAAGCCGAAAATGTTCTCAGGCAGTCGCAAGCGCTTTATCAGGCCTTGCTTGAGCATAGTCGTGATGGTGTTTACCTGATTCAGCAAGGGCTTGTGAAATTTGCCAATCAAGCGCTAGCCGACGCTCTTGGCTATGCACTCGATGAATTGGTTGGCATGCAGTATATGGGTTTAATTGCATCCGAAGATGCGGCTGAGCAGGCGCAACGCAGAGCAGAACGTGAAAGTGGATATCGCGGCTTGCAGATCTATGAAATTCATTTACTCCATAAAAATGGCTCGCAGCGTTTGTTCGAAGTACGAGCCGCCGCTGTTGATTATCAAGGTGCGATTGCCTCCACCGGCACCATGCGCGATGTCACTGAAGAACGCGGCTACATGACTATATTGAAAGAAGCCGAACGGCGTTATCGCGAATTATTTGAAAACGCACCGAGCGGTCTTTTTGAAAGTGCTTTGGACGGTTCGGTCATCAATGCTAATCCGATGATGGCAAAGATGATGAAGTACGAAAGCGTTGAAGTGCTGAAGCAGCGCGTCAAAAATACCCTTGAAGTCTATGCCGATCCTGCTGAACGCGAATATCTGGTCAATCTGGGCAAAACCCAGGGGGGCTTCAGCGAGCATGTTACCCAGCTATTAGACCGCAATGGCGAGCGTCGCTGGGTCAGTGCCAGTGTGCGTTTAATTCGCGATGAGCATGGCAACCCGAGCAGTTTTGCCGGATCACTGGTCGATGTTGATGAAAGCCAGCGCATGCAAAAAGCGCTGGCGAGTTCTGAAAGTAAATACCGCACCTTGGTAGAGCATAGCCAGGCCGGTGTTTTTATCTTGAAAGAATTGGAATTGGTTTATTGCAATCAAACTTTGCTGACGATGACGGGTTACGAAGAACACGAAATTATCGGAAAACAAATTCTTGATTTCATCGCACCCGAGGACATTGAAGGTACTTTGGTACGATTCAACCGTCTGCAAATGGGCGAGTCGATTGAGCGCGAATACGATCTTGGCCTCATTCGCAAAGACGGCCAGCGCCTGTTTATCCATACCAGTATTGGCGAAGTCATGCTGGACGGCGAGCGTCACCGAACCGGCACCATGCTCGATGTCACCAAGCAACGTGAAGCCGAACGTAAGCTGCGTTTTCATGCGACGCATGATGCCTTGACTGGTTTGCCGAACCGGATGTATTTCACTTTGCAATTAGCCGATCGAATCCGCTCCGCTATTGCATCAGAAAATTATGACTACGCAATTTTGTTTCTGGATCTGGATGGCTTTAAATGGGTGAACGACAGTCTTGGCCATAATGCCGGCGACCGTTTATTAATCGAAATATCGCGTCGTCTGGAAAGCCAGTTACGCGGTCTTTGTACCGTCGCCCGTTATGGCGGCGATGAGTTCACTTTATTGCCTTTGGGCGACTGCGACGAGGTCCAGGTAAGCCAGCTGGCGCGGGTAGTGTTGCGCGTGTTTGAACAGCCATTTGATGTTGGCGGGCAAATGGTGTTTTCAAAAGCCAGTATTGGCGTTGTGGTGGGTCGTGATGAATACCTGACCCCCGACCAATTAATTCGCGATGCAGACACCGCGATGTATCGTGCCAAGGCCGCAGGTAAATCGGCTTTCGTTATTTTTGATGATCGCATGCACCAGCAAGCCAAACAGCGCTTCGAACTTGAAAATGATTTTCGGACTGCCTTCGAGCGCAATGAATTTGTCCTGCATTTTCAACCTATCATGCATTTGCAAAGTGGTGAAGTGCTTGGCGCCGAAGCGCTCGTTCGCTGGCAACACCCGACGCGTGGCTTGTTAATGCCAATCGACTTTCTTAGAATGGCCGAAGAAACCGGACTCATCGCCGAATTGGATACCTGGGTGATGCGACATGCAGCCTACTACTTGTCGCAGTGGCGTAAACAATTCCCCCGGCACCACGAATTATTTGTCAACGTGAATGTTGATGAAAAACAACTCACCTCGTCGGAGATGCTTGAAGAAGTTCAGATGGTGCTTGAGCGGTTTAACTTGCCGCCAAGTACGCTGCGCCTGGAAGTGACCGAAACCGTATTTCGAGAAGGTCGCGGCATGGCAGAAGAGCGCTTGCTGGATCTGAAAAAACTCGGTGTTGGTTTAGTAGTGGATGATTTCGGCACCGGTTATTCTTCGCTTGAATCATTTGCGGCATCGGCTTTTGATGCGTTAAAAATCGATCAGGTATTTATTCGCGACCTGGAAAGTAATCATCGTCATCGCGCTATCGTCAAAACAATTATTGGTTTTGCCAAAGACTTGGGTTTGCTATTAACCGCCGAAGGCATCGAAACCCTTGGTCAGCGTGAATTATTACTGGAAATGGGTTGCGAAATAGGCCAAGGCTACTGGTATGACAGGCCATTGACTGCAGAGGATTTCGAGCAAAGGCTCTATAAAATGTTTGAAATTAAGCCCTGAAATGGGGTGTTAGCGCGATTGCCAGCATGATAGTGTTCGTCTGTTACTTATCTTTCGCATTCCTTTTATGGGTGATCATTTATGTCGCGCGCGTTTAATTTTAGTGCTGGCCCGGCCGCACTGCCTGAAGTTGTATTACGTCAAGTTCAATCGGAATTGCTCGAGTATAAAAACGAGCGCGCATCGCTGATGGAATTAAGCCATCGCGGTCAGGCGTTTATCGATTGTGCTGCTCAAGCCGAGCGTGATCTGCGTGATTTAATGGGCATTAGCGACGATTATGCCGTGCTGTTTTTGCAAGGCGGCGCCACCACCCTGTCGGCAATGCTGCCGTTGAATCTAACGCGCCCCGAACAAACCGTCGATTTTATTTTGACCGGCCATTGGGGTGAAAAAGCACTCGAAAATATGAAGCCATCGGTGAACGTGAATGTTGCCGCTAGTGCCAAAGACACCACCTATCGCTCCATTCCTGCGCGTGATACCTGGCAGCTCACCAAAGATGCCGCCTTCGTGCACTACACCCCGAATGAAACCATTCACGGCGTCGAATTTCACAATACCCCGGACGTTAATGGCGTGCCATTGGCGGCCGATTTTTCTTCGAATATTTTGTCGCGCCCAGTCGATGTCTCAAAATTCGGCGTGATCTATGCCGGCGCCCAAAAAAATCTAGGCCCTGCTGGCGTGACCATTGTGATTGTTCGCAAAGACTTGCTCGGCAAACATGGCCGCAACTTGCCACCGATCTTTGAATTGCAAAATCAGGTCAAAAACGACTCGATGTTCAACACGCCAACGACATTTTCCTGGTATGTTCTGGGTTTAGTCTTGCAGTGGCTGAAAGAGCAGGGCGGTGCGGCTGCCATGGAAAAACAGAATGCTGAAAAAGCCCGTCTGCTTTATGCAGCAGTCGATGGCTCAAGCGGTTTTTATAGCAACCCGATTGAGACTAATGCACGTTCATGGATGAATATCCCTTTTGTACTGGCCAATGCCGAATTGGATAAACCCTTCCTGAAAGAAGCCGAAGCTGCCGGATTGCTGGGCCTTAAAGGTCACCGTGCTTTGGGCGGTATGCGTGCATCGATCTACAATGCCATTCCGGTAAAAGGCGTGCAGGCATTGGTAGATTTCATGCAAGACTTTGCCAAACGCAACGGATAATTAATTGCAGTCACCCCGGCGCCGCCGGGGCCCAGAAGCCTGATGAAGACTCGAAATGGCAACTAAAAAAACACCCACTAAAAAAGTTGCAAAGAAAGCGACTAAAAAAGCGTCCGCCACCAAAGTCGAAAAATCAGTTTCGGCCTCGTCTCCTGCCTTGAACGAGGTGCGTCTGCGCATCGATAGTATCGATTTGCAAATTCAGGACTTAATCGCCGATCGCGCAAAAATGGCACAACAAGTGGGCAAGGCAAAAGGTCCGCTGAAAGCAGCCATTGATTACTATCGTCCGGAACGTGAAGCGCAAGTCCTGCGTAAAGTGCTGGATCGTAATTCCGGACCCTTGGCGGACGAAGTATTGGTCCGATTGTTTCGCGAAATTATGTCTGCTTGCCTCGCGCAACAGGAGCCATTGAAAGTGGGCTTCCTGGGCCCGGAAGGCACATTCTCGCAACAGGCCATGTTCAAGCACTTCGGACATTCGGCACATGGTTTGCCCTTGGCGAGTATCGAAGAAGTGTTTGAAGAAGTAGAAGCCGGTAATGCTGATTTTGGTGTAGTGCCGGTCGAAAATTCCGGACAAGGCACCATTCAATCGACACTCGATATGTTTTTGACATCGGGCATTAAAATTTGCGGTGAAGTGGAATTGCGCGTGCATCAGCATTTGCTGTCGCGCACCGGCCAGCTCAATGAAATTGAGCGAGTGTATTCGCATCCACAATCACTGGCGCAATGCAAAGCCTGGCTGCGTCAGCATTTGCCGAAAGCCGAAAAAATTCCGGTCGCCAGTAATGCCGAAGCTGCCCGTCGTGCCCGTAGCGCCGATGATGCTGCCGCCATCGCCGGTGAATCTGCCGGTCATGTCTACGGCTTGAAAGTAGTCGCTGGCCCGATCGAAGATCGCCAGGACAATACCACTCGCTTTTTAATACTGGGTCGTGAATTATTTTCGCCCTGCGGCCATGACCGCACGTCCTTATTGGTTTACGTCAACGACGAACCCGGCGCGCTCTATAACGTGCTCAGCCCATTTGCGAAATACGGCGTCAGCATGAACCGTATCGAGTCGCGTCCTGCCCATACCGGTCGCTGGCAATATGCGTTTTTTATTGATGTTAATGGCCATGTCGCCGATGACAAAGTAGGTCGCGCTTTATCGGAATTGGGTAAATACGCCGCCATGATCAAAGTGCTGGGCTCGTACCCTGTAGCTTTGGT
>JAYSQD010000169.1:0-34813 GCA_043721835.1 Arenimonas sp. | reverse complement strand
GCAGTGAAGGTCGAGTTATTGGTGCCACCGGTCGTGGTCACTGTTGCCGTATGACCGGCGACGGCATTCGTCCATGCCTTCACCACTTGCAAGGTTTGTGCGATGCGCGTGTTGGTGTAGGTGCAGTTCACGCTGCTATCTGACGGCATTGTGATGGTGCGGCTCAAGCCAGCACCAGTAACGGTGACGACCGATGCATCGCTCGCTTTTACGCAAGACAAAGTCGAGGTGTAGTTTGCGGCATTCGCTGGCGTGCCAAATACTTCGCCCAATGTGATCGTTGTACCTGCGGCTGCATTAGCGCCCGCTGCGGTTGTGGTTGAAGGCGCTGTCGAGCTACCGGCAGTGGCTGCATTCCCGCCCGCGATTGTCAAGCTTACCGCTTCGCCTGCGACCCCATTAACCCAAGTCTTGGTTAAATTAACGCGTAGTGGCGTTACCGCATCGGTATCAGCAACACTATTACATGGCGGGTTTGCCACATTACACGTTGGGTCTGTAACACCGGTAGGTGGTGTGATGGTTGCGGTATTGGTAACGGATGTTTGTGCAAATGCCAGGTTCGCGGAAAGTGCGAATAAAGCGGTACATGCTAAAAATTTAAGTCGGCGAATAAGCATCTTGCTGACATCCAATTGTCGATTATTTTTTGCTGCTAATAATGGGTGATTCATTTAATAAGCTCCCATGCAAGCAGCTACATCTATCACTTGAAACATAAGCGAGTGCGCACCCGAAGATAATCTTCGTGCGGCTAATGGGTTTTGATTGGCAGCGTTATTCTGCATCCCCAGCATCGCTTGTTTCCCCTGAATACTTGCGTCACTTGAAGCAATGAAAACTTTTATTGACTTTAGGGAACGGCTTTATAAGTAAATGACTTAAAAGCCTGCACCTACAGTTAATGGATATTGTAGTGTTCTGTGAGGCATTCGACAGCTTGAGACATCCCGTATTGACAATTTTTGACAGAGTGCAACTGATTTGAAGGCCAGTTCACGCATAAATGTGAACTGGTTCACAAAAAAAAGCCCCGGCTTTGCCAGGGCTTTGCATTGCATAGATTAAAGAACGATCTTAAAAAGTAATCGACCAGCTATTGATGTAACCCACATCACCGGCAGCATTATCGTTTACACGCAGTTTCCAAGTGCCGTTCAATGCTTCGGTCGATAAGTTCACGGTGTAAGTGCCAACTAAATTATCTGCACTGCCACCTGCACGATTGCTCACGTTATACAAACTACCATCGGGTGCAACCAAATCCACTTTCAAGTCACCACGGTAAGTGTGAACAATATTGACCGAAAGCGAGGCATTGCTGGGTGCATTACCAGTACGGCCTGACACGGCGATTGGGCTATCGACGGTAGCATTGTCATTAATGGTGTAGTCGGCAGTATTGCTATAGGTTTGCGTAGTACCACCACCGCCACCGCCCGCTGCATCAACCGCTGCTTTGGCATTGATGATGCCTGCGCCGCAGCCACCAGTACATGCACCGGCAAGTGCATAAGCCGTGCTCTTCAAGAGTGCTTCCACTTCGGCAGGTGTGTACATGGCCAGCCCTAAAGCCAAACGACGGCTTTGAACCAGGGCCACCGTACCGGCAACATGCGGCGATGCCATCGATGTTCCGCTGTAGTTGGTATAGGTTTCGCTGCCGGGAGTTGTAGTACCGCTATTCATGGTGGAATAAATAGTTGAACCAGGACCTGAGACATCAATCTTCGCGCCGTAATTAGAGAAACTCGAACGTGCGCTGCTAGCAGTCACCGACGCAACCGCAATCACGTTATTGCAGCTCGCAGGATTAAAGTTGGCCACATCGGCATTACTGTTGCCTGCCGCAACCACCACCGTCGTGCCACGGCTGACGGCACCGTTGATGGCGTTTTGTGATGTGGTGCTGCACGTACCGCTGCCACCTAAAGACATATTGATAACATCAGCGGCATTGGCCGCCGACAAAGTAGGAACACCTGCAACCACACCGCCCGACGACCAAGTGATGGCATCGGCAATGTCGGAAGTGCTACCACCGCAAGTGCCCAATGCACGTACCGGCATCACCTTGGCATTAAACGCTGTGCCCGCAACGCCTTTTGCATTATTGGTGACGGCGGCAATGGTGCCTGCCACATGCGTGCCATGCCAACTCGAATTACTTGCAGCGCCACATTGGCCTGTGGTCCAGTCACCGGGATCGGCTGCATTTGAATCACGGCCACCACCATCGTTTGCGACAGTTGCATCGGAAATAAAATCATAACCGGCCACAATATTCGCACTCAAATCGCTGTGCGTGGTGATGCCGGTATCGATAACCGCAACAATAATTCCCGTGCCCGTCGCCACATCCCAAGCTTGATTGGCACGAATGCCGGCATCAGCATCTTGATAACCCCATTGTTGACTATAACTGGTGTCATTTGGCGTTAAGGTCGGACGTAAAATTGCATCGATTTCGACATACTCAACATTAGGGTTAGCAGCAATTTGACGCATCAGCGTAGCCGCGCCTGCCCGATCTAATTTTTGCGATGATTCGATAACGTCGGCACCCAATGACATTCTACGAACATGGCCGATAGCCAGTGGTTTTTGTGCAGTAGCTTTCAAACCTTTTTGCAAACGGTCCGATTGAATTAATTGGTTGGCACCTACAGAAGCGCTGTCAAGTGCTTTTTGTAAACTGGCTGCACTTTTTGCTTCTTGTGTGCCTTCACGATATTTCACGATGAAGCGATTAAATTGTGTGTCCGATCCGATCGCACTTAAATTAACGCGTGCAGATGTGTCATTGTTTGCTGCTGCCATCAATGCTGGCGAAGCCAGTGCCAGAGCGGTTGCCAATGCAAGGGTGTTGCGACGAATCGTTTGTAAAGTTTTAATGCTCACGTATTTGTATCCCCGAAAAAGTTGAAAGACATCCGCTTACGCGGCATGGTTTATTTCTACAACTTGCTTCCGGCTTCCCCCACACCCCCGAACACTCGACTGCTAAATTAAAAACAACAATCGCGGTGTGAGCTATCGTTGCCCGGACGGCACTCTGATTTGAACTACATCACACAAATCAGGTGCGCATGGAACCTAGCTTGCACTGATGCATCAGTGCAAGATGCGCTGCAACAGACATTTCATATGGATTATTTTTAGCGCTTTTGTTTAATTTTTTTTACATAAAGCGCCATTCAATCTAAAAAATTATTGAATACAACAATAGCGAACGCTTATATAGCGCCTTGATGTTTATGAACGCGCGAAAATTTTTGTTGTTGTGGCTAATTTTCCAAATAATTCTGATCTCACGTACAAACATTTTTAATTTCAGACAGCTTCTTGTTAGCACGGCAATTGGATGACTTGGATTAGATATGTAAATTCATCAACGTCCAGAAATTTTTGAATGACGTTTGTATGAGCGTCCTTTAGGCCCGATAAATCTGACGCGGTCTATCGCGCCTAAAGGCGCTCCTACGAAGCCACTACAAATCGTGATAATAAAATTCATAAAAAAAACCCCGGCCGAAGCCGGGGTTTGAGTACCGCATTACTTACTTTGTTTTAGAACGTTACCGACCAAGAATTGAGCGTGCCAACATCTCCTGCTGCGTTGTCGTTCACTTGCATTTTCCAGGTGCCGTTCAGTGCTTCAGTGGACAGATTCAAGGTAACCGTTTTAATCACATTGTCGGTGCCAGCACCGGTGCGGTTATGGATGTTGTACAAGCTGCCATCCGGAGCTACCAAGTCCACTTTCAAGTCGCCTTGATAAGTATGGGTAATGTTGACCGATACCGAAGCCGTGGTTGGAGCGTTACCGGTACGACCGCTCACTGTGATCGGCGAAGTGATCGTAGTGTTATCACCAATCGCCACAGCGGTTGTGTTGCTATAGGTTTGCGTTGGTACTCCAGTCGTATAACTACCTGTCAAGCTCACGCCAGAAAACGCGGCGTATCCTTTTAGTCGGACGTAATAAGTACCTGCTTGTGCAGTGGCGATGTTGCAACTTTCTGCATTACCCGATGCAAATGGACGGCAGTCATACACCGTGTCGGTGGGTGCACTGCCGAACTTCACATACATATCCGCATCACCCGTACCGCCGGAAGTGACGAACTTCAGGCCAGTCGCACCGGCAGGCACTACCATCGTGTAATTGAGTGATGCACCTGTCGCTGCGGACAAACCCGTCACGGCAACGCCATTGCTCAGCACATTGCCGCCCGATGTAGCGACCGTCACCGACTTGGTCACTGTATTGGTCAAGCCACCGTTGTCGGTCACGGTCAGGCTTACGCTGTAAGTACCGGCAGCCGAGTAGGTTTTACTTGGATTGGTAGCGGTCGATGTGGTGCTATCACCGAAATTCCAGCTACGTGAAGCAATGCTGCCATCGCTGTCAGTCGAGCTGTCAGTGAATGTTGCCGTCAAACCACTGGTGCTGGAGCTGAAGTTAGCCGTTGGTGCGACATTGGCAGGGCCACCACCGGCTGCATCCACAGCGGCTTTGGCATTCAAAATACCGGCACCGATAGGTTGCGATGGCGTTGATGGAAATGCACGAGCGGAACTCTTAAGCAAAGCTTCCATTTCAGCTGGCGTGTATTGCGCCAAACCCAAAGCATTGCGGCGTGCCTGCACGAGCGCAACCACGCCTGCAACGTGTGGCGTTGCCATCGAGGTGCCACTGTAATTGACATAAGTCTGACCACCCGGTGCTTGAGTACCAGCATTCATGGTGGAATAAATTGTCGAGCCAGGTGCTGCAACATCAACACCGGCGCCATAGTTCGAGAAGCTTGAGCGTGCGCCCGTGCTGGTGATCGAACCCACGGCCACCACATTGGCGCAGTTGGCCGGCGATGAGCCCGACACATTGGCATTGCCATTGCCTGCTGCAATCGCAAGCGTGGTGCCGTTGGCTACCGCAGTATTAATGGCCGCTTGCGAAGTTGCACCGCAAGCACCCGAGCCACCGAGACTCAGATTGATAACATCGGCCGGGTTGGCATTGGCGGGAATACCCGCGACGGTACCGCCAGAAGCCCAGATCATCGCATCGGCAATATCCGAGTCGTAACCACCGCAAGTGCCCAATACCCGCACCGGTACAATTTTTGCGCCGAAGGCAGTACCTGCAACACCGACGCTATTGTTGGTGAGCGCCGCCACGGTACCGGCCACATGGGTTCCGTGCCAGCTTGAATTTGAAGCCGGCGAACCGGAATAGCAGGAACCTGCTGTAGTCCAGTCACCCGGATCGGCCGGATTGGAATCACGACCATCGCCATCATTGGAAACGGCGGTATCAATAATGAAATCGTAGCCAGGCAGAATATTGGCATTCAAATCGCTGTGGCTGGTAATACCGGTGTCGAGAATGGCAATCACCGAACCCGCACCGCTGGTGATGTCCCAAGCTTCATTGGCTTTAATGCCTCCATTGCCGCCTTGATAGCCCCATTGCTGACTGTAGCCAGGATCATTAGGGGTAAGAGAAATATGATTGAGTCTATCGACTTCCACATATTCCACATTCGGATTTTTGGCGATTTGGCGCATCAAAATAGTCGCACTGGCGCGATCAAGTTTTTGCGAGGCCGAAATAACATCGGCACCCAGCGACATGCGGCGAAAATGGGCAATGGCCAAAGGCTTGAACGATTTAGTTTGTACGCCACTTTGCAAACGTGCCGACTGGATAAGTTGATTAGCCTGGACCGAGTCGTCCTTCAATGTTTTTTGCAAATTGGTAACGCTGGCAGCTTCTGGCGTGCCTTGACGATATTTGACGATGAAGCGGTCAAATTGTATGTCTGATTGCAGAGCGCCTAATAAAACGCGTGGTGCCGGTTGTGTATTGCCGGCTGCCATCACGGCAGAAGTACTTAACGCAAGCGCCGTTGCAATTACCAGTGCATTACGGCGAAGCGAATGTATATTTTTAATAATCACGTATTTGTACCCCGAAAAAGTTGAAAGACATCCGCTTACGCGGCATTTATTACTTGCCCACAACATTCCGACCCCCGCCCCCAAAACACACACTCTCGTTAGTAAAACCTGCTGTATCAATCAAGAGAGGTGGTAGAGCTTTCGTGCCCGAACGACGCCAATTACCTGATTTGTAATACCACGTAACGTTGCGTGCATGGAACCTAACGTGACGTAGTTCACAGGTCACGCTGCATTGCAACATAACTAGAAGCGTCATTAATTCGTTGAATTTTCTTTACAAATTGATAACGCATTAAATCTAAACCGTTACATTTTGATCTGAATCAAATAGATGTAAAAATTTTGTTTTTGCTGAATGCGCAGAGCATCTAACTCATAGTGCATTAAAAAATATTCACTATTTTTCATTGAAAATATTTCGATTGTTTTTCATCTCATTTTTTAACTGGTTCTTATGCCAAACCATAAAAAACCCCGGCCGAAGCCGGGGTTTGAATTGCAGCATTATTGCATTGTATTAGAACGTAACCGACCAAGAGTTCAGCGTGCCGGTATCGCCAGCAGCATTATCGTTCACTTGCATTTTCCAGATGCCGTTTAAGGCTTCGGTTGAAAGATTCAAGGTAACGGTTTTAATCACGTTGTCGGTGCCAGCACCGGTGCGATTATGGATGTTGTACAAGCTGCCATCGGGAGCCACTAAATCTACTTTCAAGTCACCTTGATAAGTATGCGTAATGTTGACCGAGACCGAAGCCGTTGTTGGAGCGTTACCAGTACGACCACTTACAGTTGTGGACGAACTGACCGTGGTGTTGTCACCGATAGCAACAGCAGTTGTGTTGTTATAGGTTTGCGTTGTACCGCCGCCACCTCCGGTGGTGTAGCTACCGGTCAGGCTTGCACCCGAGAATGCAGCATAGGCTTTCAGGCGAACGTAGTAGGTACCCGCTTGCGCAGTTGCAATCGTACAGGTTTCGGCATTACCTGAAGCATACGGACGGCAGTCATACACGGTGTCGGTAGGAGCACTACCAAACTTGACGTACATGTCTAAATCACCAGTACCACCGGAAGTCACAAACTTCAGACCAGTTGCGCCAGCTGGCACTACCAATGTGTAATTCACTTCGCCACCGGTTGCAGCGGAGATACCCGTTTTAGCAACGCCATTGGTCAAAGGACCGCCAGTCGTGCCACCGCCGCCTGTGCCAGCGCAGCTTACGCCCACTGGAGCGAAGGCTGCAGTGACGTCGGCTTTAGTGTAACCAAGATCAGTCGCCGCAGTTTCTACGCCACATGCAGCGGTGTTGTAGTTACTGCTAGCTGTCCAGTACAGATCGTTCGCACGAGCAAATGCTTTGAACGCTTTTGGTGTGTCCCAACCAGCCGTAGTTGCCAACAAATAGAAAGCTTTGTTGTAAACGCCAGATGAAAGATGCACATCCAAACCGCTGGTGAAGTTGGCTGCGTTATCAATTGAACGACCATCTTGTGTTGGGTTAGCCATATAACGCAATGCGCCCGTGGCTTTGTAAATTTCTGGGCCGACCAAGAAGTCGTTAGTACCTTTCCAGAAATATTCAGTGGCCTCGCCACCCATGTCGGAGAAAGCTTCGTTGATACCGCCCGATTGTCCGGAATAAGTCAGGTTGGAATTTTGCTCGGTAAAACCGTGCGAAACTTCGTGGCCTGCAACGTCAACGCTCACTAATGGATAGAACGTGCTGGCGCCATCACCAAACGACATTTGTGTGCCATCCCAAAACGCATTTTCATAGCTGCTGCTGTAGTGCGTACGCATAATTAGTTGAAAGGTCAAAGCAGGACGACCCACATAGGCGCGATACATGTTTTGAATCACGCTGCCAAAATAATGCGCATCATTGATCGGAGCGAATGCACCGTTGATGGCTTTGGTGGTATTACGTGGGCAGGTGTATGAAAAAGCAGTCGAACCCGTCGTGCCGCCATTGAGATTCACCGATTTCACATCGGCATTATTCATGGTGCAAGTGGTGCCCGATTGCGTGACATCCAGAAAACCGAATTTGCCGCCTGAGCCCCATTCGTATTGACCGGTTTTGCTGTTGCCACCAGGACCAGTACCTATTGCTGCATGGGTCAAACCTTCCCATTGTTTCAAGATTCTGCCCGATTGCGCATCGATGATCATCATTGGACGAGTTGGAGCGCCGCCGCCTGGGATGTCAGCGTTGAAAGAAACGACATAAGCCATACGCGCTTTATTATCGTCGCCGACAAAAATCATTTGGCGAGTCGATTCGTTTTCAATTTTCATTGAAGCAAGACGATTGCCCAAAGCTTTTTGTTTTGCAAAAGCAGTTGCCGCCGATTTTGCCATCATGGCACGGCCAGCTGTTCTGTCTAAATCAGCGCCGATACCACCCACTGCATTACCAAACAAATTGCGGGTTGCACCAGACTTGGTTTCGCTAACAATGACTTGTTCGCCCCAGACTGGCACACCACGGAATGTTTGTTGATAACGATAATGACGGGTGCCGTCGCTATCGGTTTTGCTGGTCAGCACTTCGAGTTTTGAGTTGGCATCCAAACCGAGTAATTCAGCGTGACGTTCTTTCGCTATTTTAGCGACGCCACCGGCTTTAGCACTGGCAGTTTGGTATTGCGCATTCAGTTGGGCGACGTTTTGTTTTTGCAGATCTACGCGTGTTGCAGCATTGGCAGATACAGCGGCGAATGCAAGTAGTAATGGCGAAAGAGCGATAACGCTCGTTGCACGATAACGGCTGGATTTCATGTTGCGATGTCCCCGGAATGTAGAAGTAAAAAAACCGCTTGCGCGGAAATGTTTTATCTAAACTACGCCCGGCCCCCCACCCCCGATACACAAAATTCCCAGTAGGAAGAGCAGGTCCACTGAGAATTTGGCATGAGCTTTCGCGCCCGGACGGTGTGATGTAAATCACAAATACATCCCACGAGACAGAACCTAACGTGACCCAGTTCACAGGTCACGCTGCAACGCAACAAAACAGAAATGTCTTCACATTTGTTGAATTTACTTGACGCCGAATGCCGAATGTAGGGCGTAGCTCAACAATTTACTTACTGCCAAAGGTCTTGAAAGACTTGGGTTTGCGCGATTGCGCAAATGCGCCCATTAGAATCAATAAAGGACCGCCGTAATAAGAAACCCGGCAGTACCAAGGCAAGGCTTTGAACAAATCATCAAGCGCGGTTAATGGACTGGC
Organism: Arenimonas sp.; assembly: GCA_043721835.1. Taxonomy (GTDB): domain Bacteria; phylum Pseudomonadota; class Gammaproteobacteria; order Xanthomonadales; family Xanthomonadaceae; genus Arenimonas. The sequence continues at coordinate 25,604 of JAYSQD010000169.1, read as the reverse complement.
TTGCGCTACAGCAAGCACATCGCCAAGTTGGCTATGGGCAAATTGACTGGCCCCTTCTTGCCAGCCCAGCATATTTAAAATGCCGAAACCGGCACTGACATAGGACCAGGCAATGAAACTAAACGTCGATGCACGCTCGCGAACAATGGTGCCCGCTTCAGGCGTACTGGCAAGGCCACCCCAGAAATACAGGCTGTAAGCCAGCATTACAAAACCAAGTACAAGACATAAAGGTACCCAGAGCTTTTTCATTACATTCCCCCTCGACTGTGGCGGCTTTATAACATACCGGTTTCAAGCCGTGCAGCGTCGGACATCATGCTTTGGTTCCAAGGCGGGTCAAAGACCAAATCGACATCGGCTTCGGACACCGTTGGCACCCGCTCTACTTTAGTACGGACATCATCGACCAAAATATCCCCCATACCGCAAGCCGGGGCTGTAAGAGTCATTTTGATATTTACTTTTCGCGAGCCATCTTCCAGGCGCTCGATGTCGCAATCGTAAACAAGACCAAGCTCGACCACATTGATCGGAATTTCCGGATCAAAACAGGTGCGCAGTTGTTTCCATACCAATACTTCGACCGCATCGTCATCGGCGTCGTCTTCTAATTTCAATGCAATCGGTGGATCTTTGCCTAGCGCATCGGCATCTTCACCGGCAATGCGAAATAAATTGCCTTCGACAAACACGGTAAATGACCCGCCCAGTGCTTGCGTGATGTAGCCAACGCTGCCCGCCGGCAAAGTGACTTTTTCACCTTGTGGCACAAGCACCGCCGCACAGTCGCGTTCAAACTTTACTGGCTCACTGGTTCTGGAATAACTCACGGGCTTCCTATCGGAATACTTGAAGATCGGCTATTTTAACGCTTGTTGAAGTTAGGACGCTGTTTTGTCAGAAAAATCTCGTAAGTCATGGCTCTGGCCCAGCCTAGCCTGGTGTTTAGGCATTCTCGGCATGATAGGTATTTGGCTAAGTATCAGCGTCTGGCTTGATTCAGCCTGCTTATGGATGACCGTCTTTGCCATTTTAGACCTCACCTTGATGCTTCGTCTTACTGGCGTTAGCGCAGGCTGGCCACGTTTTGTTGGCATTTTGGTCGGAACAACTATTACGGTACTTGCAAGCCTGTGGCTCATTGCCTCCAACGCCTTCGGACTCGTTATGGGGCTATGGCCACTGGAAGCTGCGCAGCAAATCGGCCCAGTATTAGTCCAGGAATTTAGTCGATTGCGCTTGCATCATACTGACTGGCTTTGGATTGGGATATCCGCTATCGCCATGGTTTCGCTCAATATCAACAAACCCCGTTGAAATGGTTCCCCCATCGTGATGGCCGCGAGGTTTAAAAGTACCGACATTACGAGGAAATCGGCAGGCATTAGGCATCTTAAATATCGGCTAAACTCTGGCTATCCAACCAAAGCAGACTTGCCATGTTTTCATTTCGCCGCTCGACAATACTATTGTTTTTGTTTGCCTTTTCGGGTGTATCCGGATTAATTTACCAATCCATATGGACTCATTATCTTGGCCTTACGCTTGGGCATGCGGCGTATGCGCAGACTCTGGTACTTGCCATTTTTATGGGCTCGATGGCCGTCGGTGCTTGGCTTGCAAGCAGAAAGAGCAGTCACTGGAAAAACCCGATAGCAGCGTATGCCGTCATTGAAGGAGTCATTGGTTTATTCGGCATTTGTTTTCATAGCATTTTCCTTGCCTATTCAAGCATCAGCCAAGACGCAATATTGCCCGAACTATCCCAGAACACGGCACACCTCTATCAATGGATAACAGGAGCTTTACTGATTTTTCCACAATGCCTGCTTCTGGGAATGACATTCCCTTTGCTAAGCGCCGGTTTCATTCGAGCAAATCAGGCACAAGATGGACAGGCTTTGGGCGGCCTGTATTTCAGCAACAGTTTCGGCGCTGCCGTTGGCGCATTATTGGCAACCTTCTTCTTGTTGCCAAAGATTGGAATGCCCGGTGCAATGACCATTGCGGGCTTGTTAAACATTCTTGTGGCAATAGGCGCATGGCTATTGTCACGAACGCCAAACGAATCCAGTTCAATTCTAGAAAGTGAAACTGTTGCCAGCAACATACAAAAAAGCGGGGAGTCTGTCGGCAACTTCGGCCTCATTATTTGCATTGCAGCGGGTATCACAGGTGCCAGTTCTTTTGCATACGAAATTATTTGGGTGCGACTGCTCAACCAAGCTCTGGGTACAACACTGCACTCGTTCGAGCTAATGTTGGCAGCGTTTATTCTGGGCCTGGCTTTCGGCGGGCTCTGGATTTCCCGCAACAGTCACCGTATCGGAGATGCCATACGCTATGCCGGTATTGCCCAGGTCGGCATGGGTATTGCCGCATTGCTATCGGCATTGGTTTTCGCCAATTCGTTCGTATGGGTGGGTTGGCTAACCAATTCTTTGACGCACGATTCCCAAGGCTACGCCTTATACAATTTCGGTAGCGCAGTAATCGCCCTATTGGTCATGTTCCCCGCGGCATTTTTTGCCGGTATGACATTGCCTCTGTTCACGATGGCGTTATTGCGCAAGGGCCATGGAGAAGCCGCCATTGGCAGAATTTATGCCGCTAACACCACGGGTGCAATTGTTGGCGTATTAATCACCGTCCACGTGCTTGTGCCTGCCATAGGACTTAATCTGTCATTGATCTTGGCTGCCATGGCGGATTTAGTTTTAGGTCTTTTCCTGCTGCGCTTTGTATGGGTAGGCCCGGCCGGACGATTACCTGCCATTTGCGGTATTGCCAGCATGGCAGTACTTGTCATTGCCATACAATTAGGTAAACCGGACCCTATCGCGCAAGCCTCGGGGATTTTCCGCACAGGCAAAATGCTTGACCGCAGCAATGTAAAAGTGGCCTATCTGGAAGATGGCAAGACTTCAACTGTCAGTGTTATCCATTTTGTAAAAGAAGGCGCAGCCTCGATTATTACGAATGGCAAACCTGACGCAAGCATGACGCTTACCCTTCAGCAAGCCCCCATTCCCGACGAGATCACCATGATCATGCTGGCTTCACTGCCACTTGCCACGCACCCCGAACCTCGGACGGTAGGTGTCATTGGATGGGGCTCGGGATTAACTGCACACACGCTATTGGGCAGCAGTGAAATCACGCGCGTCGATAATGTCGAAATCGAATCTGCCATGTACACCGGTGCGAAACTTTTTGGTGACCGGGTTGCACGCGCCTACACGGACCCAAGATCACATTTGATTATCGAAGACGCCCGCACTTATTTTGCTACCGGCGGAAAAAAATACGACATCATCATTTCGGAACCTTCCAACCCATGGGTTAGTGGAGTGGCCAGTTTGTTTACGGACGAATTTTATCAATTCCTGGGGAATCACCTAGAAGAAAGAGGCGTTCTTGCGCAATGGATTCAATCCTATGAATTGAGTGACGAACTATTGGCCAAAATGGTGGCTGCTTTACAAAAGACCTTTCCGTACGTGGAGGTTTACCTAACCAATGATTTTGATTTAGTCTTTGTTGCATCGAAATCGCCAATTCCTACCGTTGATTATTCAAAACTGCAATCTGCCGAATTCCAGCAAGAGCTGCCTCGGGTTGGCCTGAATAATCTGGCTGCATTCCAGATACGACATATCGGTGGCGAAAAAGTACTGGCTAATTTTGTTAAGGTCGCAGGTGCTGATGGCAATTCCGACTACCATCCCACCTTGTCACTGGAGGCACCGCGCAGCCGGTTCATGAGCGACACTGCGACCTTTCTTCACATACTGACCGACAACGGTTTGCCTTTGCTCGACATGCTTGACGAACACCGGCCAGTAAGCTGCAGCGTATATCTCAAGCCCTCGAATATTTCCAGATTCCAACGCAGACATACGCTTGCATGCGAGATAGTGAAAAATTTCAATAGCAAAACATTCCGTATGGCCAACCTTGAAAATGCCAGACCGGACATTGCAAAAATAATTGATCTCACCTTGCAAAATTCTACGAGCACTATTTCGGACGACAAACTTCGCGAATGGAGTGGCGGCCTGTCTGAACTTGCAAGACTTAGTATTGGAGCATTGCCAGCCAGTGACTTGGGCAATGTGTGGCTAGATCCTACCTGGCTGCAGAGCGAGCAATCGCCTTTGGTATCCGACATCATGCATGCCTATCAGGCAACCGCCCAACGAGATCCGGTTCGTATGAAGGAATTTGCCCTGAAAGTATTAGCATCCCCCAACCCCCAGCTTGCCGACACACTGCGCGAACAAATGGTGGTTATTGCGATGCTGGGCGCCGCTTCACAAAAACAATACCAGTCTGTTCGTTACATCGACAATCAATATGGAAGCAAGATCAAGCCAACTGAAGATATGACAATTGTTCGTACTTATTTGCTGGCATGGTCAGACCGGTAACAGCCATCAGGTTTCAATTAACACGATCAACTTATAACTAAGAGCCCGTCTCATCCGAGGCGGGCTCAAATATCAATGCCCGCCATCAATCGCTTTCAATTCCGAGATTAATTCCGCAATGGCGGCGGCGCCATCACCATATAACATGCGGGTATTGTCTTGGTAGAACAAGGCGTTTTCGATACCGGCAAAACCGGTGCCTTTACCGCGCTTGATGACAATCGTGTTTTTCGATAACGACACATCCAGAATCGGCATGCCGTAAATAGGTGAGGCCGGGTCGGTTTTCGCGACCGGATTCACTACATCGTTTGCACCAATCACCAAACTGACATCGGTATTCGGGAATTCAGGATTGATATCGTCCATATCGGCAATCAAGTCATATGGAACACCGGCTTCTGCCAGCAAAACATTCATATGACCGGGCATGCGGCCAGCCACTGGATGGATGGCAAATTTTACTTTGACGCCGCGTTTGATTAATTGCTGCGTGAGTTCCCACACCTTGTGTTGTGCCTGTGCAACGGCTAAACCATAACCAGGCACGATCACCACACGCTCGGCGTACGCCATCATCGCCGCTACATCGCCGGCTTCAATCGGTTTTTGTGCGCCATCAATCGCTTGTTGTTCGCCACTCGCACCAAAATTACTGAACAACACACCACTGATCGGCCTGTTCATCGCTTTGGCCATCAATTGCGTCAACATAGTGCCGGCAGCACCGACCACCATGCCGGCAATAATCAGCGCTTCGATGCCGAGCACGTAGCCTTCAAATGCAACGGCCAAGCCGGTGAGTGCGTTATAAAGCGAAATCACCACCGGCATATCGGCACCGCCGATGGGGAGTGTCATCAACACACCAAACACTAGTGCGGCGACGAAGAAACCGACAATGATCGGTTGTTGCATGAAAAATATAACGCCGATACCCAACAATACCGATGCCAGAAAAATCAAACCGTTAAACCATTGCTGGCCGGGAAAAGTGAATCTTCTGTCCATGCGGCCATCGAGTTTGGCCCAAGCAATAATCGAACCGGTCAGCGAAATGGAACCGATCAAGCCACCGACGACAGCCAATACCAAAGTGGTTTGCGATGGCGTTTCGGTTTTGCCGCTGGAAAACTTCATTAATTCGACAAAGCCAATCGCTGCTGCCGAGCCACCGCCCAAACCGTTATACAAGGCCACCATTTGCGGCATGTCGGTCATTGCCACTTTTTTACCGGATATCCAAGCTACGGCAGTGCCTAGGGCAACCGCAATAAATATCAAGGCAAGATTATGCAAACCGGGCGTTAAAAAAGTCGCAAAAGTGGCAAGCAACATGCCAACACCGGCCCACTGAATACCACTGCGAGCAGTCACCGGCGAGGCCATACGTTTAATACCGAGAATAAACAGCAAGGCAGCCGCCATATAGCAAGCTTTTACAAAAATTGGCAGAAATGACTCGATCATTTTTCTGCTCCAGGTTTTTTGCTGGATTTGAACATTTCCAGCATGCGCTCGGTCACCACATAACCACCCGCAGCATTACCAGCGCCCATCAAGACCGCAACAAAGCCGATCACTTTTTCAAACGTGGTATCGGCATGGCCTAACACCACCATGGCGCCGACCAGCACAATGCCGTGGACAAAGTTGGAACCCGACATCAACGGCGTATGCAAAATCACCGGCACCCGACCAATAATTTCATACCCGGTAAATGCGGCCAGCATAAAGACGTAAAGCGCTAGAAAACCATCCATTCGTATTGACTCCCCGTAAACTGGCCTAATCATAACCGGTAGCTGAATACTCTGGGCAATCGGTCAACGATTTAAGTGCTCGGGCGTTTTTACCGTTGCCCCCAAGATAAGGAACCGGCACTATGAAATTTATGTTTTGGCTCTCGATTCCACTATTGCTCTGTGCAAGCTTTGCCCATGCCAGCTATCGCGGTGAGCGTATAGAACGCCGCTGGAACTACCGAGGCGACCTGGCTGAAGCTCGCTACGATGCCCGTTCGGCATGGCAATATGCGCTCGGCCACGAACACCGTGCTTATGCTCTGGAGCGCCGCGGTGATCGCATTGACGCTCGCTACGACCGAATAGGCGAACGCCGCGAGAACCGTTTTGACCGTCGCCATCATCACTAAAATGGTATTCGAGCAAAACGGCTCGAATGAAGTCGCCGCTGAAGAAGCGGCGATTCGTCTGCCAGCGACGCTGGATGAATTTCTGGCAGGCGTGGAACGCCGTGCATTCCGTATGGCCGAGCTCGCGCTCAGTCATCGCGAAGATGCAATGGATGTTGTGCAAGACACCATGATCAAGCTGTTGCGTTATCGCGACAAGCCCGCTGCAGAATGGTCGCTCTTGTTTTGGAGCATCTTGCGTCGCCAGCTCACGGATAAACATCGTCGCAATGCCGTCAAGAAACGCGTAATGCAATTTTTCGGCAAATCCGATGAACAAGATGAAGATCCAATCGAAGCATTGCCCGATCACAATGAAGACCCCCTGCGTCGCTTGACCGATGACAGTTCATGGAATGCATTAGGCAAAGCCGTTCGTGCTTTACCTGCACGCCAACGCGAGTGTTTTTTATTGCGCGAACTGCAGGGCTTGAGTGTTTTGGAAACGGCCGCCGCCATGGGCTGTTCCGATGGCTCGGTAAAAACCCATTTATCTCGCGCGATGAGCGCACTTAGAATTCACCTGGAGGACTGGCAATGAACAGTCACGATGAAATAGCCACAAAATCCCGCGCCGTGTTTGAACACTCGGTCGCCACGCTTGATGTAGCCACCGCTAATCGTCTTCGTTTGATGCGTCGCGATACTTTATCGCAACAAGCACCGAGTCGATTCAGGGCATTCCTGCTGCCAGTATCGGCGGCGTTCGCCATTGCTTTCGGCGTTGCGGTATTTTTACCCCAGATGCAAGCGAACAAGGCGATCAATGAACAAGAGTCTCTTTATATTTCTGCCGAAGACGACGCCGATGCCGACATGCTGACATGGCTGGCAGATGCACCGGTTGAAGTGTCATCCCACCTGCAAGGTAGCTTGTAATGTTACGAACTCTCATTTTTGTTTTATGCCTGTTTGCCAGCTCTGCGTTCGCGCAGCCATCCTCGGTACCGCAAGGCGTTAGCGTACCCAGCTGGAAACAGCTCAGTGCCGAACAACAAAAGGATTTGCAAAATTTTTCGCAGCGCTGGGATTCGATGCCTGCTTCGCGCCGCGTTCAAATTCTGGAACGCTATGAGCGCTGGAAAAGCCTGCCGCCCAAACAACGCGAAGCACTGCGCGAAGGCGCCCAAAACTTTCAGGAAATGACGCCTAAGCAACGACAAAATATGCGTGAAAGCATGCGCTACATACGCACACTGCCGCCCGAAGAACAAAAACGTCTGCGCCGTTTCTGGACAACGCTCACACCACAGCAACGCACGCAATGGCTGGAAGATGGTGGCCCGGGTATTGCGCCGGAACCGAAACCGTAGGTCTGGCCCCGGCCTGACATAAACACCATCGCAATCTATAAAGAGCTCGGGGTTTGGCCCGACATAAACATCATCGCAATTTATCAAGAGCTTCGGGGTAGCTCTACATAAACACCATCGCAATCTATAAAGAGCGTCGGGCCGGGGCCCGACCTACGCAGTTTTATTTATACCATCATGCGTCAAGCATGTTTTGGCAATCAGCTCGTCATCCCAATCAAGTTTGAACACGCCTTCTTTATCAATCATCAATGATAAAAAGTTGAAAACATTACGTGCGTACATTTCGCTGGCATGCATCGCACCCTGACTTGGCAAATTCAATGGGCCAGAAATTAATACACCATTGATTTCATAATTTTCACCGGGCTTGGTCAGTTCGCAGTTGCCGCCGGTTTCTGCGGCAAGATCCACAATCACGCTACCGGGTTTCAGATTCGTCACCATCGCAGCAGTAATGATTTTCGGTGCTGGGCGGCCCGGAATAGCGGCGGTAGTCACAATCACATCAACATTTTTCAGATGCTCACCCAAGCGGCGCTGTTGCTCGGCACGCTCTTCATCGGTCAAGGCACGGGCATAACCGCCCTCACCCGCCGCCGACACACCGAGATCCAGAAATTTTCCGCCGAGTGATTCAATTTGTTCGCGGGTTTCGGGGCGCACATCAAAACCCTCGACCTGCGCGCCGAGCCGACGTGCCGTTGCGATTGCCTGCAAACCCGCAACACCGGCACCGACAATTAATACTTTTGAAGGACGAATGGTGCCGGCCGCCGTGGTAAGCATCGGGAAGAAACGCGGCGCTAATTGCGCGGCCATCAATACTGCCTTGTAGCCGGCCATACCCGCTTGCGACGACAATACGTCCATCGCCTGGGCGCGCGTTGTGCGCGGTAATTTTTCGAGTGGAAACGCACTAATTTTTTTATCGATAAAACTTTGTACACGAGCAGGGTCGGCATGCGGAGCGAGCAAACCCATCACGACGGCACCAGACTTTAATTTTGCCAGATCGGAATTTGGCGGTGTTTGTACACAAATTAAAATGTCGGCAGCCGCCAATATTTCATCGCGCTTGTCAGAAATTTCTGCGCCAATATAACTGTCATCGGTGAAATGCGCCGTGAGTCCTGCGCCGCGCTCAATCAGGATTTTGGTTTTTAATGCGAGCAGTTTTTTGCAGGTTTCCGGCGATAAAGCCGCGCGGCGTTCGCCAGCAGCAGTTTCTTTGACAAAAGCAATTGTGACCGACATGCGCATCTTCCCCGAGACAATGCCCCGCTCGTTAGCAGGGCGACTGGGTGATGCTACCGGATTTAAGGGTTGACTGTCATTGGGCTTCGGTTTTCAGGCGACCCATAACGCTTTGCATGGCTTGGTCGAACAGACTTTCCTGTTCGCGCACGATGAGCTTGCCTTGTTTCTTCATGGCGGCCAGCTCTTCGAGCGATGCCACCAACACGCGCACACCGCGACGATTGACAAACATCAAGCGCGACGAAATCGGGCTGATCCAGGACAGTTTTGCCGGATGTAACTTGTCGTCATCGGCGGCCAAATGCACCCACATGCCAATGGCCAGATTACGCAACACGGGAATGTCTTCGACGTTGTAGTCCAAAGCATCTTTGTTGGAGACCACCGAAAGCAAGGGCTTACGCGCCTCAATCGCAGGCGCTGCAATAATTTGTACTGTGGCAGGTTGCTGCACCATAGACTCCATACTCACTTGCAGTCCGCGAATGGTCTGCAGTGCCGATTCACCAGTAATACCCGAACTTGCCAGTACGGTCTCAAGCGGCTCACGCATATTGATCATCGAAGGCGCAATGGCATGACGATTGGGATGCTCGGCATTGGGCAATAATTCAAGCAGCGCATCGGCAACGCCAAGCGCCGCATTCCAGGGCTGACTATCGGGGCCTTCGCGCAACGCAATCATCGATAAATGATGTGCCCAGCAACGACTGAAAAAATCATCGACTGCGGCTGGTAAATTCAAGCCTGAAACCCGTTTTACCAATTCGGCCGATGCCAATGTACGGGCTTGTTCCAAACGCTCTTGGCCGCGTTGGGCTTCGGTGGCACGACGTTCTGCCAACTCCATGCGGCGGCGGTGCTGATCCAGAAAGCTGCGTAATTCCTGTTCCAGCGTTTCAAAAATCGCCATATCTTCATTGAAGTCGGCAACCAGTGTGTCAACGGTGTTTTCTGCTTTTTGCAATAGCTCGCGTTCTTGCGGGCCTTCGCCTTTATTGCCTTCGACGGCTTCAGCGAGTGAATTCAACAAGCGGCGTGCCGGATGTCCTTTATTCATAAACATGCGACGGTCGATCACGGCGGCTTTGACATAAGGCACCACCAAACGCGACATCAGGCCGCGCGCAAGTTGTTCAAAATCGCGTTCGTCAAACAACACATCAAACAACATGCCCACTAAATCAACGGCATCTTCGTCATCCTGGCTCAAACGAATTTGATCCATTGGCAGGCCGATGTTTTTCGCGCTACGCAACATTTCTTTTTTCAGATCATGGGCCAGCGATACTTTTGGATCCATCATCGCTGCATGTACAGCCTGCGGAACTTGTCTTTGCAATAAAGACAGTACCGACACCATTTCCGCCATCGCCATTGGGCGTTCGTTGGAATTGGTAGCGGCGCCAGAAAAACCTTGGGCCCCTGAAAAACCTGTGCCTGAACCCGTATTCGACACATGATTGCTATTGCCGCGAGCACCGCCACCATTCATTTGCGGGCGGAAGGCATGCAGCATGGTGCATAGCGCATCAAACATCTGCTTGTCGTCGGAATTACCTTGCGCATTGCGTTGTGCGGCAGGCGCAGCTGCTGGTTCTGGCGCGGCATCAACCGGACGCGGATTGCCCAATTCAGAGCGAATACCGGCAGCAGACATGCGAGCATTTAATTCCGTGAGCAAACTACCAAGACTCTGTACTAATTCGCGCTCGAAATATTTATATAACACCACGCGGACACTTGGCGGCAATTGCACATCGCGTTGTGCGACATAAATTGAATTAGCCAAATTAGCGGCGCTTAAGGGATTCAAACTTGGCTCGAGTTGTTGCACGCCAACCATGGCGGCAAAACGCTGAGCAATGACATTTAAAGCCGGTCCGTGCGCGTACACGACGGCTTCAACTACAAATTCGGATGCGAGCTGCACTTCCAGTTCGTCATCAGCCACCAAGCTCATCACGCGGCCGGTATTGAGTTCTTGTTGAATACCATGACGCATCGATTCAAAACCGGAATCAAAATGACGTTTGAAACCATTTTCCAGTGGTGTACGTGCCATGCGTAATTTGCGCATGGAATCCATATGCGGCGAACCGATCAACACTTCTTCTTTCTGGGCAAGATCGAACAACCAATCATCGGCTTTACCCAGAACGCGACTCAGCACCATCGTGAGATGACTGATAGTATGTTTGCGTAAAGTGTTGAACAGTTCCGGATCGTTTTGATACGACCGTTGACCCTGCACATGGAATTCGTTCTGGCTCATAGCTACTCTTTGGGAACTCTTGGGGGGATAGAGTTGTCGGCATGACTAAAGTATGCGTTCAATAAAATATAATCTGTGAACAAGCTCTCACTTTTTCGCAGCTTCCCTATGAATGTTAAGATTTGTCACATGAATCTCATGAAAATGCTCAATCAGCGTAGATCTTCTCCCTCGCGCACGCTTCACGGCCCCGGCCCGAATGCGGAAGAAATACGGCAAATGCTCACATCTGCGCTAAGGGTGCCCGATCACGGCAAGCTTATACCTTGGCGCTTTTTGAAGATCCAAGGCGATACGCGTCTAGTTCTAGGTGACTTATTGGCGGCACGCGCCATCGAGCTTGATGCCAACGCGCCAAGCGCGGCGATTGAAAAAGATCGCGCACGGTTTTCATTTGCGCCGCTCATTATCACCGTGATTGCGCAAATAACACCCAAACACAAGGTCCCCGAACAGGAGCAAATGCTCAGCGGTGGCGCCGTCTGTTTTGCTTTGCTGCAAGCAGCGCAGGCCTTAGGTTTTGGCGCGCAATGGTTAACCGGTTGGGCCGCCTATGATTCGGTGATTACAAAAAAACTCGGCCTTGTCGAAAACGAAAGCATTCTTGGTTTTATTCACATCGGTAGTGTTAGTGAAGCCGCACCCGAACGCCTGCGACCAAAATTGGAAGACTTATTGAGCGATCTTAGTCTGTGAGTTCCTCGACTACTTATTTGATTGACTCGAGTCTGTATATTTTCCGCGCCTGGCATTCGATGCCGCCGGAATTTGATGATGCTGATGGCAACCCGGTCAATGCCGTGCATGGCTTTACGCGTTTTGTGTTGGATTTTGTCGAAAAGGTAAAACCACAGCGCTGTGCGTTTGCGTTTGATGCCTCGCTGGAAAGCAATTACCGAAACGAGTTGTATCCTGCCTACAAAGCCAATCGCGATCCGGCACCGGAAGAACTAAAACGACAATTCGCCTATTGTCAGGAAGTTTGTAGTGCTCTGGGTTTTTCAGTGCTGGTAAACGGTCGTTATGAAGCCGATGATTTAATCGGCACCGCTGCCAAACACTGCCGCGACGCAGGTCAAAACATTACGATTATTTCGGCTGATAAAGATTTATCGCAATTGCTCGATACCGGCGACTCGCAATGGGATTTCACCCGTAATGACCGCTGGCACTGCGAAGGCGTCAAAGCACGCTATGGTGTGCATGCGCATCAAATTGCTGATTTTCTTGGGCTCACGGGTGATGCGGTTGACAATATACCCGGCGTGCCCGGCATTGGCCCTAAAACTGCGGCGACTTTACTCGGACATTTCGGCAGTCTTGATGCATTGCTCGAACGTGTCGCGGAGATTCCCTTCCTGCGCATTCGCGGTAGTGCGCAGCATGCGGAACGTCTGAAAGAACATCGCGAAATAGCCTTACTATCACGCCAGCTTGCCACCGTTATTTGCGATGTGCCTTTGGCGGATGATTTTGGATTGGCGGCTCGACGCAGTGTGCAACGTGATTTATTGATTGCACTCTGCGAAAAATTACGCTTCGGCCCGATGACGCGTCGTCGATTACTGGAATTACCTTTACAATAAGACCATGAATAAAACCGATACCCTTTATGAAGGCCATTATCTGCGTTTAAAAAAACGCGATAACTGGGAATACGCCGAACGCACCAATGCCGGTTCAGCCGTTATCGTAATAGCGGTAACGCCAGATGAAAAATTATTATTCGTCGAACAATTTCGGGTGCCGATGAATTGCATGACTATCGAAATGCCCGCCGGTTTAGTCGGCGATTTGGATGCACACGACACCATTGAAGCCGCTGCTAAACGCGAATTACTCGAAGAAACCGGCTGGCAATGTGATGATGTAAAAGTACTAATCATTGGCCCGAGCTCGGCCGGCATGAGCAATGAAATGATTGCGTTTGCGCGCGCGAGCAACCTGACTCGGGTTAATGCAGGCGGTGGCGACGAAAGCGAAAATATCATAGTGCATGAAGTGCCCGTAAAAGACGCCCCACGCTGGCTCACACAAAAAATGGCCGAAGGCTATTCACTCGACCCAAAATTATGGGCCGGCCTATGGCTACTCGACAAAAACCCGGATGGAACGCCCGCGTAATGTGGGGAACGTAGGGTGGAACCACCAACAGGCGACACGCCGTTGGTGATTCCACCACAGATTGCGATGATGTTTCGGTAGATGCCGCATCAAGGCTTAAGATTCCACCACACATTCCGATGCTGTTCCGGTGGATACCCCCAAAAAACGGTGGGATCCACCCTGCATTTTTTTAAAAAATCACACAAAATAAACCATGCCCAACAATAAAATCGCTCAAATCATTGCCGAAGAAATCAAAGCAAAAAATCATCAAGTTATTGCCGCCATCGGTCTTCTGGATGAAGGTGCGACCGTGCCTTTTATTGCGCGATATCGCAAAGAAGTCACCGAAGGTCTGGATGACACCCAATTACGTAACCTTGAAACCCGCCTGTATTATTTACGCGAGCTTGAAGAACGACGTGCAGCGATTCTTGCCAGCATCGAAGAGCAGGGAAAACTCAGCGACGAATTGCGCAATGAGATTAATGCGGCCGACAACAAGTCGCGGCTGGAAGATTTGTATTTACCCTACAAACCCAAACGCCGAACCAAAGCACAAATTGCACGCGAAGCCGGACTGGAGCCGCTTGCAGATGGCTTGCTCAACAACCCGCAGCTGGTGCCGGAAGAATTCGCCGCACAATTTTTCAATGCCGAAAACAATATCAACGACAGCAAGGCAGCACTCGAGGGCGCACGCGCGATTTTGATGGAACGCTGGGGTGAGGATGCAACTCTGGTGGGCGAGCTAAGACAATGGATGAATGAGGTCGGCATTATTCGCGCCAAGGTCGCCGAAGGCAAAGAACTCGCTGGTGAAAAATATCGCGATTATTTTGATCATAAGGAAGCGCTTTTCAATATTCCCTCGCATCGTTTATTAGCCTTGCTGCGCGCACGCCGCGAAGAAATTTTATTTCTCGACCTTGACCCCGGTGCCGACATCGAAACCGGCAATCTTTACGCCACCGGCCGGGTAGCGAAAATTGCCGGCATCGAAAATCTTGAGCGCCCGGCTGATCGCTGGTTGATGGATGCATGCCGCTTGACCTGGCGCGCGAAACTACACCTGCATCTTATGCTGGATTTATTCGGCCAAGCCACTGAAAAAGCTGAAGCCGAGGCGATTAATATTTTTGGCGATAACCTTAAAGACTTGATGCTCGCAGCACCTGCCGGTGCCCGCACGGTGCTTGGGCTAGACCCAGGAATTCGTACCGGTGTGAAAGTCGCGATCGTTGATAAAACCGGAAAACTGGTCGCCTATGACACCATTTATCCGCACGAACCACGCAAGCAATGGGACGCTTCATTGCATAGTTTGAAACTGCTTTGCGAAAAACATGCGGTCGAACTTATTGCTATCGGCAATGGTACGGCCTCGCGCGAAACCGACAAACTGGCCGGTGAATTAATCAAGCAAAATTCGCATTTAAAAATGCAGAAAATTGTGGTCAGCGAAGCCGGTGCTTCGGTCTATTCGGCTTCGGAATTAGCGGCAAAAGAATTTCCCGATCTGGATGTGAGTATTCGCGGTGCGGTATCGATTGCACGCCGTCTGCAAGACCCGCTGGCCGAATTAGTAAAAATTGAACCCAAGGCAATTGGTGTCGGGCAATATCAGCACGATGTAAATCCTTATCGATTAGCGCGTGCGCTCGATACCAAAGTCGAAGACTGCGTCAATGCCGTTGGTGTGCACGTCAACACGGCGTCATCCGCATTGCTTGCACGGGTATCGGGTTTGAGCTCCGTGGTGGCGGAAAATATTGTTGCGCATCGCGATCAACACGGTCCATTTAGTTCGCGCCAAGCCTTGCTGAAAGTATCGCGACTCGGCGAAAAAACATTCGAGCAATGCGCCGGTTTTTTGCGGATTGTCGATAGCAAAAATGCTCTGGACGCTTCTTCGGTACATCCCGAGGCCTACCCCGTTGTGGAACGCATTCTCAAAGACTGCGGGCGCGAAATTAAAAGCGTAATGGGCGACAGCGTGTTTCTGCGCAGCTTGAAACCGGAAAACTACACCGATGAAAAATTCGGCGTACCGACCGTGCGCGACATTTTGAAAGAACTGGAAAAACCCGGACGCGATCCGCGTCCTGAATTCAAAGCCGCCAGTTTTGCCGAAGGCATTGAAGAATTAAAAGACTTGAAAGTCGGCATGATTCTGGAAGGTGTCGTCAGCAATGTGGCCGCGTTTGGCGCGTTTGTCGATATTGGTGTGCATCAGGATGGCTTGGTGCATATCTCGGCCTTGGCCGATAAATTCGTCAAAGACCCGCGTGAAGTCGTGAAGGCTGGCGATGTTATTAAAGTCAGAGTGGTCGAAGTGGATATTCAACGTAAACGCATTGCACTAACCTGTCGCCTGAGTGATCCTGTCGAAGCTTCCAATGCAGGCCAAGCAGGTAAACCCGAAGCGCGCGGGGCCGCATCCAATAAATTCTCCGCATCTGCGAAAAAGCCGCGTGAGAATACAAGCCAACCAGCACCGAATAATGCCTTGGCGGCGGCATTTGCCAAGGCAAAACAATCGTAGGTCGGGCCCCGGCCCGACGCTCTTATACCGATTACGATGGTGTACACGTCGGGCCCGGCCCCGACTTACTAATATCAAAAGTCTTTTGTACCGGCCCGATAAACATTGTCGCAAGCTGTTAAAAGCGTCGGGCCGGGGCCCGACCTACGGCATTGATCATAAAGGCGTACAATTTGCATGGATTGTTCATAGCGAAAACGCAGTCTTTTCGGGGTTTTGAACCCAGGCAGGTATTCCGTGTTACCGATGACGCAAGTGGTTCATACTTTTCCCTCCGCTAAAATTCTTTCAAAGTCCGGCGGTCTTCCTGTTGAAGTTTCATTGATCGCGCAGCTCGGTCATGGCTCCGGCAATCATCTTTACGAAAGCGTGCTGGCGCGGCAAAAAGCACACAGCGATTTTATTGATGAGCTGGACGAGCCGTCGGCAAAACTTGCCGGTACTGACTTTGAGAAAGGCGATGCGACATCGCTCTATAGTTTTTCTGTTGGCGCAAAAGGGCATCCTTTTCATCGTCATGCCGGGCACCGGATATTCACGGCAGTATCGGGCAGTGGCGGCGCGCAATTACGCTTTTCGAGTGCATCATCGGAACAAATTGAACACGACCCGAATAATTTTGTAAAAGCCTTGCATTACATCAATATTCCACCCGACTGCATGTTCACGGTGCGTTTTGGTGGCGAGACTTGGCATCAATTTTTTCCCTTGATTGAAAATTCATCGCATCCGGTTTTCTTCGCGCTGTCTTGTCACACCAATGAACTGGGTGGCAATTTATCGGAACCGCTGCGTCAAAAAGTGATCGATAATCAAGCCAATATTCCATCGCTCACACAATTATTGCCACAAAACATTATCGACATGATTGAACAAGATAATTTCGATCACGGCAAAATTGCCACGACCTCGCTATCACTCGACGCTCCGGCCGGTAGCGCGCTCAGCGCGGCGTGTTTAACTTATCGCGGCAGCCTCGGCACGATGCGTGGCGCCTGGAGCAAATGGCGTGGCTCGACCGGATTTGCTTCGCGCAGCGGCGGACTTGCCGTGCTCGAACTTGAATCGACACCGAATGATTCTTTATTGACCAATCAATTTGCTAAAGAAAAATTCCATCACGAAGATACTTTCTGTCTGACGCTTGATGACATCGCGGTCGGCCACAAAAATGCTTCGGGATTACTGGCTGCACTATTGGATGGTTTTCTGGAAAATCCACCTGCCAATGTCACACGCATGATGGCGTTTAGAAACATATTGGTGAAACCGATCGGCTTGCGTACATCACCACTGGGTTGCCCGGTGTCTTCGTTGTTATCGAAACAGCGTGACCATTTATTTGCCAATCGCTTCCCGGTATTGGAACAGCATGCAAACGCCAACAATACTTTTTCGCAGGTTATTTTGGGTGCCGATGACAAGCACCTAAAATTCCGTTCCTGTGTTGGCGTAAAAATAATCAATCAGCACCAAGTCCAATTCACACTTGGCACCCGCGTTCAATGCACCAACTTATTTGGCCGTTTTTATATGGCGGTGATTGACCGCGTGCATCGTGGCTATATCACGCCGACTATGTTGCGGATGGCGGTGGAGCATGCGACGCAAACGGCGGAAGATTCAATGCAGATCGAGACGGTTTCTTTGAAGATTGTTTGAGAAGATTATTTAAAACGCAGGGTGGGCATCGCCCACCTTTTTTCAAGTTATTTCGCAATCTGTTTGGTGGGCAGAGCCCACCCTACGAAAACCGGCACATCAAAAACCCGTGGCCGTCACGCTGCAAGTCAGACCAAAACTTAAACTGCCGCTGGCCGGCAGCGTTGCAATAGTCAAACCACCGCCGGTTAATAGATTCGGCCACAAACCGAACGCCGGACACAGTGCGCTTCCAGTTGTAGTACAGCTTGTCACAGCACAAGTTAATCCAGCGCTCGGGGTGTCACGCACGATTGCGCCATCGGCGGCGGCAGGCCCGGTGTTGGTGAAGGTAAGTGTATAAACCGTCGATGCGCCTGATACCAAACTGACGACGCTATTGGTTTTCGCCACGGTAAGGTCGGCGGCGCAGTTGGCGGTGGTTGAAACACTGCCCGAATTATTGACTGCATTGCTATCACCCAATGTAGGCGTAGTAATAGTGGCTGTATTGTTGTTTGGGCCCGGACATGCTGTTGCCGCCAACGAAACATTTGCCGTTACGGTGATAAAATTCGTCGCAGCGGCAAGTGGATAAACTGCCGCACTCGAGGCACAAGTAAATGCGGTATTGCCGCCATTGGGTGTGCAGGTCCAGACCACTGCATTACTGCTGGTGACTGAACTTACTGTTATTCCGATAGGTAAGGTATCGCTAATCGTTAATGAAGGTGCTACTAAAGCTGTCGCTAATGCACCCGTTGCCTGACTGGTATTAAAGACTTGATCGGCAATGGCGCGGCCATTATTACGTCCAATAATCGTGTATGACTGACCACTCGCACCGACGATAAAATTTGCCGCACTCGCCGTTTTGGTGATCGATAAATCCGGCAGCAAAGTAACGTCTTCGCCCGTTGTGCCAGCGACCAAACCACTGTAATGACTGCCTGCAACAGCGGCACCTCCGGCCTCATAGGTGGTATTGGTCGTTGCGGCAACGGTATTACTCGCCGAACAGCCGGTAGTACTCGCGCCCACCGATGAACAACGATTGGCCGTGTTGTTAGTGGTTGCAGCAACGACTCGTGTTGCAGTGCTACGTGTTGGATCAAGAAATTGCACGCCGGCCGAATTGTGATAGGTGCCGATGCCTGCGGTATCGGGAATAGTTACGGAATAATTCAAGGTAACGCTACCGTTGCCGGGAATCGTCAGGTTACTAAAAAACGGCGCCGTTAATGAAGACGGCGCAGTCGCCAAGGCTAATAAATTGGCTGGTGCTCCAGGTGAATTGGCCACTGCAGGTTGCCCCGCTGTTGCCGACTCAACGTAGCCACCGAGTGTCGTTGCCGAAAGCGCCGGGGTAAATGTCACGGCACTCACCGTCCCGGCAGTCCAGTTTGTCGGCAAGGCATTATCGACAATCGAGGAACCAATTGCCGCGCCGGAATTGGCATTGGTGACCGTAATACTGTAATTGGCAACAGCACCTGTGGCGGCAGAAATGCTGGGCGTTGTGGTTGCCTTGATAACAGTCAAACTGGGAAAACAAGTCGTGGCTGGTGGTGTTGTTTTTGTTGCAGGAACGGTTGCAGACGCTATCGTGGAATTAGCACCCCCACTTGAAAACCAGGCTTGCGGCGCTGCCGGAAATCCCGCCTGTGCTGCACCATTGGCATCAAGTCCATTGGTACCACCTGTGACTGTTATGGATGGCGCACCACCTAATGTTGTGTAACGCGCTACGCCACCACCGCCACCGCCGCCAGGACCATGTTCGGCATAGCTGGAATTCACGCCATTACCGCCGCGCGCATTGATCGTGATCAATCCCAGACTGCCGCTGTCGTTGGCAACGTACACGCTGCCGCCTGCACCACCACCGCCCGCAGCATCGGTACAATTGGGGAAGTTGGGTCGGAAGCCGTTATTACCATCAGCCAGTAAAGAACCATTTCCAGAAAACGAACCCGCTTTTACGATAACAATGCCGCCGCCATTACCGCCCCAACCACCATTTTCACAAGCAGTACCACCACCATCGACATGGCCAGCACCGCCGCCGCCGCCCATAATCATGCGGTCGATACTTAAACTTAAATTATTGCCGACACGAGTATTGCCATCACCCCCATGACCGCCGCTGTCGCGGAATGTGGTTGGCCGCGAAGCATCATTCCAGCCGCCGCCGCCATTGCCACCTAATCCGCCATTGCCGCCACCAGCGCCGCCGCTGTTTTGATTATTACCGCCGCCACCGGCATTACCGGGCGCGCCACGACCACGTGAACCACTGGGATAACCATCAATTCCGGTGTCCACCTGGGCAGTGCCGTTGTAAACCAAACGTGGTGTACCAGCGATGCCTTCACCTTTGAAATTACCTTCGCGCTCGCCACCCGGAATAGCCCCTGCCACCGCGCGATAAAAAGTACTGCCATTGACCGGATCAATCACTGGCGGGCCATAAGGTGCAACAAAGGTCACACCACCACCACGAAAACCACGACGACTGGCGTCGATGGAATTACCGCCCATCGTTAAAACACCCGCCACTTGCAACGATGCCACGCCACCGGTGGCACCATTCCAAGTCGCTGCAGTTACCGTGCCGGTTAGTGTCGCCGAGCTATATTGCGGAACGCGAATCACTTGATAGCGGTAAGCACCCACCGTTGCCGTCGCTGCAGTAGCAGCGTAAGCATTGAGAGTTCCTGCGCCACCGGCACAGCGCACCGCAACGGCGCCCGCCGCTACCGGGCCAATGGCAGTGCAATATTCCCAGTTACCAGCCAAATAATTAGTTGAAGTATTACCGCCGGCATAACTTGATGTTGTGGTTACTCGAGTAGCACAACCAGCAGTACCGACATTGTCACCATAGCAGTCACTATTAGAACTATTTATTTCTGCGCCCTGCATTTGGATGACAATCAATAAATCACCAGTACCAATGGCAGTGTTAGCGCCGCCACCGGTGGTATCAACTGAACCGACCGGAATTGAAGTACTGCCGACACCTACACTTGAACCGGTACCAGGATAATAACTATTGAGCGTGCCAGTTAGGCTTGCATTGGGCCCCGACAAACCCGGTGTTGCACAAACTTGCGCCGTTGAATTTGCCGAAGAAAAAATGGCAATCAAGAAACCCATCTTGATTACTAGAAGTCTTTGGTACTTCATATGCTGGCTTTCCTGAAATTCGTAGCCTGCAGAGTATGGCCAAGCCTGCGTCAAGTCGAGCTTGTAGCCGACCTGTAACAGTAATTGACAGGATTGTCATGCCTATGTTTGCTGCGCGCGCCACTCTCGAGGTGACATTTGGCAACGTACTTTAAAGCTGCGTGAAAATGCCGCCATGCTGCCATAACCCAATTCATCAACAATTTGTTTAAGCGATTGCCCGGACCGCAATCGTTGTTGCGCCAAACTCAAGCGCCATTGCGCCAGATAATCCACTGGTGTGGAGTCGAGAATTTTCTTGAAAGTCGCAGCATAAACACTACGCGACATACCGGCTTCTTTCGCGAGTTTTGCAAGCGACCAATCTTTCGCAGGCTGTGCGTGCATGGCGACCAAGGAGCGGGCAATTTGCGGCTGTGCCATGCCCGCCAACAAACCAGTAGGCTTATGATCACGAGTCATCAATACACGAAAAATATTCACCAAAACCACTTCAAATAATCGATCCACAATCACTTGCCGACCACAACGCTGATTAAAAGCTTCGCGAAATAAAATATCGAGCAGCACTTGTGCATCATCAAGTTCTGACAAAGGCAATATCAGAAAAGCCGGCAATGACTGCATCAATGGATTATTCACGCCACCATTGAATTGGATATGGGCACAGGTAAGCTCCACTCCGGTTTTTGCATCGCTAATAAAACGATGAAAATGTGGTCGTGGATAAAACAATAAACTCGGCTCGGTGACCGAAATAATCGATGCTTTGTGATGCTCTATTTGCAGTTCGCCACCTTGCAATAAATGCAATTGACCCAGACCTTTTTGTGGCTCGAAATCATTGATGCCGCATAGCGCACCCGAGTGAAACATGCGGGCAGAAACGGTGAAATGCTTTAGCAGGGCTTCCAAGCGATCCATAGAATTCAGGACTAAACGTTAAATAAATAGGATTATTCATACTATTTCATCCTGAACTATTAGGCAAACTGCTCTCCGTGCCTGACGCACATCAAACCACCTCTCTAAAGGAAAGCCCATGTCCCGCGTCCCATTAATTAATGCTGAAAACACCACACCTGATCGTAAAACTCTGCTCGATCAAGTTCACCAAGCCTTCGGCGCAACGCCTGCCATGTTCCAAGCTGTTGCGAACTCGCCTGCCGCCTTGAAAAGTATGTGGGGCTCCTTCGGTGCCCTAGGTAAAGGCGTACTCGGTGCCAAACTTGGTGAAAAAATTGCCATTGCCGTAGCCAACCGCAATTCATGTGAATACTGCCTCGCTGCTCACACGGCTTTAGGCCAAGGCGCAGGCGTGAGTGCTGAAGATTTGACTGCCGCACAACTGGGTGCATCTTCAGATCCGAAAACCGCCGCTGCATTGAGTTTCGCTTTGAAGCTGGTGAATAATCGCGGACAAGTTTCCGATACCGACACACAAGCATTACGCAATGCCGGATTTAATGACGAAGAAATAGTTGAAATCATTGCGCATGTGGCGCTGAATCTATTCACCAACTACATCAATATTGCATTGGATGTGCCGGTGGATTTTCCGAAGGTTGAACTTCGCCACGCTGCTTGATGTTTGAATTAACGCAGGGTGGATCCCGCGCTCTTTGCGGTATCCACCAAACACCATTGCAATCTGCGGTGGAATCGCCAAGAGCGGGCGGTTCCAAACTACGGTTTTTATGGATGCATCCTGTATCGCAAGTTTGCAAACAAGAGTTTTTTTATGCCCTCACTTCCACTATTGCTTGAAAAGGTTCGCGCCTGCACTTTGTGCAGCCAGCATTTGCCGCTTGGGCCGCAACCGGTTGTGCAAATAAACGCTGCCGCTCGAATCTTGATTGTTGGCCAAGCACCGGGTAGAAAAGTTCATGAAACCGGCGTGCCATTCAACGACGCCAGTGGCGATAGATTACGCAGTTGGCTAGGTATTTCGCGCGAGGTATTTTATGACGCTACACAAATAGCCATTTTGCCGATGGGTTTTTGCTACCCCGGCACCGGCAAATCTGGCGATCTGGCGCCTCGCCCGGAATGCGCGCCCGCATGGCGATTACCCTTGTTATCACATCTGAAAAACCTGCAACTGATGCTAGTGATCGGTCAATACGCCATGGCATATCACCTGCCGAATGAAAAGGCGTCACTGACTGAAGTCGTTCAAGACTGGCGAAAACACTGGCCAAACGTCGTACCCTTGCCGCACCCAAGCCCGCGCAATAACTTATGGCTAAAACGTAACCCGTGGTTTGAAAAAGATCTGATTCCTGTTCTACAAACTCAGGTGACGAAAGTGTTGTCGAAAATCGAATAAAACTTCATTCAAGCTGAGGAATTATTAAAACGCGGAAAAGCACCCGACGTAGGGTGGAGCCCGCGCAGCGGTATCCACCAAGCCAAACGAAGTCGCAATACAGGGTGGAATCGCCAAAAGGCGGCAGTTCCACCCTACGACTCAACGATAACTATCGGTCGCTTCGATCAATGCCGATGCATTTTCTGCTTCGAATGCAGAATGCCCTGAAGTTGGGGAAATCATTAGCTTCGCTTCCGGCCAGACCTTGTGTAAATCCCAAGCATTGGCAATCGGGCAAACCACGTCATAGCGGCCGTGCACGATGACACCGGGAATGCCTTTTAATTTGTGGGCATCACGCAGCAATTGTCCCTCGACTTCAAAGAAGCCGCCGTTGACGAAATAATGATTTTCGATGCGAGCAAAACTCAAGGCAAAATGCGCGTCGTTATGGCTATTGATGAAGTCTTGATCTTGCAGAAGGAAACTCGTTGATGCCTCCCAAATTGACCAAGCCTGCGCAGCGGCAAGGCGCACGCTTTCATCTTCCGAAGTTAGTCGACGATGATAGGCGGAAATAATATCGGCACGTTCCACTTCGGGAATTGGCTCCAGATATTTCTCCCAGGCGTCGGGGAATAAACGCGAGCAACCTTCCTGATAAAACCATTCCAGTTCCCAACGGCGTAGTAAAAAAATCCCGCGCACAACTAATTCACTAACGCGTTCCGGATGTTTTTCGGCATACGCCAGCGCCAGCGTTGAACCCCAGGAACCGCCGAAGACCTGCCAACGATCAATACCCAAATGCTCGCGCAATTTTTCGATATCCGCGACTAATGTCCAAGTGGTGTTATCGACCAAATCGGCATGCGGTGTTGAACGTCCGGCGCCGCGCTGATCGAGCAAAATAATGCGATACGCACGCGGGTCATGAAAGCGACGAATCTTGGCGCCGCAACCGGCACCGGGACCACCATGCAAAATAACGACTGGCTTGCCTTGCGGGTTGCCACACTGCTCGTAATACATGCGATGGCGAGCATCGACATTTAAAAAGCCTGAATCAAATGGTTCAATCTCGGGGTACAAAGCGCGCATATTCTTTCCTGATATTTTTTAATCTTGTTTATAAATATTGCCCGAACCGAAGATGAAAGCCGTTGAGGTCTTCAATTTCAAATTCGCGCATGCCGTGATCATGCGTCATTAGTGATTTTGTGAAAGCGATCTTTCGCTGCTCATACTGTGCCGCCAGGTCATCAATATTTTCAACAAAAAAATAAAACCATCCGGGATATTTTTTGGCATCGAATTTTTCTGTCACCAAGGTGAATTGAATGCCGACGTTCCCGCGCGTTACCGAGCCATGGTCCGGGGGCTCGCCCATGACAAAATCAAAATTAAAGCCAAGCTGATCGCAATAAAACCTGACCGCGGCTTCAACATCGGGCACCGGCAAGACCGAACCAGTCCCGATAAACTGACATTGTTTCGATTTAAATAACGCCATTTAGATCGCTAAGCCAAGTTTAACCAAGCCGTAGTTTAACAGTCGCCGTCACGGGGCTTGCGCGAAACCTCACTTCGGTTATGCTCAGGTCTTATGGACATGCCCACCAAACGTTTAGCGATTGTGGGCGCCGGGAGTCATCGCCCCCCGGCAGGCACACTGCCCCCTAACGAAAGCCCTTATCCGCGTGTGTTATCGCTCGATGCGCATGGCCGCATCCTCGATTGGATGCATTGGCAAGATGCCGTCTGTTTATATGTTCGCGGCGCAGTTTCATGGACGCTTGGCGAACCTTGCATGACCGTACACGGCGGCCATAATCGTTACACCGGCGAGCAAAGCGTGATTGATTTACATCCCATCGTCGCAGCTCGTGGCCATGCAAAGAACATGGCGATATCGCCTACACCCGCTCTCACTAATACTGCGTTATTTGCGCGTGATGGCTCTCTGTGCATGTATTGCGGCAAGGAATACAGCCGACACTCGCTTACCCGCGACCACGTGATGCCGATTTCCAAAGGCGGCAAAGACATCTGGGAAAATGTGGTTTGTGCCTGCTTTCATTGCAATTCAAGAAAAGGTGGCCGTACGCCGCAACAAGCCAGCATGCCTTTACTGGCGGTGCCCTTTCGCCCGAGCTGGGTTGAACATCTGATTTTGTCGAACCGGCATATTCTGGTCGATCAAATGGCCTTCCTGAAAAACCATCTGCCTAAACGAAATCGTGGTTTAAGCTAAATCGATTTTTCAAGCTGGCAAAATAAATTTCCGGAAAACCTCCGCATCAGCTTATGGCATCGTGCAGCACACCTCGCGTAGGA
>JAYSQD010000168.1:0-18211 GCA_043721835.1 Arenimonas sp. | reverse complement strand
CCTGCATTGTCTGAGCTTTATACGTTGTGGCCGACGGACATCATCGCCAACATGACGGACCAAGCGAAAATGTTCGACGGTGCAACACACACCGGCACTATTCCGACGAACGCGATTCGATGGAGTTCTGCGAATTCTCGTTGGGAAAAATGGAACGCGACAGCCTGGGTCGAATTGCTGCTGATTGCTTCGCAGGCTTATGCGATCCGCGTCAACACGGCCGACAATTTGAACGGGCAAACCGCGAGCTTCTACCTGGACAATGCAAACGCGACCGGAACGCTTGCGGCTAATAAAGGCGGCACAGGGTTCGTCACGTATGCGGTCGGGGATCTGTTGTTTGCCAGCACGACATCGGCACTCGCCAAACTTGCAGGCGTTGCCGTTGGGAATGTTTTAATCAGTGGCGGCGTCAGCACTGCACCAAGCTGGGGAAAAGTAGCGCTCGGCACTCATGTCAGCGGCGTGCTTCCGCTGGCTAATGGCGGCACCGGGCTCAGCAGTGCAACCGCGACGAACTATGTCCGTGTAGCTGCCGGCGGCGCGGCTTTTGAAGAGCGCACCCCGGCACAAGTAAAAACCGATCTATCCCTGGTGAAAGGCGATGTCGGGCTCAGCAACCTTGACAACACGGCCGACACTGCGAAACCTGTCAGCACGGCACAACAAACCGCGCTCGACTTGAAGGCACCGAAGTCACTGCCGCTTAATCTTCAAGCTGCTGCCTATACCTTCGTCGCATCTGACAATAATAAAGTCATCTACAACGAAGACGCGACCGGCGACGATACCTACACGATCAATAACTCCGTGCATGCAGCCGGCGATATCATCACGGTCGTGAACGACAAGACGACAAGCGGGAACCTCTTATTCGTTGCAGGCGCCGGCTTCACGATTCAATGGGGAACGACTTCGATCACTGGCGCCGGCACTCGAACGGTCGCGCGCGGCGGCATCGTGACCTTTCTTTTCAAGTCAGCCTCTAAATGCTTCATGACTGGTTCGGGGGTCACATAATGGGCATTCAGCAGATGCTTCTCGCCTCTGCCGGCGGCGGTGCTGTCATGGGGCTGCTGTCGGGCGGAAATACTTTTCTCGTCGGCGTGGGCGCTTCCCAGGCGACAGCCAGTTTTCAATTCGTGGGCGACGGGACTGTCTACCCTTTGAATTCATCGTTTTACGATCCTACAAACTCCGGATCGAATAGCGGTGTCACCGGCACAGACTGGTATTTACCCACGACGACCAGCATCGGGTCGAGCTATTGGCTCGAAATGCTCTCGCCGTCAGTCGGCACGTTCACAGCAGGGACGACCGGCTCTCGGGTGGCAATAAGTGGAAATCCGAACTACACCTGCACAACGACCGGCGGCACCATCACTCGCCAGAAATACGTGAAAGCAGATTTCAAGATCTGGGATTCCGCGTCGGGCGGAACGCAAGTCGGCAGCGGCACGATCACGCTGTCTGCAAGTGTGGACAACTCCTAATCTGGCAATCTTCACAGTTCAAGCCCTGTGAAAACACGGGCTCGCTGTAATTTGTTGCTTAAAAACATGCTAACCCGTATTATTCGCGGCTCTGGTGATCGAGATCTTTATCGGGTCCGGTGTTAGATAGCGACAAAATCGCACCCCCGCTACCAGTTTCTAAGTAATCGAGCGTATGCGACATTACTCGGGCTTATTCCTGATGCGTTGTTTTGCATCAAGAAAACCGGAACCTGGATGTACCGGAAAGGGGCCTTATGGCCCTTTTTTGTTTCTGTAATTTGGCATTAGTGCGTATGAGAAGGATTGATGAGTAATAAAGCTGACGAACTAATCGAAATGCTGACGCCCACGGTGGCAGCGCTGAAATTGGAATTGCTGGGTATTGAGTTCGCTCAATCGGGCAGTCGTGCTTTATTGCGTCTTTATATCGATGCTGAAGGCCGTTTGATCAATATCGAAGACTGTGAAGCGGTAAGCCGCGAAGTAGCAGCAATCTTGGATGTGAATGATCCAATTAGCAGCAACTACACACTTGAAGTGTCTTCGCCCGGCCTTGACCGCCCACTGTTTAAGCCTGCGCATTTCACCCGTTTTATGGGTGAGCAAGTCAAAGTCAATTTGCGCTTGCCACAGAATTCCCGTCGTCGCGTGCAAGGTCGTATTGCCAAGGTCGAAGGTGAAATGATCACCATCGCCGAAGAAAAAGCCGAATTTGAAATCGCGTTCGACAATGTTGAAAAAGCTCGTTTAGTCCCTGATTACGTAGCGATGGGTCTGAGCGAATCGAAAGAAAAGAAACCGGAGCGCGGTTCACGCCGTCGCAAAGACCCAAAAACTGATTAAGTTCAAGGCATACAGCCTGTGATGGAGCGGTTACATGAGTAAGGAATTATTGCTGGTAATGGAAGCAGTCGCCAATGAAAAAGGCGTCGCGCGTATTGTCATTATCGAAGCTATGGAAGCAGCCCTCGCATCGGCCGCTAAAAAGCGTTATCACGACGAAGATGTCGCCGTGCGCGTTTCCATCAATCCTAAAGACGGCACTTATGAAACTTTCCGTCGCTGGGAAGTAATTGCTGATGACATCGTCATGGAATCGCCAGATCGCATGACCCGCATGATGGACGCGGTCGATGAAAAAGAAGACGCACAAATCGGCGATTTTATCGAACAGCAAATCGAAAACCCGGAATTTGGTCGCATCTCGGCACAAGCGGCGAAGCAGGTTATTGTGCAGCGCGTGCGTGAAGCCGAACGTGCACAGGTTCTCGAAGCTTGGGCGGATCGTGTTGGCGAATTAATCAACGGCATCGTGAAGCGTACCGAACGTGGCAATGTTTTCGTTGATCTTGGCGGTAATGCCGAAGCCGTGATTCCAAAAGATAAAGCGATTCCACGCGACGTATTGCGTCCGGGTGATCGCGTACGTGGTTATTTACTTGAAGTGCGCCCGGAAACCCGTGGCCCGCAATTATTTATTTCGCGTAGCGCTCCAGAATTCATGATCGAATTATTCAAACTCGAAGTACCGGAAGTGGGCCAGGGTTTGGTAGAAATTAAAGCAGCTGCGCGCGATCCAGGTGATCGTGCAAAAATCGCCGTGCTTGCACACGACCACCGTACTGATCCAATCGGTGCTTGCATCGGTATGCGCGGTTCGCGCGTGCAAGCGGTATCGAATGAATTGAATGGCGAACGCGTTGATATCGTTTTGTGGTCGGACAATCCCGCCCAATTCGTCATCAACGCCATGGCGCCGGCCGAAGTGCAGTCGATTATTGTCGATGAAGAAAAACATTCGATGGACATCGCTGTTGCCGAAGATAAATTGGCGCAGGCGATTGGTAAAGGCGGCCAAAACGTACGCTTGGCAAGCCGTTTGACTGGCTGGCAATTGAATGTGATGACGCAGGATCAAGTCAGCGCGAAAAGCGATGCCGAACAAGCGACTGCCCGTCAATTGTTTATGGCCAAACTTGAAGTCGATGAAGAAATCGCCGGTATTCTGGTCGCCGAAGGTTTCAGCACCGTGGAAGAAATTGCCTATGTGCCAGCGGCTGAATTGCTGGCGGTAGAGGGTTTTGACGAAGACATCGTGGAAGAACTCCGTGCCCGTGCACGTGATGCCTTGCTCAATGATGCGCTTGCCGTTGAAGAAGAAATTGAAGACCACAAACCGGCAGAAGATTTGCTGGCAGTGGAAGGCATGGATGAAGCTACGGCTTACGTAATTGCCGGCCATGGCGTCATCAGCCGACAAGACCTTGCCGATCTGGCGACGTTTGAATTGCTGGAAATGGTCGAAATGGATGAAGCACAAGCAGCTGCTTTGATCATGGCGGCTCGTCAGGATTAGTTTGCTGCGTTGCTGTTATTTAGTATCGATTTGCATAGTTATAAAACGGGCCTCGGCCCTACTTAGGAAACAAAAAACATGTCTGAAGTCACCGTAGGTTCACTGGCTAAAGTGCTTGGAATGCCCACCGAAAAGTTGCTTGAGCAACTGTCAGGTGCCGGCATGACATTCAGTGGGCCGGATCAGGTGGTCAGTAGTACTGAGAAAATGAAATTGCTCGGTTTCCTGCGCCGTACTCATGGCAAAGATGAAAAAACCACTGAAGGCGAAGCGCCGAAGCAAATCACACTCAAGCGTCGCAAGGTTGAAGAGCTAACGGTGAGTGCCGGTAAAGCCAAAACTACCGTGTCTATTGAAGTGCGCCAAAAACGCACTTATGTAAAACGTGACACGATAGAAGCACCGCAAAGTGACGAACGCGATGATGCCTTGCGTAAATTGGAAGTATCCAATTCGCGTAATCAGGCCGAAAATGCTGCATTAAGCGAACGTGATCGTGCTCGTCGCGAAGAAGAAGCACAGCGCCTTGCCGTTATCGAAGCCGCTGCAAAGGCATCGCGTGCGGAAGCTGAAAAATTGGTGGCTGCCGTTGCTGTAAAACCGGATGAAGATGCCGGTGCCAAAGTTGCTAAACCTGTCGATAAGCATGCCCCGCGTCCGCCAAGAACCGAAGCTCCGCGGCGCGATAACGGCCCGGCTGCTCCGAAAAGTAATGTGCCGAGCAAAACGCCATCGATCAAACATAAACCGCGTGGCTCGCATGCCATGGTTGATAATGAAGGTGAAGACAGCTCGGCTGCCCGTTTTGCTGCTGGTCAATTACATTTGACTGCTGACGAGCGTGCGCGTCGTTCTGCCGGTAATCGTCGCAAACCAAAAGTCAAAATTGTCGAAGCCTCACGTTCGGCGACCGGTCAACATGGTTTCTCGAAACCGACCGCGCCGATATTGCGCGAACTATTTATCGGCGAAAGTATCCTGGTCAGCGAACTTGCCAATAAATTAGCAATGAAGGGCACTGAAGTCGTCCGCGCACTTTTCAAAATGGGCGTAATGGCCACCATCAATCAAGCCATTGATCATGATACTGCCGTGCTGGTTGTCGAAGAACTCGGCCACAAAGCCACCAAGTCGCAAGAAGACGATGCTGAAAGTGCATTGGAGGCTGTTAAGGTCGAAGTGGTCGGCGAACAAAGAACACGTCCGCCGGTGGTCACCATTATGGGTCACGTTGATCACGGTAAAACTTCCTTGCTCGATTACATTCGTCGCACTAAAGTGGCAACCGGTGAAGCCGGTGGTATTACCCAACATATCGGCGCCTATCATGTTGAAACCGAGAAAGGCGTCATTTCCTTCCTCGATACACCGGGTCATTCGGCGTTTACCTCGATGCGTGCTCGCGGTGCAAAACTTACCGATATCGTAGTGTTGGTCGTTGCTGCCGATGACGGCGTTATGCCGCAAACCATTGAAGCGGTGAATCATGCTCGTGCTGCCAAAGTGCCATTGCTGATTGCCGTCAATAAAATGGATAAGCCCGAAGCCAATCCTGATAACGTCAAACAAGGTTTGGTCGCATTGGAAGTGGTGCCGGAAGAGTGGGGCGGTGATGTGCAATTTGTTCCGGTGTCGGCCAAAACCGGTATGGGTATTGATGCACTCTTAGATGCTATTTCGGTGCAAGCCGAAGTGATGGAATTGAAAGCGGTTTATGACACGCTCGCAACGGGTGTTGTCATTGAATCGGCGCTCGATAAAGGCCGTGGCCCGGTCGCTACCGTGCTCGTGCAACAAGGCACCTTGAAGAAAGGTGATTATCTGGTTTGCGGCGTGCATTACGGTCGTGTGCGTGCCTTGTTCGATGAAAACGGCAAGCAAGTCGATTCCGCAGGCCCTTCGATTCCTGTTCAAGTGCTTGGTCTATCGGGCGTGCCAGATGCAGGCGATGATTTTGTCGTCGTGGCTGATGAGCGTTTAGCGAAAGACGTTGCCCAGCAACGTGACGCCAAACGTCGTGAATCACGTCTGGTAACTTCAGCCGGTAGCCGTATGGAAGACATCATGGCTTCCATGGGTCAGGACAACGGCATGCAAACCATGAACATTCTGGTGAAAGCCGATGTACAAGGTTCTGTCGAAGCCCTGCGTCAATCACTCACCGGTTTATCGAACGAACTCATTCGTATCAATGTGATCAGTTCGGGCGTTGGCGGTATTACCGAATCCGATGCAACGCTGGCCTCGGCTGCAAAAGCCGTGATCATCGGCTTCAATGTGCGTGCCGATGCTACCGCTCGCAGAATTATCGAAAGCAATGGTTTGGATCTGCGTTACTTCTCGATTATTTACGATGTGATCGATCAGGTTAAACAAGTGGCTTCGGGTTTGCTGGGCAAGGAAATTCGTGAAGAAATTATCGGTATCGCCGAAGTACGCGATGTCTTCCGCAGCTCGAAATTCGGCGCGGTTGCCGGTTCGTTGGTTATCGAAGGTTCGGTCAAGAAGAACAAGCCTATTCGCGTATTGCGTAATAGTGTTGTTGTGTTTGAAGGCGAGCTGGAATCCTTGCGTCGCTTCAAAGACCTCGTTGAAGAAGTCAAGAGTGGTACCGAATGCGGTATCGCGGTTAAAGCCTACAACGACGTTCAACCCGGCGATCAAATTGAATGCTTTGAACGCATTGAATTTGCACGGACACTGTAAACGCAATGGCAAAAAAGAGCTTTCATCGTACCGACCGCGTCGCATCGCAACTGCGACGCGACTTGGGTCTTATTGTTCATGCCGCCGTGCGTGAGCATGGCCTGCCATCGGTGAGTGTTTCCGATGTTGAAATCACCCGCGACATGGCGCATGCCAATGTTTATGTGACCGCGTTATTGGGTGATAAAGGCCCGGTTGCTGTTAAAGCCCTGAAAGAATTGGCGCCGCAGCTTCGCTACAAACTTGCACAGGCTGTGCGTATGCGCCATGTTCCCGAATTGCATTTCATGTATGACGACTCGGTGGATAAAGGCGAAAAAATCGAAGCCTTGCTGCGCGAGCTGCCGGAGTCTGATCGGGTAGCACCGAAAGAGCCGGATGCATCGAATGAACCGGGCACCGAATCCGACCCGTAGGGGCTCTGCTTGCTGCGCCCTGACTCTGCGACGTAATTTGGGCGCAGCAAGCAGCGCCCCTACATAGGTTGCGGACACCATGCATAAACGCCCACGCCCCGTGTTTCGCCAACTTGACGGCATCGTGCTGCTCGATAAACCGCAAGGCCTGAGTTCGAATCAAGCACTGCAACGTGTTCGCCATTTATTTCGTGCAGAAAAAGCCGGGCACACCGGAAGTCTTGATCCACTCGCAACCGGTTTATTGCCTATTTGCCTGGGTGAGGCCACTAAAATTGCCGGAATTTTATTAGGCAAGAACAAAGCCTACGAAACCGTTGCGAAGTTAGGTGCGACTACCGATACCGATGACGCCGATGGTCAGGTTCTGATGGAACGTGTAGTCCCTGTATTAAACGCCGAAAAAATTCAAACTTTGCTGCAAAGTTTTATCGGAAAAATTCAGCAGCGACCACCTATTTATTCCGCGCTTAAACAAGGTGGCGAACCGCTTTATGCGAAAGCACGTCGTGGCGAAATTATTGATGTGCCAATGCGTGAAGTGAATGTTGAAAGTATCGAAATAATCAAACTCGATAAAGACGAAATTTCATTGCGCATCGTCTGTGGTTCCGGAACGTATATTCGCAGCATCGTTCGCGATTTGGGCGAGTTGCTGGGTTGCGGCGCACATGTAAGTGCATTGCGTCGTCTTTGGGTGGCACCGTTTCTAGAACCACAGATGCTCACGCTGGAGCAACTGCAAATGTTGGCCGAGCAGGGCGATGAAGCATTATTGCCGCTACTGTTGCCGCTTGAGATCGGGCTCACGGGCTGGCCGGTACTTTGTCTGGACGAAGTCCAATTCAAGCGTTTTGGCCAAGGCCAGCGTTTGGTCATAGCAGATTGTCAGATACTGGGCGATGTGAATGTTTGTGACGAAGCCGGGCGCTCGCTGGGGCTAGCCAGTCTGGACCTATATGGTGTATTGCACGCTAAGCGCCTGTTTCGCTGGGCTGCACAATAGTAGGAGGGCTGTAAGGCCCGAATTCTATCCGACCATTCGGGCCTTACAGCCCTCCTGCAACTCGCATCCTCTTGTCTGCAAAGCCCCCTAACCGCTATAATTGACAGGCTTGATTGGGGCTTTTCCCGACAAGTGCTCCCTTAACCGGCGAATGTTGCGGTGCGCTGCAAAGCGTTCCTGCGAATTACGCATCATCGAGATATTAAAAATGGCAGTTGATAACCAAAAAATTATGGCCGACTTCGGTCGCGTTGCGAACGATACCGGTTCACCAGAAGTGCAAGTAGCTTTGTTGACGGCACGTATAGAACACCTGACCGAACACTTCAAAGCACACAAGCACGATAATCACTCTCGTCGCGGTCTGCTGAAAATGGTCAATACACGTCGCAGCTTGTTGGCTTATCTTAAAAAGAAAGACGGCGAGCGCTACAAGACTTTGATTGAGCGTTTGGGTCTGCGTCGTTAATACAGAAATACCGTGCGGCGCAGAAATGCGCCGCATTTTTTTGAAGCAAATTTTGTAACAACAAATTTATTAGAAATAAATCCGGAAGACGGGGTGTCTTCAGGAATACATTGAGAAAGGAAGATAATCGTGGCGAAAGTAACTAAAACATTCCAATACGGCCAACATCAGGTCACTCTTGAAACGGGCGAAATTGCACGTCAGGCCAGTGGAGCAGTGATTGTCAAAATGGCTGATACCGTGGTGTTAGTCACCGCTGTCGGTAACAAAAACGCGAAAGAAGGTATGGACTTCTTTCCGCTTACCGTCGATTACCAGGAAAAATTCTACGCCGGTGGTCGCATTCCGGGCGGTTTCTTCAAACGTGAAGGCCGTGCAACCGAACGCGAAACATTAACCTCACGTCTGATCGATCGTCCTATACGTCCGCTCTTCCCGGAAGGCTTCCGTAACGAAGTTCAAGTCATTGCGACCGTGCTTTCGATGAACCCTGAAATTCAGGCTGATATTCCGGCCATGATCGGTACCTCGGCCGCGTTAATGCTTTCGGGTATTCCATTCGCCGGTCCTATCGGCGCAGCGCGGGTAGGTTTTGCTAACGGGCATTATTTATTGAACCCCAGCATCACCGAACTCACTACTTCGCAACTTGATTTGGTGGTTGCCGGTACCGCAAATGCAGTCTTGATGGTGGAATCGGAAGCGAAAGAATTATCCGAAGAAATTATGCTCGGTGCGGTGATGTTTGGTCATCAGCAGCAACAAGCCGTTATCAATGCCATCAACGAATTCGTTGCTGAAGTGGGTGTGCAAGCCTGGAAATGGCAAGCCCCCGTTTCCCACGACAGCATGATAGCGACCTTGAAAGAAGCTATCGGCGATCGTTTAAGTTCAGCGTTCCAAATCCGCAATAAGCTGGAACGTCGCGATGCAATTTCTGCCTTGAAAAAATCAGTAATGGAGTCGATTAAAGACGCAGCCGAAGCCAATGCCTGGAATGCCGGTGAATTGAGTAAAGAATTCGGCGAACTGGAATACAGCACCATGCGTGCTTCGGTACTTTCCACCAAAATTCGTATCGATGGTCGCGACCTAAGCACCGTGCGCCCAATCACCGTACGCACCGGCGTATTGCCGCGTACACACGGCTCGGCTTTGTTTACTCGCGGTGAAACCCAGGCGCTGGTCGTGCTGACATTAGGCACCGCGCGTGACGGTCAGATTATCGATGCTGCCGAAGGCGAATCGAAAGATCATTTCCTGTTCCATTACAACTTCCCTCCGTACTCGGTCGGTGAAGCGGGCCGCATGATGGGTCCAAAACGTCGCGAAATCGGCCACGGCCGTCTCGCTAAACGCGGTGTGCAAGCTGTTATGCCCACCATGGAAGCTTTCCCTTACACCGTTCGTTGCGTGTCGGAGATTACCGAATCCAATGGTTCTTCCTCGATGGCATCGGTCTGCGGTTCTTCGCTCGCCATGATGGACGCCGGTGTGCCAATCTCGGCGCCAGTGGCCGGTATTGCCATGGGTTTGATCAAGGAAGGTAGTGACTACGCCGTGTTGTCGGATATTTTGGGTGATGAAGATCATTTGGGCGACATGGATTTCAAAGTTGCCGGTAGCCACAAAGGTATCTCGGCACTGCAAATGGATATCAAGATTGACGGTATCACCGAAGAAATCATGAAAGTCGCTTTGGCACAAGCTAAAGATGGCCGTATTCATATCCTCGGCGAAATGGCGAAAGCCATGACCGCACCACGTGCAGAGCTGTCGGAATTTGCTCCACGTTTGCTGACCATGAAAGTGCATCCGGATAAAATTCGCGAAGTTATTGGTAAAGGCGGCGCGACGATTCAAGCGATCACGAAAGAAACCGGCACCCAGATTGATATTAAAGACGACGGCACGATTACTATTGCTTCGGTCAATCTGGCTGCTGCAGAAGCCGCTCGTGCCCGTATCGAGCAAATCGTGTCCGACGTTGAACCTGGTCGTATTTACGAAGGTAAAGTTGCCAAGATCATGGATTTTGGTGCATTCGTCACTATTCTGCCGGGCAAAGACGGCTTGGTTCACGTATCGCAAATCTCTGATGAGCGCGTCGAAAAAGTTTCCGACAAACTTAAAGAAGGCGATATCGTTAAGGTCAAAGTACTGGAAGTCGATAAACAAGGCCGTATTCGCCTGTCGATGAAAGCGGTCAATGAAGGTGAAGATCAAGCGGCTGCAACGGAAGCCTGATTTTTAATTAACTTTCGATAGAAATAAAAATAGCAATAAAAAATGCGGACTTCGGTCCGCATTTTTCTTTAAGAGAATAGAAGAGAACAAAATGAAAAAAATATTAATCGCACTTGCCATCATGGTGGTGCTTGCAGTTCTTTACAAACAAACCCAGAGCGGCGGTGTTAGCTTGCCATTTATGCGAGTGCATATGGTGAATCCACTCGCTCAAAATTCACCCTTGTATCAGCAGCATCAAGCTTTCGTTGATAAGTTTAACGCCAATGATAAAATCATTGCGAAATTCGGCAGCACCATCTCAAGCAAGGGCTTGTTTGCCATTCAAAGCGAAATGCATCGACGCGGCGCGCTGACGTTGCCGCGCAAACAAATTATCGCCGAGAACAGAGCCATGGTCGCCATGATGGCACGCTTGCCGCAACGTAGTTGTGCAAAATTGGCAAGACCGAGCGATGATTATGATGATGCACTCACCATGGACGTATTGGGTGCACTCGAAAGATTACCGGCTAAACACCATAAATCCTTGACTGACTTTATGTACGACGCCATGGTGGCCGACGTGGAAAATGCACCTGCCATTGCCGTAGATGAGGGGAATTATCAAGCGGCATTACGTGACTTAGGCCGGACTTATCATGGCGAATCAGCAGAAAAACTTATGGCCGTTTTTGCAAATGTTAATGCCGCAAATGATGCCGATGCCTGTTGGGCAATCAATAGTTTAATGACGGCAGCGGAAGCGATGCCGGCAAACTATACTGAAGCTCTGATGCGACATTCCTGGAGTAAATAGCCATGACGCCAGTCAAAATAAAATTCAGGAAAGTTGCTTCTTTTCTTTTATTTCTGATCGGCGTGCTTTGGGCTCTGCCGATGAGCTTGATTGGTTTGACGGCTGGATTATTCACCATGCTGTTTGGCTCAAGCTTTCGATATTCAGACCATGCACTGGTGTTTTCCAGTTTTCCATTTGGTCCCGGCGGCGCCATCACATTTGGAAATGTCATTCTAAACACGGCGAAAGATCTTGATGCCATCGTTACCACCTATCAATGCCGTGCCGACGGCAATCGCAATGACTGCATTCGTATTGGCAACCATGAGCGTGCCCACGTTTATCAATATATGGCCTTGGGAATTTTCTTCCTGCCGATTTATTTTATCTGTGGCGGCATTAGCGTAAAGAATCCGATGGAGCGTGCTGCTGATCGCTATGCCATGACGGGCAAGGGCTGGTGGCCTTGGGGGAATACGTAGCCCGGGTCATGGCTCTATCTGACCCGGGGCTTTGTGGGGGCCGTCCCACTTAATTACTTTTGTAGTTTTCAGTCGGTGATGGATTGCCCTGTAGATTCCCGGGTCGATGGAGCGTGACCAGGGCTATGTTTTTGATAATAGTTTTCGGAATGGCA
Source organism: Arenimonas sp. (assembly GCA_043721835.1). GTDB lineage: Bacteria > Pseudomonadota > Gammaproteobacteria > Xanthomonadales > Xanthomonadaceae > Arenimonas. Next base: position 6,097 of record JAYSQD010000168.1, on the reverse strand, counting down.
ATAACATCAGACTGACAATTCGCGCCAGCAGACTGAAAAGCCAATAGATGCCTACCAAAAATAAAGTGGCGGTGGCAAAAAAAGCGCCGACGAAAATTGAGAAGAATGTCTTTATCATGATTAAAAATATTGAGACGTTAATTAATATAGAGCTACTTTCGAGGTGAAAGGGTTCGTCGTATATCTGGATTTTACATAAATAACGTAGGGCGCTTGTTTGCTGCGCCCGATGAGCCATAGGAAAAATTAAAATCGTAGGGGCGCATGCTTGCTGCGCCCGAAGACGTGTCAGATAACTCAAAACCGTAGGGGCGCCTGCTTGCTGCGCCCAAAGATTGTCGAGGCGTTTGGGCGCAGCAAGCAACGCCCCTACGTTTTTATCGGCCACAAAAAAAAGCGCCTATTGAAGATGGCGCCTTTCAGTTCAACAGTGCGAGGCTGTTGTATCCGTATTATCCGTTGGTGCCGAAGGAGAGAATCGAACTCTCACAAGGGGTTACCTCGGCGGATTTTGAATCCGCTGCGTCTACCGTTCCGCCACTTCGGCACGAAGTGAGCGCGAATTATAGCAAAAATTTTGCAAATGTCAGCGACATTCGACGGTATCAAGGCAAAGTGTTTTCTTTTTACGTAAATACCAACCGTCGGCTTGTGGCTCAAAGGTGGCGCAATCATTCATGGCGGCTTGGTAAATATGCAGCGAAATAGCGATCTGCTTTTCATTCGGGTTTCGAATGGTGTGGTATTCATGTGGTGGCAACAGACTGCCTGCGGTACCTGTGCCAGCGGTGAGCGTTTCATGCATGGAGAAGTGGTGCAGGTCGCCATTCACTTGTTCAAGTTCGTAGCGAACGATTTCCAGATGTCCCTGCCATACGCCTTCTACACACCATAGTCCGCAGTGATCATGAATCGGGGTGCCTTGGCCGGGCGCCCAGGTCATGGCAACGATGCTTACACCGCCACCCGGGTACGCAAATAATTCACGGCGTGCGTAATGGCCTTCTACCGGCTCGAATACGCAGTCGGGCAAGAACACGACTTTGTCGCGGATCAATCGACAAAGGCCGTCGCGCAAAGATTCGGTAATGGCATCGTGCTTGCCCAGCGCCATGGCCTGGTCGATCATGCCGAGTAATGCGTCGCGGCCAGTAAATGTGGGGTAATCGTTCATGGCGCTAGTCTATAGCTTTGCCAAGAAGCCCGCGATAGCGGGGCTGAATCGTTCAATATCAACCAAGAAAGCATCGTGCCCTTGGGGCGATGGCAATGGTGCGAATTCAGCTTCACAGCCGCCTGCACGCAGACCTTCGGCAATTTGTTCCTGTTGTTGAAGCGGAAACAGAATATCGGTATGAACACCGATCGAAAGCGCTTTCTCAAGCTTGATCGATGCCAATGCGCGCATAACATCGCCTTGGCCATATTCGGCCGCATCAAACCAATCCATCGAGCGGCTTAAATATAAATAACAGTTCGGGTCGAAATGATGCACGAAGCGCCTTGCATGGCCTTCCAGATAACGCTCGACTTCAAATTCCAGACCAAAGGGGTCGTCATCAAAACATTCGCTGTCAAAACGCACGCGACCAAAACGGCCGTCCCATTCCATGGCGGAACGATACGTCACTACGCCCAGTTTGCGCGCCATCCGCATGCCGTTTTCAGGGTAGTGTTCTTCCGTGTATTCGCCTTGATTCCACTGTGGATCAAGGCGAATTGCTTCGCGTTGCAATGAGCGAATCGCAATCGAAAACGGCAAGGCGCGGGCGCTACCCGATACATTGATATGTGAGCGAGCGCTACCAGGATGCAATAATAAATAAGCTAGTGCGGTCATACCGCCCATTGAGTTACCAATCACGCAGGCCACAGAAGTAACACCTAATGCTTTGACCACTTCAAACGCAGCATTGGCACCGTCTTCAATCGAAAGCTCGGGAAAATCCAGGCAATAAGTTTTATTGGCGAGTGGATTGATCGAAGCCGGTCCAGTTGAACCTTTGCAACTACCCAGTGAGTTCACACAAATAACAAACCAGCGATTTGTGTCGATGGCTTTGCCGGGCCCCAGCATGGCTTCCCACCAGCCGGCTTCTGTATTGTTTGAATGAGATGCTGCATGCGCATTGGGTGACAAGCCGGTCAGAATTAATACCGCATTGGTTTTTTCGCTATTAAGTTCACCCCATGTTTCATAGGCCATGCGAGCGCCAACTAATTCACCACCGCGTTTCATTTTAAAAGGCGAGGGCAGGGCAACATAAGACGAATTTTTCGGAATAAACTCGGTCATTGTTTTACTCGCGATAATTTTATTTCGACAATATTCGTCGTCCTAGTTTCAACGATAACTGCCTCTGCTTCAATATCGCCAGCTTGAGAATTGGCCACGCCTTGTAATGAAATTCGCGCTGAAAGTGATACTTTTTCTTGCGAGGACAAGTTGGCGGTTGGCATCAAGCTGTCGGTATCGCTTAATTCAAGTTCAATGGGAAAAGTGCCTACCTCGATACGTTTTGCAGCAACGGGTGGCCCGCTTCCATTGATCGATTTGGCAAAGACAAACAATACCGCGCCGGGCTTTACAGCGGCGGCGACAGTTTTGTCGAGCGACACTTTGACTTTGATATGCGGTGTATTTGAATTTGCATTCGTTTGAGTCGTGGCCACGTTGGCTTCAAGCGGCGGCTTGTTTTGCTGAGCGCGTGCAATGTTGATTTGTTCACGTAGCGCAACGGCGGCTTCGGCATCGAGTTTTGGCAGCAATTTATTTAGATAAATTTCAGCTTGTGCCGAATCACCCTGTTGCAAATAATGCATGCCGATGAAAAACATGGCACGCTCATGTTCGGGGTTTTCTGAAAGTGCTTGTTTCAATAAGGCAACAGCTTCATTAGAAAAAGTTCGGCTGCCCGAAGCACGCATCATGGCTTCGACGCGCTCAGTTTTTAAATCCGGATTGCCGGGATCGAGCATTATTGCTTTTGCGAACGCTTGGTTCGCGGCTTCATAGTTTCCAATAGCCATTTGGGTACGCGCCAATAAAACCCAGCCTTCAAGATTGTCGGGTTTGGATTTTAATTCAGCTTCAAGATTGGCAATGGCAGTATTGATATCTGTCGTGGGTGCATTTTTTGGAATCTCCGACACTGGAGCTGTATCAAATGCCTGTGGGTTCCCGACATGCTTATAAAGTGCAAAGGTCAGCAATGGAAGGCCAATAGCCAGTAACAGGGCGAGTTTGCGCTGTGTCTTAAATAATGTAGTGATCGCGAAGCCCAATGCAATCAAGATTAAAATGGCGGCGAAAAAAATAAAAAGACTCATCACCATTCCTGCTTTTCATCGTCTGGTACGGTATTGGCCGGCATGGCAACGCTACGCTTTTTTACGATAATAAAAATACTGACGGCGCCAATACCAAGAATTAATAATGGACCAAACCAGAGTAGCCAAGTGCCAGGTCGCATTGGCGGTTCGTATAAAACAAAATCGGTATAGCGGCTCACCATAAACTGTTTTATTTCGGTGTCGGTTTTTCCTTCACGGATTAAACTCAATAATTCTATCCGCAAATCTTTTGCAATCATGGCATTGGAATCGGCCAAGCTTTGGTTTTGACACATCACGCAGCGCAGTTCGGCGGCTAATGCGCGAAAACGCTGTTCTTCTTCTGCACTGCGATAGTCCATGGGATCTATGGCAAATAGTGATTGGCTAAAAAGTAAGAGCATTAGAAAGAAGATTTTTTTCATTGTGCCGATTCCAGTGCCGGCAGAATTTCCTGCTGGATAATTTCCGGTGTAATCGGGCCTACATGTTTCCAACGCACTATACCTTTTGCATCCACTAAAAAGGTTTCAGGTGCGCCATAAATTCCCCAATCTAATGCCACGCGGCCGGCTTCATCAAACAAAATAATGTCGTAAGGGTTGCCAAATTGCTGCAGCCAATTATTTGCAGCCTCGGTTTCGTCTTTGTAATTGTACCCAACAACTTTGACTTTTCCGCTTTTTGCCAGCTCGGTAATTATCGGATGTTCTATCTGGCAGGCAGGGCACCAGCTGCCCCAAACATTTAATAAATAAGCTTGGCCTTTGAGGTCGGCCGTATTAATTTTTTTTGTGGGTTGATTAAGCACCGGCAAGGAAAATTGCGGAGCCGATTTCCCAATCAGTGGCGATGGGATCGCGCTATTGTCTTTGCCTGAATTCATTCGTATGCCGACAAAGAGCAAGAGCGCCAAACCAATAAAAGCAATCAGTGGTATTAAGCGTGCCATCATGCGTTTGCCTCGGCATCATGCTGGCGCTTAAAGCGTTTATCAAAGCTGACTATGAAGCCACCAATTGCCATCAACAAAGCACCGAGCCAGATAAAGCGAATAAAAGGTTTTACGTAGAGCCGCAATGCCCAGCTGCCTTTATCATCAAGCGGTTCGCCTAGTGCGACATAGAGGTCGCGATGCAAACCAGAGTCAATGGCCGCTTCTGTCATGCTATTGCCGCCACTGGCGTACATACGTTTTTCGGGATGTAAGGTGGTAACTATTTTGTCGCCATCACGAATGATTACCGTGCCTCGATCGGCCATGTAATTGGGGCCTTCCACCTGCTCTACGCCTTCAAAGCTAAAGTCGTAGCCACGTAGTGAAAAACTTGAATTGGGTTTTGCAGCAACGTCTTTTTCAATACTCAAACTTTCGGTCATCAATACACCGAAGAAAAACAGGCCGACACCCACGTGAGCGAACATCATACCGATCATTTCTGGTGTAAAGCGCTTGCCTGAATTTTTGAAACGTGAACGCAGGAATGCGAGCGTACCCAATAAGATCCAGACCGCAGCGGTCACGCCGCATATCGCTTTAAATGTACTTCCCGGCCAAAAAAAGAAGCTGATGCCGCCACTGCCAAGGGCGAGTATTGCCCAAGGCATTAGCAGTTTGAACGGCTTTGAGGCTTGATCGCTTTGCCAGCGAGTGAGGGGCCCGAATGGCAGCAACATTACCAGGGGCAACATGAGTATTGAAAACAGAAAGCCGAAGTAGGGCGAGCCCACCGAAATTTTCCCTAGTTTTAAAGCATCGGCAAATAAGGGATATAAGGTGCCAATTAACACCATAAAGGCCGCGGCGGTGAGCAATAAATTATTGACTAATAATAATGTTTCGCGCGAGTAGGCGGTAAAAGGTTGACCAGCATCTTTATTGGGCGCGCGCAGGGCAAAAAGTACAAGCGAGCCGCCAATAACGATAATCAGAAATATCAAAATAAATATGCCGCGTTCCGGATCCGAAGCAAAAGCATGCACCGAGGTCAGCACGCCGGAGCGCACTAAAAACGTGCCGAGCAATGAAAGTGAAAATGCGGCAATAGCAAGCAACAAAGTCCAGCTTTTAAAACTACCGCGTTTCTCGGTGACGGCCTGCGAATGAATCAGCGCCGCGCCCACTAACCACGGCATAAAGCTGGCGTTTTCAACTGGGTCCCAAAACCACCAGCCGCCCCAGCCGAGTTCGTAGTAGGCCCACCAGCTGCCGAGTGCTATGCCGAGGGTCAGGAAGCCCCAAGCGACATTCGTCCACGGCCGTGCCCAGCGCACCCAGCGCACATCGAGTTTGCCACCGAGCAACGCCGCCAGCGCGAACGCGAACGCCACCGAGAAGCCGACGTAGCCGGTGTAGAGCATCGGTGGATGCATGATCAAACCCGGGTCCTGCAGAACGGGATTAAGGTCGTTGCCATCGAGCGGCATCGGCAGGGCGCGCGCGAACGGATTGGAGGTCAATAAAGTAAACAGCAGGAAGCCGAAGCTGATGAAACCGAGCACGCCGAGCACGCGCGCGATGAAGTCGTCGGGCAGCTTGCGGCTGAGCGCGGCGACCGCAACGGTCCAGATATTGAGGATCAGCACCCACAGCAGCAGCGAGCCTTCGTGCGCGCCCCAGACTGCCGAAAAACGGTAGTACCACGGCAGCAACGAGTTGGAGTTCTGCGCGACATACGCGACCGAGAAATCCTGGGTCACGAATGCGTAGGTGAGGATCGCGAACGCGAGCACGACGAACACGGCCTGTGCGGCGACTGCGGGG
>JAYSQD010000167.1:0-38937 GCA_043721835.1 Arenimonas sp. | reverse complement strand
ATGGCGAAGCAGAACGAAAAAACGGTGGATTGGGCAAAATCACTTGAATTGTTTGCCAAGGCTATTCAGACCGACCCCAAAAACGCCACCGCCTATTTATGGCGAAGCATCGTCTGGCTGAATCTGGGCTTTTTTGACAAGGCCATCGCCGACCAGGACAGCTGCCTGCGAGTCGATCCCGCCTACCAAAACTGTACGCGCTGGAAAGCGCAGTCGTACATTTATGCCGGCGATGAAAACAAAGCGCTGGCTTTGTTTGAACAAGGTGTTGCCTCTGGTTTTATAACCAATCGTGCCAACAGTTTTGTGCCTTCGATGGTGAGAAAGGGTAATACCCTGGCTGCCCGTTTGATATTGAAAGACATTAATGTTTCCCCTGAATTCAGCAATATTTTGATAACGGAGTTAGCGAAGCCAGGCGCATCGAAAATCGATGCCAGGGCAATTGTTGCCAAATATGGGCCCGGCAATACCAAAACCTCCGGTGTCGACTTGAGTGAGGGCATTGTGTATTTGTGGCTGGGCGATTTTAATGCCGTGTCCGAACAGGTGAGCGATGGCGACAGTTCCAACGACGAGATTCTCGCCTGGGAGCCGGCCCGTCCGGAATGGCGCAATTCGCCTAGTTTCAAAAAGGTACTGCAGGAAATGGGTGTCGTTGGTTACTGGCGCAAGCACGGCTTTGCGCCGCATTGCCGTGCCGTGGGTGCGAATGATTTTGGCTGCGATGCGCCGTAGTCCTGGTCACGCTGACGATTCCCGGTCAAGGCTCCAGCTGACTTGAGTTGCGCTGAACTCAAATGAAATTGAATCGTCACCCCGTTGAAAAACGGGGCCCAGAAGCAGAGGACGAAGTGCGACTGAATCGTACTTCGTAGAAATTTCTCGGCCCCTGCTTTCGCCGGGAAGACGAGCTTTTTTGATTTTATAGGCATCGTAGCCCGGGTCACTTTTTATCGACCCGGGAACTCGTAGATGTGTTGATTGTATCTCATGACATTTATCGAAGAATGATTTTTTCAGAATCAAGATTTACGAAATGATGGGAAGCCCCGGGTCGGTGGAGCGTGACCCGGGTTACGCAATAATGAAGGCCCCAGGGTGGGCGGTGCCGTTGCGATATTCATCATGTAAAAAACAAGAATGGACCGATGCAATAGACTTTTCCGCGTTATGGTTTTTGTAGGAGGGCCTTCTAGGCCCGACCGGCAATCCGATAAATCTTTCGGGCCTAGAAGGCCCTCCTACAAGGCTTTTTCAATCATGTCAGTGCGTGCGCCAACGGGTGCGCTAAGCAATCGCGTGCGAAAAGTATCGCGTTCTTGCTGGTTCATGCGCTTGCTGAGTTTTACCAGCGCGGTGCGGTCTTCAAGGCTCAATTCACGTAGCAGCATTAGCCAGGGTTTGATTTGTTCCTGCGGAATAAACAGCAGCCATTCTTGCAATACTTGCGCTTCTTTACCCAGAGTTGGGCCGAGAATCCAGGCTTGTTGATATTCCGGAAGTTGCTGGGCAAATTTTGCTTTCAGGGCTTGTTGCTTATCAATCGATAGCAATCGCCATTGTCGATACGCCGCCGTTATTTTTGCCTGATCAAGCGCACCTAATGATTGCCAAGCGGCAAACTTTGCCCGTTCTTTTGATTTGTCGGTAAACGACAAACTGTCCCATTGTCTTTGTTTGAGTAAAAGCGTTTGCTGTTCGGCGGCCGAAAGTTTTAACCAATGCTGGGCTTGAGCGCGTAATTGCGATTGTGCTTTTGCATCCAGCTTTGACCACATCGGCATGGCGGCTTTCAATAAATTCTGTTCTTGTGCGGGCAATTGATTGAATGAATATGCGCTGCTGGAATTATTCTGTGCCGATACCGCATGGGTCATCAATAAAAAAATACCAAGAGCTAAAAACCGCCGGAATTTAATTTTCATAAGTAGTCTCGGCGCTATCGTCATTGGGCGCAGTGTCTTGTGGCTTGCTGATCTCGCCGGATTTAAGGACTTCAAAATTTTCTTCCGGTGCACCCGCTGCAATCCAGCTTAGAAAGGCCAGATCTTCGGCCTGCGCCTGAATATCGGGGTTGGCAATCACATCGTAATCAGGATGAGTCACTGCCGTTTGCACCTCGGTTAATGCGGCCGGTTTGCTGGCAAGCACATCAGGCGATTGCGAGTTCCACCACCACCACCAGAGCACGCCGCCGAGTACGAACGCCATCAACAAAACCAACCAAGGCCATGGGCCGGTCTTTTTAATTTCCGGTTCGGGTTCTGCCACCGGAAGTGATGGCGCGATAACAACTGCTGGTCTTTCGCGTGTTTGGATAAGTTCGGTCGGCAATTGTTTTACTTCTTCAAAAAAACTGTCGCGCAGGCGTTCCAGTTCTTCGAAATTAAAACCGGCGGCATGCAATTGTTCGAGCCCGCGCTCCAGTGCGAAGCGATATGTGGTTTCACTAATATTTAAAACTTGTGCGGCATGCGAAAAATCCAGACCTGCGACTAGGCGCAATAATAATGCTGCGCGCGGACCATGACTGATTGATGCCAATGCGGGCCAAGGACTTTGCCCTTGCGCCAATTCCTTGCGCGACAGCAATAAAGTCCAGAACCGAATCGGCCATTGCGAAATCGGTAGCTCGGCATATTCGGCATTAAAGGCGGCATCAACAGCGCCAAGTGCCGATTGCAATAAATCATTATCGCCGCATTGGGCGCGCGCCAGCACGTAAGCGCGACGGTCGATGCCGCGACGGAACGCTTGCATCGCACTCGAACTGGCGGCGGAGCTAATTGCAGAAGAATTCACGCGGTATTTTAATCCTTGGCGGCGTGGAACAATGGTGTTGACAGATAAAAAAAAGTAGCTCAGCCGCTATTTTTCTCGCTTGCCGCGTGAATCGTTGTGCACAGCTCTTGTGATGCTCTTCACGGGTTTGCAATTCACTGTAACAAGTCCGATTGTGACCATGAAAGTGACACTAAGTGCCTGATTAATTAGCTCAATGACAGTTTGGTTAAAATTTCACCAAGCTAGCGTGAGGCCCGTCTTCACGCGCTTTGCGCAAAATTGTAATAGTCACCATCCACAGGCTTATCCACAGGTGGTGTGGATAAGCTGTTTTGACTATATTATTCAATATCTTACAGCACTATTCTGCGACAAAAAACAGCTATGTGCCGCAAGTGTATCCACAGGCGTATTGACCCTGCATAAACGCTAGAATTGCCCTATGCCGGAATCCCCTATCTGCATCGTAAAGGTCGCCCTGGCGCTACCCTTGCCACGCTGCTTTGATTATCGTCTGCCAGACAGCTTGCAAGCTCCTGAGAGCTTGGTGGGATGTCGTGTGCGGGTGCCGTTTGGTAATGGCGAGAAGATCGGCGTCATCGAATCGGTACACAGACAGGACGTGCTTGAAGTCGAATTAAAAACCATTCTTGAAGTATTGGACGCCAAGCCGATATTTTCCGGCGAGCTATTGCAGAACCTGCGTTGGTTAAGTCGTTACACGCACGCACCGATTGGCGAGGTGTATGCGACCGCCATGCCGGTGTTATTACGCCAGGGTCGTGAATTGCCTGACAACAAAGTGCTCGCGTGGGAGCTGACGGCGCTTGGGCGGCATCAATGGACTTACTTGCGGGCAAATACCAAGTTACGCAAATTTGCCGAGCGCTTGCTAAAACATCCGGTCACCGAAGATCAACTCGACGTTGATACCGAAAATTGGCGCAGCACGGCGAGTACTTTGAAAAAGCGTGGTCTGGTCGAACGCATCGCGATCAAGCCGGACACACAGGCCGGTAAAAAATCCATTGCGCCCACACTCAACGCCGAACAAAAACAGGTTTTGCATGCCATCGAAAAACAAGGCAGCGGTTTTCAGTGTCATTTGCTTGAAGGCGTGACTGGCAGCGGCAAAACCGAAGTCTATTTACAGGCGATTGCGCATTGTTTGAAACAGGGTAAGCAGGCATTGATTCTGGTGCCGGAAATTGGTCTTACACCGCAAACTCTGAAACGCTTTCGCGAGCGCTTGGGCGTTCCGGTTTTCAGCATGCATTCGGGTTTGAATGATGGCGAACGCGCGCGTGCGTGGTCGGCGATGTGGCGCGGACAAGCGCATGTGCTGGTCGGCACGCGCTCGGCGATTTTTGCACCGATGCCTAATGCCGGTTTGATTATTGTCGATGAAGAACACGATGCTTCATACAAACAGCAAGACGGTATTCGTTATCACGCCCGCGATTTCGCCATCGTGCGTGCGAAAGTGTTGGATATTCCGATTATTCTCGGTAGCGCTACGCCTTCGCTGGAAAGTTTGCACAATGCTATCGCTGGTCGTTATCAACATCTGCATTTGAAAAAACGTGCTGGTATCGCAAAGCCGCCGGGTGTGCGCGTGCTCGATGTGCGCAAACGACCGCTAACGCATGGTTTATCGGGCGACACTATTGATGCGATCAAGGCTTGCATGCAACGTGGCGAACAAGCGTTGATTTTCAAAAATCGTCGTGGTTATGCGCCGGTATTGCTTTGCCATGATTGCGGCTGGAGTGCGCAATGCCCGCGTTGCGATAGCCCGATGAGCGTGCACGGCGTTGCGCGAAATTTGCAATGCCATCATTGCGGTCATCGCAAAACAAAACCGAGTAGCTGTCCCGATTGCAGTAGCTTGGCCTTGCAACCGCAAGGTGTCGGCACCGAGCGCTTGGAAGAAGCTTTGGATGCTGTATTTCCGGAATTTCCTTTGTTGCGAATCGATAGTCAAACCACGCGCAATAAAGACGGGCTGCAAAAGAAACTCGCCGAGCTTGGCGACAAGGCCGGCATTCTGGTCGGCACCCAAATTTTGGCGAAGGGTCATGATTTACCACGACTCACTTTGGTCTGTGTGGTCGGTATTGATGAAGGATTATTTTCTGCCGATTTTCGTGCCAGCGAAAAACTCGCGCAATTATTAATTCAGGTCACCGGTCGTGCCGGTCGTGCCGAATGGCCAGGCGAAGTACTCTTGCAAACGCATCATCCCGAACATCCGATGCTCAATACTTTATTGGCCGGTGGTTATCCGGCCGTTGCTGCATTGGAATTGGCACAACGCGAAGCGGCCGGGTTTCCGCCATACGCCCATATCGCTTTATTGCGTGCCGAAGCACTGCAAGAAAACGATGTAAATACCTTCCTGCGCGAAGCCCATCAGGCCTGCCAGCAGATCAGTCAAAATCAAATCGAATTAAGTGCACCCATGCCAGCACCGATGGCACGGCGTGCCGGAAAAATGCGCGGGCAACTTTTGTTGAGTGCGACACAGCGCCCCATATTGCAGAAGGTTCTACAGAGCTGGGTGCCCGAATTGTACGAATTAAAATCGGCTCGAAAAGTACGTTGGTCGATTGATGTGGATCCGGTGGATTTGTATTGAGCTTGTATCTCAATTATTTAGCACCTAAACATCCAAAGATTTTTGACCAGATGGATTAAACAGCGAATCATCAAAGCCATCTGAGATGTTGATAGCGCGGCAAAAAATTTCGTTATTTCTTTTCAGGCGATCACAATACTTAAATAAAGAACTGGCGTCTTCAGTCAGTATGTAAGCGATAGAAGCTAAATTTGCTTGTGCAATCATCTTTACGTCATCACGAAATCGTTGTCGTGCGTCAGAAGAGTCCCTATCCAAAAAATTATCTAAACGAGCTGACTCCTCTGCATCATCTATATTGAACGGCATTATTCTGACAAACTTTAACGGAAGATCTTGTATCGATTGTTTAATAGAGAACTCAGCTAATGCTATTGTGGATATTGAAATATTGTGGCCCTGATCAACGCAATATTTGAAGTATTTTAAAGCTGTTGCATGATTACTTCTTTTTGCATCAACCATTGAAATCAAAAAACCAGTGTCAAGCAAGCAAGATATTTTCATGCATCTTTGCCTCGAATATTTTCAAGCCACTGAGATCCGTCCGGAACTTCTGCCCAAGCTTTTGTGCCTTTTTTGATCATGGCATCAAAGTCAAAATCGGAGACGTCGCGAGAAAATTCGACAAATTTCAAAAGACTGACATTCTTCAGTTCGTTAGTTTTCAAATTCTGTTCAGCTTTTACATGTAGCATTACTTCTTTATATAAGTGATTTCTTTTTTCATCCGAAATTTGCTGAATTTCAGAACCCACAAGTAAAGTCTCCCCCGATTCAAGCTTTAAGTGAATGTTTGCTTTTGCGCCGCCCATATCTTGAACTTTGCCAGAAAAATAACGCTCAACCACCACCCACTCTTCAGCTTTTGTGAGTGAAAACTTTGAACTAGAGTTTATTGAAATATTCAGTTGTTTGTCATTGTTGAAAATTTTATAGGCGCGAGTATGCTTTTTATTTGACTCACCCTGCCATTTTTGTAATATTTTTGCTCGAACAGGGTCAATGTCATCTAAAGCCCCTCCGCTATTTATGGTTGATATGTCAGACCATAAAAGAGTTGCGGGAACTAAACCCTGCACTCTAAAAGCTAAAGAACCGTCTTCGAGGCTAACGATAATATCTTTTGGATCTACTTCTTTCGTTTGGCCACGAATAAATTCAGAGACTTCACTTTGAAATTGGCCAAGCAAATCTAATGGAACAAAAGAAGGTTTGACTTCTGTGTCGCCAATTAAATCCGATATCGTGAGAGTGAGCGTGTTATTGGCACTCATGGTCTTGCCCTCTGTATAAGGCCTAAGATACTACAAACTGTCTCAAAAACAGAGACTGGATATGAACACGGCTTGCTGCGGCAGTTGTATAAACAAGAAAACCTCAAAAATTATAAATGCTCACCCACTCGCGAAAAACTAAGCATCAAGGTGAGTGGCTCGATGGGCGAAGGGATAAAGCCTCGCTGCAAATAAAAATCTTTCGCGGCGTCATCAATCGCATGGCAGAGCAGTGCGCGAATACCCACTTCACGCGAGCTTTGAAGCGTTCTCAATACAGCATCTTTTAATAGTCCGCTACCAATACCTTTGCCAATCCAATCCTGATGAACGGCTAAGCGACCCATCACGACGACCGGAATGGGACTAGGCATATTTCTTTTTATATTGCCCGGCGCAATATCAAGAGAAACCGCACCTGCCGCTAGAGCGTAATAGCCAATGACATTAAGCCCTTCGCACACGACAAAACAGCGCGAGGCGCCTTCCTTGTGATTTTTGCGTGCTCGTTCAATTAACCATTTGCTCAGTTCAGGCGACGAACAACGAAACCCCTCTAGCCGATGTTCGTCATTGAGTGCCGCCGGTTGCGCGATTGCCAAGAATCAACGCTGCCAGGGAGCGGGTGTCGCAAGCAGGCGTTTAAGTGCTTTAGCGTTCACGATGGGCGCTTCGAGCAATTGATTAAAACGGGCAAGACTCTGTTTGCTTACCGCAAAGTGGTTTTGGTCAGCGAGTATTTCGCGGGCTTTTTCACAAGACGCATCCAGAATAAAGTCAGTCCGGTTTTTGCCGGAAATTTCAGCAGCATGATCTATGAGTGCCCGCTTGGCGGCAGGTGCCCGAAAATTAATGATTTTAGATTCTTGGTTGGCGGCATTCATAAAAAAGCTTTCTTTAGTAGCGTGCATACAGTGTACATACGTTTTTGTGTGGGCACAATGCATGTTTCTTGGTTCACCCTCCCGGCTTTCGGCGGGGTGAAGATAGATTTTTATAAACCCCCAAAATAAAAACGGCTCCTTCCGGAACCGTTTTCTTTCCACATTATTGAATTAAATCAAGCCGCAAACAAAGCTTTGATTTTCTTCAACGCATTCGCTTCCAACTGGCGAATACGTTCAGCCGATACGCCATATTCTTCCGCCAATTCCTGCAAAGTCGCTTTGGGTTCGCCTAAAAAACGGCGCTTCAAAATATCACGTGAGCGCTCATCCAGTTTACTCATGCCTTCGCGCAGAATTTCGAGCTGGTTGCCTTCGTGGTCATCGCTTTCAAATGCCAGTGCCGGATCGGCATGGTAAGCCTGCAAGAATGCACCCGGTGCTGGTGGGCGGTGATCGTTATCATCATCGTCCGGTGCATCAAAACCGATATCACGACCAGACAAACGTGATTCCATTTCACGCACTTCACGCTCGGACACATTCAGATCTTTTGCAATCGCGGTGACTTCGGCGGCATTCATCCAGCCAAGACGTTTTTTGGATTTACGCAGATTGAAAAACAATTTGCGTTGCGCTTTGGTGGTTGCCACTTTCACGATGCGCCAGTTACGCAGAATAAATTCGTGCATTTCAGCTTTCACCCAATGCACAGCAAATGACACCAGGCGCACACCTTGATCGGGATCGAAGCGTTTAATTGCTTTCATCAAACCAATATTGCCTTCTTGAATCAAATCGCCCATGCCAAGGCCATAGCCTTGGTAGCCACGAGCAACGTGCACAACAAAGCGCAGATGCGACATCACCAAATATTTGGCGGCATCCAGATCTTCGGTTTCGCGCAGACGACGGGCCAAGGCTTGCTCTTCTTCAACCGTCAAAACCGGAATGCGGTTGACCGCGCTGATGTAAGCATCGAGCGAGCCCAGCGCGCTGGGAATCATCCCCATCGAGGCTGGCATGTTGGCAACTAAAGCGGCAGAAGTCATAGTGTTCTCTTTCATGAGGTGAATTTTAGCACTCGCCAGCTTTGAGTGCTAAAGCACGGGCTAGTTCCATAGCGTTGCGTTGTTGCAACACTGGCCTAGTCCGGGTCCATATAAAAAGAAGTGGGGATACTTTTTTACGATTCAAGAGCTTGTAAGTCATTGTTTTTATTGAAATCGTTCAAGACAGCCGAAGGGTGTCGTCCAATAAGGCGGCGGCGGTAACCTCGGCGCCAGCGCCCGGACCCTGAATGACGAGTGCATTGCCGGGGTAGCGATCACTCCAGATCGCGACCCGATTATCGCAGCCCGAGCCATTGGCCAAGGCGTCATCGGTAGCGAGTTCTTCAAGACCAATACGTGCTTCACCAGCTTGATTTAAACGCGCAATAAAACGTAAACGACGACCGACGCGATCTGCTGCAAGAAAACGTGCGCGCAGTGGCGCATCTAAAGATTCCAGTTGCGAATCGACATCATGCAAGTTGGCATTGGCCAATTCCTTCGGCACTAAAGATTCCACTTCAATGGCATCGGCTTCCAGCGCGTAACCGGCACTGCGGGCAAGAATTAATAGTTTGCGTTTGACATCTTGCCCGGATAAATCAATACGCGGGTCTGGTTCGGTATAACCAAGACTACGAGCTTCGCGCACAAAGGATGAAAACGGACGCGCGCCATCATAATTATTGAATAGCCAAGCCAGCGAGCCCGATAAGATACCGGCGATGCCATGAATATTGTCGCCACCGGAACGCAGTTCACGCAGGCTGCGCAATAGTGGCAAGCCTGCACCTACTGTCGCTGCATCGCCATAATTTTTTATTTGATGATTGATGATTTGAAACGAATTTAAATTTCCGCCAGTACCAGCTTTATTCGCGGTCACTACCTTGAAGCCCGA
This sequence comes from Arenimonas sp., assembly GCA_043721835.1. Lineage (GTDB taxonomy): Bacteria > Pseudomonadota > Gammaproteobacteria > Xanthomonadales > Xanthomonadaceae > Arenimonas. The sequence continues at coordinate 29,398 of JAYSQD010000167.1, read as the reverse complement.
TGCCAGCCAGCGCGTATGCCAAGCGGCCACTTCATCGCTAGCGGTGGCATCAATTATGATGCCTGCATGTCCAAGCGAGCGTGTCACTTGATCCAATGCGCCGGGAGCATGGTTTTGCAAGTCGTCGGAAACAATTCCCGCATCCAAACCCAAAAAATCACGAATGCTGTGACGCGTATTGCTGACTTGCACCAGCCGCAGATTTTTTGCCTGCTGGTTTTTTTGCAGGCGCGCCAAGCGCGATAAAAAAGCACTGCCAACAGTGCCAGTCCCCAATAAAGCAAGCGTGGTTTGTTTTGCCAGCGGCAAGACATTGGCGGATGCGTTGACCAAACTCATGCCAATGCCTCGGTCGGTTTCTTTTCCTGTAGTGCAACAACGCGACCAAGCGCGGCCTGTAAATCATTTTGTAAATCTTCCAATGCTTCGATACCAATCGAAAGACGCAGCAAGCCATCGCCAATACCGGCAGCGGTGCGTGCTTCGAGCGTCATTGCCGCGTGGGTCATCGTTGCAGGATGCGCGACTAAGCTTTCAACGCCACCTAAAGATTCAGCCAAAGTAAAACACTCCAGCCCATCGAGAAATGCCTGCACACCTGAAATGCCGCCTTCTATTTCCACGCTCAACATTGCGCCAAAACCTTTTTGCTGACGTGCAGCCAGTGCATGACCGGGATGCGATAACAGGCCCGGATAATGCACGGCAGTGACTGCAGGATGCGCTTGTAATTGTTCGGCGATGGCAGTGGCATTTTCCTGATGCACACGCAGCCGGGCATCGAGTGTGCGCAGGCCGCGCAAAGTCAAAAAGCTGTCAAACGGGCTGCCGGTCAAGCCCAAAGCATTCGCCCACCAAACTAATTGTTCGTGCAATTCTTTGGTATTGGCGATCACAGCACCGCCGACAACATCGCTATGGCCATTGATATATTTCGTTGTTGAATGCACCACTAAATCAGCACCTAAAGCAATCGGTGTTTGCAGTGCCGGTGATAAAAAAGTGTTGTCGGCGACAACCAAGGCACCAACACGATGCGCGGCTTCGGCAACGAAACGTAAATCGGTGATGCGGAGCAATGGATTGGAAGGCGTTTCGATCCAGACGATTTTTGGCGAGTCTGCAAGCGCAATTGCGAGTGCACGCGGATCGGTCAAATCGGCGGTGATCAGTTTGAAATGATTTTTCTTCGCCAGTGCATTAAACAAACGCCAGCTACCACCATAACAATCATGCGGCACGACTATGGTGTCTTCGGGCTCCAGCAAAGCAAGCACAAGGGTAATGGCGGCCATACCGGTCGCGGTAATCACGGCGCCAACGCCGCCTTCCAGATCACTCAAGGCTTCGGCGAGTAAATCGCGGGTCGGGTTGCCACTGCGGGTGTAATCGTATTTCCGCTTTTCGTTAAAACCGGCAAAGCTGAAGTTGCTTGACAGTACAATCGGTGGCACAACGGCACCGTAAGCGGTGTCGGTATCAATGCCTGCGCGAACGGCGATTGTGGCGGCATGTAATGTGGTGCTCATGCGGCAACTCCCAGCAGGTCGGAACGGTGTAAGGCTTCGGATAAAACATCGGCGATTTGCACCGATTCCACCAGAAACGCATCATGACCAAAAACTGAGTGGATGCGTTTTAGTTGACATCGCGCGCCGATTTTTTGCTCGAGTGTTGCGAGTGTTTCAACAGGCACAAGGCGGTCTTCTTCGATGGCCACCAATGTAGTGAATGTCTTGATCTCATCGGCATTTGCCTGATGCAGATCAATCGATTCAGATAAACGCAAAAATGCGGTGGTGTTTGTAATGGCTGCATATTTGTTGCCGCAGACTTCGAGATAATTCTCGGCCGGACTTCGGGCGATATCGTTTTCCAGTTGTACTGGCGTAGCAAAACGCGCGGCAAATTCTTCCGGCGTGCGGTAGCTCAGCATGGCTAGTTGGCGTGCGATGGAAAGCGCGGCGTTTTCGTTTTCGCTATTACGATTAAGGCGCACGATATTGCGCTGCAGAGCACGCCATGCACTGGAATAGGGATGCGCAGAATCGGCGCCACTGATCGCAATCAATTTTTCCAGACGTGCGCCATGACGCGCGGAAAATTGCAGGCCGACCATCGCGCCATAGGATGCACCGACAAAGGCAAACGCTTTCTTGATATGCAAATAATCGAGCGTGGCAGCTATTGCATCGGCCTGGTCGGCGCTATCAATAGCGACATCCAGATTGCCTTCACTGCCAAGCCAGTTGATTGCGAGTACACGAAAACGATGGGTATCAATCGCACGACCCGGGCCGACCTGTGCCTCCCACCAGCCACGTTCGGGATATTCGGTTGATAGCGAAACATGGCGATTGGCCGAGATACCGCCAGCAACAATAATCACCGGAGCATTCAGGTTTCCCTGCCACTCAAAGGCAATCGACACTTCCCGTTCACCGGCATAACGCAGTGCAAGGCGTGTCGAAAACACATCACGTTGCGCGCGCTGGATAAAAGTATCGGCAACGTGTGTCGTTGCGCTTGAAGGGGAATGCGAAAAGACTTCACTCAGGCTCATGTTATTGCTCCGTAGATAGCCAACCATCTGCTTCTACGGATTACAAATCGCATGGAAAAAAAATCGCAGATGGCGGAGCAACAAAAGATATCCGTCGTTTGCGATCCATCTTCCGGTGAACGAGTTCGCCGTAGGAGTTGGCACCTTTTTCAATACTTACGTACTGACTGGTTGCCCCGGCGTCGTCGGGCCTATCCCTCTGCCGGTCTTGATGGATTACGAAGCCTAAGATACCGGCTTTTTCAGATTAGTCAATACTTCCATCGCGATGAAGCGATGGAATTCGTAGGCGGGCCTTCTAGGACCGACGAATCCGGCGTAATTTTTCGAGCCTAGAAGGCCCTCCTACAAAAAATACCGCCAGATATTAATAATGCTGATGATCACCACCAAGCCGCCCACCACACCCATCGTGATGCGTGCGGGCAAGTGTTTGGTTAGCCACGCGGCGAACGGTGCCGCAATTGCACCACCGATCAACAAGCCAAGAATAGTATGAAGATGGCCAAAATCGAGCGTGCTAAAAAACACAATCGTGATTGCCAGGCTGACGAAAAACTCGGCAGCGTTCACGGTGCCAATCGCATAGCGCGGCTCCATATTTTGCGAGATAAGTCGCGTCGTGGTCATCGGCCCCCAGCCGCCGCCGCCAACGGCATCCAGAAATCCGGCAAGCACCGCAGTCGTTTTTACATGGCTTACTCGTGCTGTTTTTTTGATGCCGCGATACGCGCGAATAATCAGATACACACCGAGTATCAACAAATAGACCGCAATAATCTGGCGTAGCCACGGAGTATTTAGATGCGTTAATAATAAAGCCCAACCATGCCACCGAGTGAGCGCGGCAAGGCAAGTTTCAATAATAATTTACGATCTACATTGCCGAAATAACCGTGGCTGATGCCCGAAATACCCGTTGTTGCTACTTCAGCCGCATGCACGCAGGCCGACACCACCGCAGGCGCCAAGCCAAGACTAAGCAATAAACTTGAACTGGTAATGCCGTAGGCCATGCCGAGCGCGCCATCCACCATCTGCGCCAGCAAACCTACAGTGACAAAGACATAAAACGGGACCGACATAATTTATCTAAACGAAGGTAGATATAAACAATGCCTACATACTCGCGTGCGCTGCTACCTCATGAACAATGAGAACAGGGCATAAGGACATAAGCAAACATACTTTCCGTTCAAAGCCGTGGCTACCTAGGATGAAGCCTCATCCAAAGTCGTCACTCTATGAACGCCACTCTTGCCAATGCTTTGACCTCACCGCTTTCCGAGGAACGTGCTGGCCTTTTGCTGCGTTTAACCGAAGGTTTGGAGCCGTCGGCATTGCAATGGTTGTCGGGCTATACCGCAGGCTTGGCTGCGCAGTTATCGCCAACGCAGCGTCTGTTGCAAGCCGTGCCGGTTGCCGATTCACAAAATGAAACGCGTTTGACGATTATCTATGGCAGCCAAACCGGCAATGCCAAACGCGAAGCCGAAGCACTCTCGCAAGAACTCCAAGCACAAGGTTTGTCGGTACGTTTATTGCGCGCCGATACTTATCCGGTTCGTGAATTGGCGAACGAGCGTTTGTTGTATGTGGTGATTAGTACGCAAGGTGATGGCGATCCACCGGATGATGCACAAGCCTTCTTTGAATTTGCTTTCGGTCGTCGTGCGCCGCAATTAAAAGAATTGAAGTTCGCCGTGTTGGGTCTGGGTGACTCGAGTTATCCGCAATTTAATGTCACCGCGAAAAAACTTGATGCACGATTTGCTGAGCTCGGCGGCACAAGATTATTTGATGTCGGAGAAGCCGATGTCGATGTTGCCAGTGTTGCTACGCCATGGCGCCAGAATGCCCTGACGCAGGCACGCGAAGTTCTGAAAACATCCGTCAGCTCGGCAACGGTAACACCCTTGCGTCTGGCGATTGCGAGCAGTTTGTATGGCCGTGAAAAGCCGTATCTTGCCGAGGTACTGGTCAATCAACGCATCACCGCTCGCGAAAGCGAGCAAGACGTTCGCCATCTTGAAATTGCCCTGCATGAAAGCCTGAGTTACGAGCCCGGCGATGCACTGGGCGTTTGGTCACGAAATCATCCTGCGTTGGTGGAAACGGTACTGTCGCAATTAAAACTCGATGCCGATGAAGTTATTTCTGTTGGCGATCAAACCTTATCCCTGCACGAATGGTTGAGTTCGAAGTGCGAACTGACTCGCTTGAGTAAATCCTTCGTGCAACAACATGCAAGTCGATTTGCCGGTGACGAATTAAGTGCATTGCTGAAATCCGAAAACAACGAAGCGATTTCGCAATTCATCAGCCAGCAGCAATTGCCGGATTTGCTGAATCGCTATCCTGGCGCATGGCGTGCCGATGAATTGGTGAATGCGCTGCGTCCACTTGCGCCGCGCTTGTATTCAATTGCCTCAAGTCGCAAAGCTGTTGGTGACGAAGCGCATCTCACGGTTTCACTACTTGAATATCAAAAAGACGAATACCTGCGCCGTGGTTTGGCCTCGGGTTTTCTTGCTGACCGCGATGCCGGTGAGCAGCTCCCGGTTTTCATTGAACGCAATGAACGCTTTCGCATTCCTGCGGATAATTCACGTGACATCCTGATGATTGGCCCCGGCACTGGCGTTGCGCCTTTCCGCGGCTTCGTGCAGGAACGCACCGAAGTTGGCGCCATCGGAAAAAACTGGTTGCTATTCGGTGCTCGTCATGCCGCTTCACAATTCCTGTATCAACTCGAGTGGCAGGAAGCTTTGAAGAAAGGCCAGTTGCATCGTCTCGATCTCGCATTCTCGCGTGACCAGGCCGAACGCATTTATGTGCAACAACGCCTGCGTGAAAACGCGGCCGAAGTTTTTGCCTGGCTAGAAAATGGTGCGCATGTTTATATTTGCGGCGCAATTGCGATGGGCAAGGACGTGTACCAAGTATTGCTTGAAATTGTCAGCCAACAGGGCGGCAAGTCGAAAGAAGACGCAGCCGATTATTTAAGCGAACTGCAACAAGCTGGTCGTTATGCCAAGGATGTTTATTAATCTTATGGACAGCATTTTATTTCCAACACAAAAAAATTCTGTCATTCCGACGCAGGCGGAAACCCAGTGTCGTAAATGGCCTGATACAAAAAGTCATTGGATCCCCGCCTGCGTGGGGATGACGAATAGAAGTTTTATTGGAAATGAATCATGAGCACGCCATTGTCTCCGGTAGAAATTCTAAAAGCAGGTAGCCATGGTTTACGCGGCACGCTTGTTGAAAGCCTTGCCGATCCCATCACCGGTGCGCTACGCGAAGGCGATGCGCAACTGTTGAAGTTCCACGGTAGCTATCAGCAAGACGACCGCGATGTTCGCGATGAACGCCGCAAGCAAAAACTCGAACCCGCCTACAGCTTCATGATTCGCACACGCTTGCCCGGCGGTGTTGCAACCGCACAGCAATGGCTGGACCTTGATGCACTCGCCACCCTATACGGCAATGGCAGTTTGCGTTTGACCACGCGTCAGGCTTTCCAGATTCACGGCATTATCAAGCGTAATTTGAAACCAACGATTGCCGCGATCAATCAAACCTTGATGGATACCGTCGCCGCCTGCGGTGATGTGAATCGCAATGTGATGGCCAGCACCAATCCAGTCGAATCAAAAGCCCATGCCGCCGTGCATGCGGCGTCGATCGCGCTGTCGGAATACTTGCTGCCGCACACGCGCGCCTATCACGAAATTTGGCTTGATGAAAAAAAAATCGTCGGTGCCGATGAATCCGAACCGGTGTATGGCCCGACGTATTTGCCACGCAAATTCAAGATCGGCATTGCTGTTCCTCCCATCAACGATGTTGACGTATTCAGCCAGGATCTCGGCTTTATCGCCATCATCGAAAATGGTGAATTGATTGGATACAACCTGCTCGCTGGCGGCGGCATGGGCAGTACCCATGGCGATGCCCGTACCTATCCGCGGCTTGCCGATGTGCTCGGCTTTATCCGTCCGGAACAATTGATTTCGGCCGCCGAAGCCATATTGACCACGCAGCGCGATTTCGGTAATCGCAGTGACAGAAAATTATCGCGGCTGAAATACACCATTGATAAACATGGCTTGGCTTGGTTTATCGAAGAGATCGAACGCCGTCTCGGTGAAAAATTACCGCCTGCCCGTGAACACGATTTTGCCCACAGCGGTGATCGTTTTGGCTGGATCGAAGGTTTTGATGGTCGCTGGCATTTAACGCTGCGCATTGAAAGCGGACGTATTGTCGATAGTGAAAAACAACAAGGCTTGACCGGTCTGCGTGAAATCGCAAAAATCCATCAAGGCGATTTCCGTCTGACGCCGAATCAGAATCTGATCATCGCCAGTGTTGCCGCCGATCAACGCGATGCGATTGATCTTTTGGTAAAGCAATACGGTCTGAATAATTATCAACATAGCAGCGCGATGCGTTTATACGCACTGGCTTGCGTGGCATTCCCGACCTGCACTTTGGCGATGGCAGAAGCCGAGCGTTACCTGCCAAGTTTTTTAGATCGCGCTGAAGTGATCCTGAAAAAATATTCGCTCGAACAAGCGCCAATTTTGCTAAGGATTTCCGGTTGTCCGAACGGTTGCTCGCGGCCCTATCTCGGCGAGATTGCCTTTGTTGGTAAAGCGCTTGGTCGCTACAACCTGCATCTCGGCGCTGATTTCCAGGGTCGCCGATTGAATCGTCTTTACAAAGAAAATATCGACGAGGCTGGCATTCTGGAAACCTTGGAACCCTTGCTGCGTGATTACGCTTCACAGCGTTTGGATAAGGAAGCGTTTGGTGATTATTTATTTCGTTCCGGCGTTTTGTCGGCACCGAAAACCATTGATATGGAGTTAGTGTCATGACCTTGCCCGATCTTGTAACCGCCGCCGAAGATTCGCGCGCGTTGGCAGATTTAAATGCTTGGCTCGCGACGCGCAGTGCCGAACAGCGCGTGGCCTGGGCTTTGGAATCTTTGTCTGGTGAATTCGCGTTGTCATCCAGTTTTGGTGCACAAGCGGCAGTGTCATTGCATATGTTGACCAGTCAGCGCGCGAATTTACCTGTCATCCTGGTCGACACCGGCTATCTGTTTCCGGAAACCTACCGCTTTGTCGATGAGCTGCAAACACGTTTGAGTTTGAATCTGAAAGTCTATACGCCGCAAGTCAGCAGCGCCTGGAATCAGGCGCGTAATGGCGCCTTGTGGGAACGTGGCGCCGAAGGGATTCGTCGCTATAACCAACTACATAAAGTCGAACCAATGCAGCGTGCGTTGAAAGAATTGAATGTCCGCACCTGGTTTGCCGGCTTGCGCCGCTCGCAATCGACCACGCGCGCGAATATCGATTTTCTCGAATTGCGCGATGGCCGCTGGAAAGTGCATCCACTGGCCGACTGGACCGATCGCGATATTTGGACTTATTTACAAGCCCATGATCTGCCGTACAACCCGCTTTGGCATAACGGCTATGTATCGATCGGTGACACCCATACAACATCGAAATGGGAACCTGGCATGCGCGAAGAAGACACCCGCTTTACCGGTTTGATGCGCGAGTGCGGAATCCATATCTGATCGTAGGGTGGACCCCGCGCTCTTTGCGGTATCCACCGCAAACACTATCGCAATTTGTGGTGGCATCACCAACGGTGTGCCACCTGTTGGCGGTTCCACCCTACGGCTGGACCCGAATTCGCGACGTCGCCCGCAAGCGGCCTCCTACGAAACTATCGACGCAGCGGCCTCCTACTTCAAACAACGCGAAAAAAAATCCTCGGTCAAACGATAACGATGCAGGGCATCGCTGCCGCGTAAGCCATGCTTGGCACCGGGATATGTCATCAATTCAAACGGCGTGCCGCGCTTCTGCAATTCCGACATTAGTTTGGTGGAATTGGTAAACAACACATTGTCATCGGCCATGCCGTGTATCAATAATAATTTCGACTTCAAACCATCTAGATGGGCAAACACCGTGCTGTCCAAATAACCGTCAGGATTATTTTTCGGCAAATCCATATACTGTTCGGTGTAATGAGTATCGTACAAACCCCAGTCGGTGACCGGCGCGCCGGCAACGCCACAGGCATAGGTATTCGATGCTTTTGCCAGCAACATCAATGTCATATAGCCTCCATTTGACCAGCCATAAACACCGATTTTATCGGCCTGCACATACGGCAATGTTTTCAGGTAAGCAACGCCGCGTAATTGATCGATGACTTCGACATTGCCTTGATGGCGAAACAGTGCGCTGCCGAACTTCAAGCCGCGACGCGGTGTGCCGCGGTTATCAATCGAAAAAACAAGATAGCCATGCTGCGATAAATATTGATTGAAAAAGGCATCGGCCCGACCCGGCCAGCTATTGATCACGGTTTGTGCCGCAGGGCCACCATAAACAAAAACCACGACTGGGTATTTTTTAGCCGGATCAAAATCCAGCGGTTTAATCACACTGTAATGCAGGGTTTCACCATCGGCAGCTTTTAATTCGCCGAATTCGGTTTTGTCATGCGCGGCCCAATATTTTTGGTACGGATGCTTCGCATCAATCGTATTGTCGATCAAGCTAGCTAACTTATTGCCGTCGGCGCGATACAACTCCGCCTGCGGCGGTGTTTGCGTATTCGACCACACATCAACATATACACTGGCATCGTCCGAGAAGGTGGCTAGGTGCATGCCGTCGTTCTTGGTTAACTGTTCTGGTGCACGACCATTAAAATCGGTCCAGTAAACATGACGCTCGCGCACCGTGGTTTTGGTGCCGCTGAAATAAACCCGTTGTAGTTTTTCATCGACGGCGAGCAAGTCATCTACTTGCCAGTCGCCTTTTGTCAGGGTTTTTAATAATTTTCCATCGTGCGCGTGCAGACTTAAATGCATAAAACCGGATTTTTCTGATGACCACATAAAGCGGCCGTCTTTCAGGAAATGCAGATTGTCATGCAGATTGATCCAGCTCTTGCTGGTTTCCTGCAATAAGCTAATTTGTTCTTTATTTGATAGATCTACTTCGATTAAATCGAGCAGTCGCTGCTCGCGATTCTGGCGCTGGAATGTCAAATGCTGTGCGTCTCGCCACTGCACGCGGGCGAGATAAATATCTTTCTCTGCACCTAGATCAATGTTCGTGATCTGCTTTTTATCTGCCGATAGATTCACAACTTTCAGTTCAATCAGCACATTCGCATCGCCAGCCGCTGGATAACGCTGTTCGACAATATCGGTGCGGTCGGGATAAATTTCAAAGCGTTTTTGCACCGGCACCGGGCTTTCATCGATGCGGGTAAAGGCAATCGCCGAATCATCCGGCGCCCACCAATAGCCGGTATGACGGTTCATTTCTTCATCTGCGACAAATTCGGCGATGCCGTTTGCAATCACATCGGAAGCGTCTTTTGTAATTTGTATTTCAGAGTTATTTTCAAGATCAATCACCCAAAGGTTACGCTCGCGAATAAAACTGACGAACCCGCCTTTCGGTGAAATCTTGGGATCGGTGGCAAAACCTCTGCCTGATGTAATTTTTTTCGCGCTTGCCTGACTTAAATCATATAAATACAATTCGCCGCCCAGTGGAAACAGTAAAGTATTGCCATCGCTGCCCCATTGGTAGTCAACAATGCCGGAAAAAGCAGCGATACGTTGGCGCTCACGCCGAGCCTTTTCTTCATCCGACAAAACTTCAACGCCGGCAATCAGTTTTTTTGAATCGACCAATAACTGGGTCTTGCCAGAAGCGATATTATATTCCCACAAATCCAGTTGATTCACCGAATCGGCCTTGCCGCGCAAAAACGTAACGCGTTTTCCGTCTGGCGATATTTTCGCATTATTCAAACTCGGGCCAGATAAAGAAGCGCTGCCGGTAATGGCTTCCAGCGTGAGTTTTTCTGCGTGCGCCGTCGTTGTCATAAGCATTGCCAAGCAAAGGAATAATGTTTTCATGGGTTGTTCGCTGTCGATATGCCAAAAAGATTCTTTTTCATTTCCGGTGTCATTTCACCGACCCGTTTATAGCTCTCACCGACGGTATAGGCTTTTTGTGTTGCGGGCCGTGCTTTAATCGCATCATGCCAGCGCATCACATTCGGATAATTTTCCAATGCCACATGATGCCAGTCATGTGCCACCGCCCATGGATAGCAGGCCATATCGGCAATGCTGTATTGGTCGGCAATAAATTCGCGATTTTCCAGATGCTTATTCAACACGCCATACAAGCGTTCGGTTTCGCGTTGATAACGATCAATGGCATAAGGAATTTTTTCCGGTGCATAACGAGTGAAATGATGGTTCTGCCCCAACATCGGGCCAAAGCCGCCCATTTGCCAGAACAACCATTCCATGCTGATTTTTTTCTGACGCATATCACTGCATAGAAACTTGCCAGTTTTTTCTGCGAGATAAAGCAAGATTGCCCCCGATTCAAATACAGAAATTTTTTCACCGCCATCGGCAGGTGCATTATCAATAATCGCGGGCATTCGATTGTTCGGCGAGAACGCTAAAAACTCTGGTTTGAATTGATCGCCCACACCAATATCGATCGGTGTAATTTGATACGGCAGTCCAGCTTCTTCCAGAAACAAAGTAATTTTATGGCCGTTCGGTGTCGGCCAATAATAAAGATCAATCATGATAAATAACCGCCATCTACCGCGAGGCAAGTGCCGGTGACATAGCTGGCAGCGGGCGAGCATAAAAATAAAACTGCTGGTGCAATTTCATCGGGCTGTGCGCTTCGGTTCAAAGGAATCAGCTGCATCATCATACCCATCAGTTTGGGATTGGAAGTAATGGCCGAGGCAAATTTAGTGTCGGTCAAACCAGGCAGCACCGCGTTAACGCGAATTTTATAGGCGGCCAATTCTTTCGCAAAACCTTCGGTCATATTCACGATACCGGCCTTGGTCATCGAATAAATACCTTGGCCCGGCGCAGCGCGCTTTGCATTCACCGAGGCAATATTGACGATGCTGCCACCCTTGCTTTTCATGCGCTTGGCTGCTTGCACCGTTGTCCAAAAGTAACCGCGTAAATTGACTTCGACAGTTTTTTCGTAACTGCTTAAATCCATATCCAGCATCGGGCCAAAATACGGATTGGCAGCGGCATTATTGACTAAAATATCCGGCGCTTTATTGGCAGCGTCCAGATCATTGAATAATGCTTCAATGGCGGCCGGGTCGCCCACATGCAAAGCGCGGGCTTCTGCACTGCCGCCGTTCGCCTTGATCGCATCGGCAACACTTTGGCAGGACTCGACTTTACGCGATGTGCAAACAACATGCGCGCCATGAGCGGCAAGCAAATGCGCAATGGCTTCGCCAATGCCGCGCGAGGCGCCGCTGACTAATGCGTTTTTTCCGGATAAATCAAATAAAGGGTCAGAATTTTGCATGAAATCACCAAATAATTACGAAGGAATGACGGCGGCTTGCTATGCTTGCGAGACTATCACAGCAACCGTTTTTGGGAGTAATGAATGAGTCAACGTCGCGTCTTGATCACTGGTGCCGGTAGCGGTTTGGGTTTGGCCCTGGCTTTGCGTTATGCCCGCAGCGGCGCCCGCGTGGCCTGCGTCGATTTAATTGCCGATCGCGTTGAAGCGGCACGTGCCAGTTTGCCGGGACAGGGCCATATCGCACTGCTGGCCGATGTGGGTAGCGATGATTCCATGCAAACTCTGTTCGATCAGGTGCAAAAAGAATGGGGCGGCGTGGATGTTTTGATCAATAACGCCGGTATTGCATCGGGCGGCCCGATGATTGAAACCACGATGGATGAATGGCGTAAATTAATCGAAGTGGATTTGCTCAGCGTGGTGCGCGGTTGCCGTTTGTTTTTGCCCGGCATGCTCAAAGCTGGCAAGGGACAAATTTTAAGCACAGCAAGTTTTGCTGGATTAGCAGGCGCGCCGGGCATCATGACCTACGGTGTTGCCAAGGCGGGCGTGGTGGCTTTGTCGGAACAGCTACGGGCCGAAGTCTTTGATAAAGGTATTTTGGTTGGCGTGATCTGTCCGAGTTTTTTCCGCACCAATTTAATTGATACTGCGGTTGGCAGTGACAAGACCAAGAAAATGGCGCTGCGATTAATGGACACCTCACCCGATACCGTTGATAGCGTGGCAGATAATGTTTTCGCCGCCGCCGAGCGTGGACAATTTCTTATTCTGCCGACCAAGCATGAACCCATGCGCTGGCGATTCAAGCGTTGGTTTCCCAATCAATATTTTAAAATGTTAGTGAAGCTCGTAAAAAAAGAAATGAAATGACCACCGCATTAATAATGAGAACACTATGACCTGGATGATTTACGGCGCCAATGGCTACACCGGTAAGATGGCTGTGGAACAAGCGATTGCACGTGGCTTGAAACCTGTGCTCGCTGGTCGCAGCTTGGCTTCTATCGAACCATTGGCTAAACAATATGGTTTGCCGGTGCGAGCATTTGCATTGGATGACGCCAATGTAGTGAAAAAAAATCTGGAAGACATGCAGCTGGTATTGCATTGCGCCGGGCCGTTTTCTGCCACCAGTAAACCGATGCTCGAAGCCTGCTTGGCAACTGGCACCCATTATCTGGATATTACCGGCGAAATCAGCGTGTTCGCGAATTGCCATGCCCAACATGAGCGCGCGAAACAAGCCGGTATTGTAGTGCTGCCGGGCTCGGGGTTTGATGTGGTGCCAACCGACTGTATGGCCGCCATGTTGAAGCGCGATTTACCAAGTGCAACCCATCTTGTATTGGCGTTTGAAGCCGGTGGCGGGCCCAGCCCGGGTACTGCAAAAACCAGCGTCGAAGGTTTAGGCGCCGGTGGCCGCGCCCGTATTGATGGCATAGTTAGTAAAGTGCCGCTAGCCTGGAAAGTTCGCACCTTTGAGCGCGATGGCGAACAGCGTACTGCGATGACCATTCCCTGGGGCGATGTTTATACCGCGTTTGTCTCGACCGGCATTCCCAATATTGAAACCTATATGGGCGTGCCGCCATCGAGCATAAAAAATGTAAAACGTATTCGTATGTTTGGGCCATTATTGGGTTTGGGCTTCATACAAAATTTTCTTAAAAAACAAGTTGGAAAAAAAGTACGTGGCCCGTCGGAAGAAAAACGCAAGCAATCGGTTACTACCGTCTGGGGCGAAGCCAGCGACGCCAATGGCAAGGAAATAAAAAAATGCATGAGCACGCCAAACGGTTATGAGCTCACGGTCACCGCGTCACTCGGCATTGTGCAACGCTTGCTGCAAGGCGAAAAACCTGTCGGAGGTTACTACACGCCTTCGATGTTGATGGGGTCGGAGTATGTGCTGAGTTTGCCGGGTGTGAAGATGGTTTGACCGCCCCGTAGGAGCGCCCTTAGGCGCGAGCGATCTGGCGAAATCTATCGCGCCTAAAGGCGCTCCTACGATAGGTATTCTGCCAGCAAACCCTTAGAATACGCACTGCCCCGAAAAAGATTGATTATGAATTCCAATAAAACTCCAAAATTGCATCCTTTGTCATGGCTGATTTTCAGCTCGCGCTGGATGCAGCTGCCTTTATATCTTGGCCTGATTGTGGCCCAAGGTGTCTATGTCATCCTGTTTGTGAAGGAACTCATTCATCTGATTCAAGGCGCTACCAGTTTGAGCGAACAGCTCATTATGTTAGCGGTATTGGGTTTGATTGATGTGGTCATGATTTCAAACTTGTTGGTCATGGTGATTGTGGGTGGCTATGAAACTTTTGTGTCGCGCCTGAATTTGCAAGGGCATCCGGATCAGCCGGAATGGTTGAGTCATGTGAACGCCTCGGTATTGAAAGTAAAGCTGGCGATGGCGATTATCGGCATTAGCTCGATTCATTTATTGAAAACATTTATCGCGATTGGTGCGCTAGGCTCGCCGAATGCAATCGCGCAAGCCGGAGTTAATTACACCGAGACCGGCGTGATGTGGCAAACCATTATTCACATGGTTTTTATTCTTTCGGCCATTGGTATTGCCTGGACCGACAGTTTGATGTCGCAAGCAGCAAAGGGACACAAAACAGGGCATTAATTCGCCTTTAATTGCATGGATGTTTCCCACCTACTCGATGATTTAAACGCCGCTCAACGCGAAGCCGTGTCGGCGCCGCCTGGACATTATTTGGTGCTGGCCGGCGCGGGCTCGGGCAAAACCCGTGTGCTCACGCAGCGTATTGCCTGGCTGCATGAAGTGCTCGGGGTGCCGGCGCACGGTATTTTTTCGGTGACCTTCACCAATAAAGCTGCGACTGAAATGCGGCATCGTGTCGAAAAAATTCTGGTCAATGGTTCGCGTGGTATGTGGGTTGGCACCTTCCACGGTTTGGCGCATCGTTTATTGCGTTTGCATCATCAAGAGGCCGGTTTGCCAGAAGGCTTTCAAGTATTAGATTCCGATGATCAACTCAGATTAATCAAGCGTATCGCCAATGAAATGGAACTGGATGAAGGCCGTTTTCCGCGCAAGCAAATTGTCTGGTGGATTAACGCGCAGAAAGATGAAGGCCGCAGACCGAAACATATTCAAGTCCCCGGCAATGATTTTTTTACCAAAACTATTTTGCAAGTTTACGAAGCCTACGAAGCGCGTTGCCAGCGTTCTGGCTTGGTCGATTTCGCCGAAATTCTTTTGCGGGCGCATGAGCTTTTGTTGGAACACGAGGCCCTACTATTTCACTATCAAAACCGCTTCAAGCATTTATTGATTGACGAGTTCCAGGATACCAATAGCATTCAATATGCTTTCGTGCGTGTATTGGCGGGCGAGACCGGGCAAGTATTTATTGTCGGTGATGACGATCAAGCCATTTACGGTTGGCGCGGTGCGAAAGTAGAAAACGTGCAGCGTTTTCTGCGCGATTATCCGGGCGCACAAACGATTCGTCTTGAACAAAATTATCGTTCGACCGGCAATATTTTATCGGCGGCCAATGCAGTGATTGCGCATAACCCTGAGCGGCTCGGTAAAAATCTTTGGACCTCATCGGGTGAAGGCGACAGCATTGATTTGTATGCTGCTTATAATGAAGTCGATGAAGCGCGTTATATCGTTGAACGGATACAAGCGCATATTCGACAGGGCGGTAGTGCGCGTGAATGCGCCTTGCTGTATCGCTCGAATGCCCAATCGCGAGCGCTTGAAGAACAGCTCATTCAAGCGAGCATGCCGTATCGCGTCTATGGTGGCTTGCGATTCTTCGAGCGTGCTGAAATTAAAGATGCACTCGCCTATCTGCGCTTGCTGAGTAATCGCGATGACGATCCGGCCTTTGAACGGGCGGTTAATACACCGACACGCGGCATCGGCGATAAAACACTTGATGAAGTCAGGAAACTGGCACGCAGCAAAGCCATTTCGCTCTGGCTTGCCGCTAATGAAATGATTCAAAGCACTGAGCTGACCGCAAGAGCAAGAAATGCCTTGGGTGTTTTTATCGAACTGATTAGTTCCCTGCAAGAGCAAACGAAAGAATTAGAGCTGCACGAGCAGTTTGATCACGTATTGGAACGCAGCGGCTTGCGTGCATTTTATTCGCAAGAATCAAAGGGTCAGGTCGATTCCAAATTGGAAAATCTGGACGAATTGGTCTCGGTTGCAACGCGTTTTCAAAGACGTGATGATGAAGCCAGCCAAGGCATGACCGAGCTGGTCGAATTCTTGAGTTACGCTTCTTTGGAAGCAGGCGAAGGCCAGGCGCAGGATGGCGATGATGGCGTGCAGTTGATGACATTGCACAGCGCAAAAGGCTTGGAATTTCCCTTGGTGTTTTTAACCGGGCTAGAAGAAGGCTTGTTTCCAAGTAATCGTGCGGTAGAAGAAAATGGTCGGCTCGAAGAAGAGCGTCGCCTCGCTTACGTCGGACTCACACGCGCCCGCGAAAAACTGATTTTGACTTACGCCGAAACCCGCCGCTTGCACGGTATGGAAATGTACGGCACGCCATCACGCTTCCTGCGTGAAATTCCGGCGAACTTATTGCATGAAGTAAGGCCGAAAGTGAATGTAGCGAAATCCAGTTTCAATTCAGCCTACAACAATAACCGCATGTCAGAAGCAGCTTCCGGAGGCTTGAAGCTGGGCCAACGCGTTTCACATGCCAGCTTCGGTGTCGGCATCGTGATGGATTGCGAAGGCAATGGCGCTCACGCCCGCGTACAGGTTAATTTCGAAAATGCCGGCAGCAAGTGGCTGGTATTGGCCTATGCGAATTTATCGCCAGCCTGATTGAGCTTCTGTGGGAGCCGATTTATCGGCGATCTGATATCAACACTGATCAGATGACGGATCTAGCCAGATTGCATTCCAAATGGCCATGGGCGTAGCTATTGATTAGTTATGCCGTGCTGCGAAATTCCGTGGCACCCGGTTAATTTATTGGCGCCGGGGTAGCGGCGCTGCTTGCTATGCCTAATGTGGGAACGTAGGGGCGCCTGCTTGCTGCGCCCACGGCCTGTAGCAGATTCTGGGCGCAGCAAGTAGGCGCCCCTACGGTGTATTTTAATTTTCAATTGAGTCCTCCCCATTCCTCAAGTTGCTTGAGCCTTCGGAAAAGGAGTTTCAGAAATCTACTTTGTCTGGCAATGTCTGGATTTTAAACCTCGCTAATTGTCAGCCAAGGTTAAACGAATGCTTGAGAAATAATGTCAGGGAAGGTCACGATGTTGTGTAAGGCTACCTGGGTGGTTTTATCGCCGATGAATCGGCTCCCACGGTTAAATCATGTAATAAAAAAGCCGACCTAAGTCGGCTTTTTTATTGACGTAGAAATAAGTTTATTTATTACCAACATTATCAACAACCCGCTGCATATGCTCTTCAAGCGCTTGCTGCACTTTGTCTTCCGCATTGAGTGGCGTGTAGTCAATTTTTTCACGGAAGCCATTACCCATTGGACGGCCACCGCGACCAAAAGGTTTTACGCTGATGTACGCTGTGGTGAGGGTGGCATTTTGTCCGTAAAAACTGATGTCTTGATTGCCGATAACATCGGCTTTTACGCGCACGATAATATCGGCACGTTTGCTATTAACCGATTGAAAACCGGCTTCGCTGAGTTTGTCTTCAATCATTTGTTGTGCTGGTATCATCAGCGCAGGATCACCATTGGTAATGACGGCAAAGGTATGGCCGCCGCTGCTGGAGGCCTGATTGTCATTATTCTCGATGCGGTCTTTGATTCTGTCACCTACACGTCCGCGGAGCATGGTATTGGCGGCCGATGAATTATCAGGATTCGTTGTTACTGGCGTGGTATCGGCCGTTTCATTGCTCGGTTCGCTGCTGGAGTTATTGTCGGCAGTGCTGCTGCTATCGGGCGTTTCAACAGCGGCGGCTTGAGTACTGGTAGCGGCTTGAGTACTTGGTATAACGGCAGTCACCGGTGTCGTTGTCGATGCAGATTCGGTACTTGCTACTGCGCTGGTATCGGGCAATGCATTATTGGCGAGCGTGATTTCTTCCGCCGGAGCGACAGGTTTGAAAATACTGTACAAGCCCCAGGCACCGCCAACGAAAAATAGAGCCAAGATGGCAGCAAGGGCGATCCATTTTCCGGCACCAGAACCTGATGATCCTTGCGGTGCTATTTGCGTAACACCCGGTCGCGTGCTGCCTTGTGCGGTAGTCACTGCAGACGGTGGCGCAGCGGTGGGAGCATTGCCCACATTCGGCGGTGGTGTTGGCGCACGCATTACGCCGGGGGTTATCGGCGTTGCCATGCCGATTAAAGTGGCGGCAGGGCCCGACGGTGGCAAAGTTTTTAACTTAAGCGGGCCGCCTAGTTTTATCAGCGGATGTTTTTCCAGGTCCTCGATTAATGCTTCGGTACTTTGATAGCGAGCCATCGGCTCTTTTTCAAGCATGCGCGACAAGATGGCAGCCACTTCAACATCGACATCGGAATTTAATTCACGCACATCGGGAATTTGCGATTGCACCACATCGAGCATTAATTTGAGTGGGCTTTCATCCGAAAACGGTGTGCGGCCAGTCAGCATTTCAAATAACACGATGCCGAGTGCAAAAATATCGGAACGCTGATCGACTGATTTACCCAGACACACTTCCGGCGATAAATAACCCGGGGTACCAACAAATTCGCCGGTGCCAGTGAGCTTGCTATTGAAATCATGATTGGCGAGCGCGATGCCGAAATCGGCGATCTTGATTTGCCCGCGCTGGTTGAGCATTAAATTGCCGGGTTTGATATCGCGATGAATAACGCCGTGCTCATGCGCAACCGATAAACCTTTGGCCGATTGGTGCAATATTTTTAATGCATCGGCTACTTGCAAACGACCTTCACGTTTAATAACCGCCGAAAGCGATTCGCCATCGACAAATTCCATCACGAAAAACGGCTGGTTGTTATCTTGGCCTATTAAATAAATCTGGATGATATGCGGGTCGTTGAGCGACGCCATCGAGCGAGCTTCCCGCAAAAAACGTTCAACCAAAGTCTGGTCGTGCGCCAATGCAGGCGACAGCTCTTTAATCGCGACGTAGCGAGTGAGTGCGGGCTCGTAACCTTTATAGACCACGCCCATACCGCCGCGGCCGAGTTCAGAGACAATTTCGTAATGACCAATATGTGTGCGCATGATTACTCCTATAACGGCATGTTAGACCGACAGAGGCCACTTCGGTAGATGTATTGGGTAAACTGAGGTTCACCTGGGAGGGATTATGAAACGACGTGATTTAGTAAAAGTTGCCGGCGTAGCAGCGGTAGCGGCTGGTTTAACAGCCTGTGGTGCAAAATCAGGCGCAAACTCTACTGCCGCCAAGTCCGATCTCAAGCTGCAATGGAAAATGGTGACCTCATGGCCCACCAATTTTCCGGGTCTTGGTACTGGCGCCGCCGCCTTGGCAGAAATGATTAGCAAAGCCAGCGGTGGCCGCATAACCGTCAAAGTATTTGGTGCCGGTGAAATGGCCTCGGCCTTTGAAGTGTTCGATATGGTCGGGCGCGGAACTGCGCAGATGGGCCATAGCGCAAGTTATTACTGGAAAGGAAAAATGGCAGCCGCGCCTTTTTTCAGCGCATACCCGTTTGGATTAAATGCGCAGGAAATGAATGGCTGGCTTTATGCCGGCGGCGGGCTCGAACTTTGGCGGGAATTGTATGCGCCACATGGCGTAGTACCGTTCCCGGCGGGCAATACTGGCGTGCAAATGGCGGGTTGGTTTCGCAAGGAAATTAAATCGGTCGCCGATTTGAAAGGCTTGAGCATGCGCATACCGGGCTTGGGTGGCGAAGTGTTTGCCCGTGTTGGCGGCACACCGCAGAATATTCCGGGTGGTGAAATTTTCTCGGCTTTGCAGTCGGGCGCCATCGATGCCGCCGAGTGGGTGGGACCTTATAACGATCTGGCCTTCGGCCTGCACAAAGTCGCACCGTATTGTTATTACCCCGGTTGGCATGAGCCGGGCTCGACCCTTGAATGTATTGTTAATAAAGAAGCGCTTGAAAGTCTGCCGGAAGATCTGCAGCAAATCGTGGCCGATTGTTGTCAGGCAACCAATGTGCAGATGCTGTCGGAATACACCGCCCGTAACCAGCAAGCACTCGAAAAGTTAAAACAAGAACCCGGCGTTAAATTCCTGCCATTACCGGTAGATGTGTTGGCGGCATTAAAAACTGCATCGCTAGCGGTGCTTGCCGATGTTGCTGCCTCCGACCCGATGGCGAAAAAAGTGTATGAGTCTTTGCAGAAATTCCAGACCAGTGCAAAGGCTTGGCATGAAGTTTCCGAGGAAGCGTTTTACGCGGCAAGACGTTAAGTGCCTAATCGTGGGAGGGCCCTTGGGCCCGACGTGGCAGACGCGTCGGGCCCAAGGGCCCTCCTCTACGACAAAACTACACATTCACTTCACCGTGGCTGCGTGCCTGCTTCATCTGGCTACACTAATCTACCGGTAACACCTGCCAAGGAAACCCAGTGATTCATATCGAGAATCTGTCATTTGAATACCGTAAGACCAAGCTCTATCAGCGGTTTAATTTGAAGCTTAGCCAGCCGGGTGTTTATGGCGTGTTTGGCCGCAACGGTAGTGGAAAATCAACTTTACTGAAATTACTGGCGGGTTTACTGTTTCCACAAAAGGGGAATATTAGCGTACGTGGTTTTTCACCCAATAAGCGGCATCCCGATTTTCTTGCCCAGATTTATATTGTGCCGGAAGAATTTCATTTGCCGAATTTAAGCGCTGCACAACTGGCAAAAACCCAATCGGTTTTCTATCCAACATTTTCGCATGCAGCCTTTAATGAATACCTTGCCATCTTTGAAATTTCCGATAAGCAGAATTTCGATGAAATGAGTCTGGGACAAAAGAAAAAAGCGGCAATGGCATTCGCGCTAGCTACTTTCACGCCGGTATTGCTATTGGACGAGCCGACCAATGGCCTGGATATTATTGGTCGCGATCAGTTCAAACTAATCATGTTGCGGCCCGAGCAGCGCGAACGCATGGTGTTGATAAGCACGCATCAGGCCCATGATCTGGAGCGGATCATGAGCCATATTTTATTTATTGATTCGGCAGTGCTGGCACTGTCGGCGACTATGGCAGAACTGTCGAGTGCGCTGATGATGGGTGTTGTGCAAGATGTCCAGGCGTTGTCGACAATGACAGATCTTATTTATTCCGAAGCCATGGGACTGCAATATGCCTATGTTGCGAAGAATCGATCCGGCACTCCAGGCCCTGTGCATCTGGAGCTGCTTTATAAAGCACTTAGCCTGAAAAAAGACGGAATTTTGGACGCTTTGAAAAGTCCGCAGAAGGAGTCAGCCCATGTTTAATTGGCAGCGCTTCTTTCTTTTGGCGAATGCACACTGGACCGAGTATCGAAAAGCCTATGCCTGGTTTATCGGCATCGGCATCATGATCCATTTTGTTTTGTTGCTTATTATTTTTATTGATAGCAGTGGTTTTAGATCACTATCGACCGACGGGCAGAAAGTAATTTATTTCTCTGGCCTGTTTTTGACTGCGCCAATCTTTGCCGCTCGCTATTTCCAACTGATGTCAAAGCGTGAGTCGGCTTTAATCATTTTGATGCGACCTGCATCGGTCTTCGAGAAATGGTTGTTGGCGTTCTTAGTCGTGGCATTACTGTATCCCTTGGTCTATACGCTGGCATTCTACATTTGTGATATTCCGGCTTGGTTAATTGCCAAGGCGCAGGCGCAAATAATAACGACAGATACCTATGCTCCAAAATACAGCTCCGAAAAATACGAACTATTTTTTGTCCTCAAGCATGTCAAGAACATCGGTGACCTAGTCGGCATTGCCTTGTCGCTCACCATACTTCAGGCTTTCGCGGTACTGGGTAGCCTGTATTTCCGGGCCATGCCGTTTATCAAGACGCTCTTATTTGCTTTCTTTATTCTGCTGGTCAGCATTTTCGTGACTGTGTTTTTCAATAGCCGGGTCGATTCGCTTTTCGACTATTGGGGATCGAATCGCGCCATATCGGTATCGCAACAATTCATGTATCCGTTTATGTGGATAAGCCTGCCGGTATTACTTTGGCTGTCCTGTTATTTTGCCTTGAAAGAAAGAGAGGTGGCCTGATGAAAATTACTCCAATAGTTTTCGCTGCAGCGCTTGCCATTTTTTTGATGACTATTGCAAGTTCAAAATATACGCCCACCCAAAGCACCGAAACCAAGGTTCCATTAAATTTCAAAGGGATCGACACGCTTGAAGTTCAGTCTGACTATACCGCGCAAATCAGTGTGCGAGACGATGTGGCTTCGTCCCTGAATTATTCTTTTGACTATGACTCCTACAGAAGTAATGACGATAACAAGGCATCGGTCCACAACATAAAAATTACCGGCAACAAGATGCTTATTTTGAAAGAAGTTGGTCGCTATGGTGATTTCCTTATCGTTATTCCATCGACCGTAAAAAATCTGATTGTTTATAACGCGACGGTTACTACCTTGCTTCCTATTGAATCAATGCATATACGGGTATCTAAATCCCTCGAATGGCAGGGCGATGCCAGGAATCTTCGGATAAGCGATTCCCGAGATTATTCAGACCCCACCAAAGGATGCAGCAGCGATATCGCAATCAATAGCGGAGCCATCAATAATTTAGTAGTCGAAACAAAAAAAGGCGAGGTAAAGCTAAAAGCTCTTGATCAAATAAAATCTGTAATTGTGCAGGCAGGGCCTAATGCGTCCTTGTCGATTAGTCCGATTAGCAGCATGGGCAGGGTTCGACTGCAGGACTTTCCTGAGTCAATAAGTTCGCCAGAAATTGCCAGTAAAAAATCTGACGACAAATATGAATACCCATGTCAGGACAACTAAAGCCATTATCGTAGGAGCGCCTTTAGGCGCGAAATAATCTGGCGTAGGAGCGAGCTTTGCTCGCGAAAGACCTACGACAAGGCATTTCGCGAGCAGAGCTCGCTCCTACATTTGGCATGGTCGTAGATTCGTTCGCGCCTAAAGGCGCTCCTACGGTGGTTTTACAGCAACACTTTGCGCGGGTCTTTACCTTTTGCACAATGTTCAAAGGTGACGTCAATTCCGTGGGCCTGAAACAGAGCTGCCATTTGCCTCTGCCGCATTTCAAATTGTTCGAATAAAAATTCGCAGCGTTCCGGACTTATTTCTTCGCCACAATAACCCAGTGTTTGCCAATCGTCGGCATCCATCAAGGTCATATGAATTTCGCGATTACGATACAGCGCCAGCGGTTCTGGCATCACATCGCACCAGCAGATTTCGTTGGGTGCGAGCAATGCCGTTTCAATCAGCGGCCAGACGTTTTTCAAGCCGGCATGTTCGTATTGCATGGCCATCATCGCCGCCAAGTCGTGCACGGTAAGGTAACGTGCATGTTCAATTTGTGCCTTGAAAGTTTCTTGTGCGAATAGTGCCGTATCCGCTGGAGCCATACCAATATCGAGCAAGCTGGCTTCTAGTTGTTCGCCGACTTGTTTAATGAGTTCAGCCTCGCCGCGCAATAAAAACGGCACCAGCCGAAACGGGCCTTCAGCAAATTCTTTTATTGGGGCCAGATTTTCGGGCAATGCATTTTCACTAGCACCGAGCGCAATAATGCGCGCCTGACCTTGCCCCGGAGCTTGCGCAGTTAGTCGTTCAAGTTCGCCATAGAGCGGAAAGCCCGGACGCAAAATTTCTACCGGATCAAACAAGCCCGCCAGTATCGTGAAATCACAATCGCGTACTTCCGGCACCCAGCGCGCTAAGTCACGCGACAGTAATGCTGCCAGTTCACCGGCTTGAGCCTGTTGCAGGCACGGCGACTGCGCGCGCGTTTGCGGGCTTAACTCCAGTGCGAAGGCGCCTAGGCAACTTACAATCTCGGTCATCGTTTCTAAAGCCTGTCAAAGTTTGGAAATCTTGCTCTAGCCTACTAAGCTATGCTCAAGCGCACAGTATGCCAGCGTCTGCCACCAAACTTGAAGAAGGATTTCCTTATGAGCACAACCCGTCGCGTGGCCATTATTGGTGGTGTCCGCATTCCGTTCTGTCGCAATAACAGCGTGTATTTCGATATCGGCAATATGGGCATGTCGATCAAGACGCTCGGTGCGCTGGTCGAAAAATATAATCTGCAAGACAAAGTGCTCGGCGAAGTGGCCATGGGCGCCGTGCTTAAACATTCCAGCGATTTTAATCTCGCGCGTGAAGCGACTTTGTCATCCGGTCTTTCGCCACTAACTCCAGGTTTAACGATGCAGCGTGCTTGTGGTACCGGTTTGGATACCGTCATTGCCGTCGGCAATAAAATTGCACTCGGTCAAATTGAAGTAGGTATTGGCGGTGGCTCGGATACAACTTCAGACGTACCGATTGCGGTCAGTAAAAAAATGCGTCGTCGTTTATTGAATGCCAATATGGCGAAGTCTTTTGGTCAGCGCATAGGTGCTTTATTGAAAGGCTTTTCATTTAGTGAATTCAAACCCGAATTCCCCGGCGTTGCCGAACCACGCACCGGTAAGAGCATGGGCGAAAGCTGCGAACAAATGGCGAAGGAATGGAAAATTACCCGCGCCGATCAAGATCAGCTGGCATTTGAATCTCACAAAAAAGCTGCTGCAGCCTACGAGCGCGGTTTCTATAAAGACCTAGTCGTACCGTTTCGCGGTATCGATAAAGATAATATTTTGCGAGCCGACACAACGCTTGAAAAACTGGCAACACTAAAACCAGCGTTTGATAAAACCAGCGGCCAAGGCACACTCACAGCAGGTAATTCAACCAATTTATCCGACGGCGCATCGGCAGCCTTATTAGCTTCGGAAGAATGGGCGGCAGCGAATGGTTTGGAAGTGCAAGCTTATCTGCGTGACTCGCAAGTGGCAGCCGTTGATTTTGTTCACGGCGAAGGCCTGCTGATGGCGCCGGCTTGGGCCGCTGCACAATTACTGGCACGCAATAATTTGAGCCTGCAAGATTTTGATTTTTACGAAATCCATGAAGCCTTTGCCGCACAGGTGTTGTGCACATTAAAAGCCTGGGAATCGGAAGAGTTTTGCAAAACCAAACTAGGTCTTGATAAAGCACTCGGTTCGATTGATCGCAATAAACTTAATGTGGTCGGTTCGTCATTGGCAATGGGTCATCCCTTCGCAGCAACCGGTGCCCGCATTATTGCCACCGCCGCAAAACTATTGAAAGACAAAGGCAATGGCCGTGTATTGATTTCGGTTTGTACCGCAGGCGGCATGGGCGTGGCAGCTATTGTTGAGCGGTGAAGCGTGGGAGCCCCGTTAGGCGCGAAAAATCTCGCCAGATCTTTCGCGCCTAACGGACGCTCCCACGGGCAGGCGAATGTAGTTTAAATTTCAAAATCGCCAATCGCGCCGGGCCGTGCAATATCGCGCCAATGCAACGGATCAATATGCAAAATTTCACCTTCGCTGATAGCACGCTGCAATTCGAGTGCATGCAATTGCGGCAATAAACGTGTGATCAAAGCTTGTGTGTAATCACGCAGCACACGATCGCGTCGCAGTAACAGCCAAGCCGTGCAGCGGGGCAATAAATTATCGGCAGGAATCGCCACTAGATCGGCGTCTTCCGGCGTAATCGCCATTTCAGCCAAAACACCAACACCAAAACCGGCACGCACATAAGTCTTGATTAAATCGGCATCGCGCGCGGTGACGGCAATACTCATTTCGAGTCCGGCTTTTGAAAAAGCCTGTCGCAATGAAGACTCTGGTTCACGGGTGGATTCATAACTTACCAGAGGAAATTTTGCGATATCCGCCAGAGTTAAAGGCCGATCCAATTTTGCCAGCTCGTGTTGTTTGGAAACCAGTACGACACGATCCCAGCGATATAAAGGAATCGCCAAATCGGCCGCACTCGGCGCGCTACCAGCGGTACTGATAATCGCGATTTCTGCATCGCCGCGAGCCAGGCTTGCAATCGATTCACTATCACCACCCGGTGTTAAATGCACGGCAACATTCGGAAACTGGCGGTTTAATGCCGCCAATGCCGAGGGCAGCGCATAACGTGCTTGCGTGTGCGTGGTGGCGATATGCAATTCACCCTGATTATCGCGACGCAAATTGGCGGCGATGGCGCGAATATTATTTGCTTCGGCCAATAAAATACGCGCGTGTTCAATCACTTTTTCGCCAGCCGGTGTAATACTTTCAAGGCTGCGCGCGCCACGGGTAAATAAAATAAAACCGAGCTCGTCTTCCAGTTGTTTAAGTTGTTTGGAAAGGCCCGGTTGCGTCGCATGGACTTTTTCGGCGGCTAATGTGATGTTTAGCCCCGAATCGGCAATGGCAAGTAAATAGCGAAGTTGTGTCAGTGTCATGGAAAGCTCTCATAATCGTGAACGCGGAACGGAATTTTTAGCGCGGCGTACGACAACACATGAGCAACATGACGGCTCTCCGAATTTATTTAACTGAATAAACGATGCTAGCCCATGTGTCTGGAGGCGTCCAGTCCAAACGGACTGTGGCACATAACTTCTGAGTATGGACTCAGTAGCCGAAATCATTTCACCCTCATCATTGGCGGGTTTAGCGTGTCACGACCGCCCAATCTTTTGCCAGCCCAATCATGAGCAGCCGTTTGTTTCCCTTATTTGCCGATTTGCGAAATCGCCCCGTGCTGGTGGTAGGTGGTGGCGTGGTGGCATTAAGAAAAATTGCGGCGCTGAGATCAGCTGGCGCTCTTGTTCGTGTTGGTTCACCCGAATTAGTCGATGAATTAAAAGCACTGGCAGAAAAAAACGAAATTGCTTAT
Organism: Arenimonas sp.; assembly: GCA_043721835.1. Taxonomy (GTDB): domain Bacteria; phylum Pseudomonadota; class Gammaproteobacteria; order Xanthomonadales; family Xanthomonadaceae; genus Arenimonas. The sequence continues at coordinate 2,509 of JAYSQD010000167.1, read as the reverse complement.
CTGCCCGGCAAGTTTGAACAGTCCTGGTTGAATGAAGTTTGGCTGGTAGTTGCCGCCACCGATGATAATGAAGTGAATCAACAAATCGCTGCTGCTGCCGAAGCTCGCCGATTGTTCGTCAATGTGGTGGATGATGCCGAGTTGTCGAGCTATCAGGTGCCCTCGGTAATTGAACGCGGGCCGCTGCAAATTGCCATTTCAAGTGCCGGTGCCGCTCCGATGTTAGCGCGTCATATTCGCGAAAAACTGGAAGCGCAATTCGACAAATCTTATGGCAGTTTGACGGCCTTGCTGGCACAGCATCGCGAACGTATTCGTCAGCATTTGCCGGTGTTGCCGCAGCGCCGACGCTGGTTCGAAAAACTGTTGCAAGGCCCGATTTTATCTTTATTGCGTCAACGACAATCGATCAAGGCCGAGCATGCTTTGCTGTCTGCTTTATCGCAGCAAGATGCATTAGCGAAACAAGGTTCTGTGGCACTCGTGGGAGCAGGCCCCGGCGATGCCGGTTTGCTAACTTTGCGCGCACTGCGTTTATTGAACGAAGCCGATGTTATTTTGCATGATCGTTTGGTGAGCAACGAAGTGTTAGCACTTGCGCGCCGTGACGCCGAATTTATTGAAGTTGCAAAAGAGTCGGGCCATCACTCCACCACGCAAGATGGAATTCATGCGCTGTTGCTGGAGCATGCAAAAGCGGGCAAGCGTGTCGTGCGATTGAAAGGCGGCGATCCGTTTATTTTTGGTCGCGGCGGCGAAGAATGTGAAGTATTGCGGGCGAATGATATTGCGTACGAAATCGTTCCCGGCGTTACCGCAGCATTGGCTTGTGCTGCGTATGCTGGAATTCCCTTGACGCATCGCGATCACGCGCAATCACTACGTTTTGTCACCGCGCATTGTGCGAAATCCGAAGATAGTTTGGATTGGCAGCAACTCGCTGCCGAAAAACAAACGCTCGCGGTGTATATGGGCGTTGCCAGTCTGGACCGCCTTCAAAAAAAATTAATCGAGTATGGCCGTGATCCCAATACGCCGATTGCCTTGATTGAAAACGGCTCGCGACCCGAACAGCGCGTGATTGTTGGCACACTGGAAAATCTGTCCCAGCGAGCTTCGCAGCATCATGTTAAATCGCCAGCTTTGTTGATTATTGGTGAAGTCGCCGCATTCGCCAACAGCTTGCATTGGTTCGGCGATTCACCGCTAGGCGCAAACGAAATTCAGATAGAAAATTTTCTTTCAGTAGCAGCATAAAAAATAGTCGGAGACCTCCATGATTTACAACAGCATTCTCGATACTGTCGGCTCTACTCCGATTGTGAAACTTCATCGCATTGCACCCCCGCACGTGGATTTATACGTGAAAGTCGAATCCTTCAATCCCGGTGGCTCGGTGAAAGATCGATTGGCACTCGCGATTATTCTTGATGCCGAACAAAAAGGTTTATTGAAGCCAGGACAAACCGTGGTCGAAGCCACGTCTGGCAATACCGGTATCGCACTCGCGCTGGTATGTGCCGCCCGTGGCTATCCTTTTGTGGCGGTGATGACGGAAACCTTTTCGATTGAACGCAGAAAATTGATTCGTGCCTATGGCGCCAAAGTGATTTTGACGCCCGCCGCAGAACGCGGTAGCGGCATGGTTCGCAAAGCAGAGGAATTGGCGCGTAAACACGGCTGGTTTTTGGCACGGCAATTCGAAAATCCGGCGAACCCGGCCTATCACCGAAGTACGACCGCGCCCGAAATTCTGCTGGATTTCGCCGGGAAACGTCTCGACTATTTTGTCAGCGGCTGGGGCACCGGCGGTACTTTGACCGGGGTTGGCGAAGTGTTGAAAGTGGCACGGCCGCAGACAAAAATTATTACCACTGAACCGGCAGGCGCATCATTATTGGCTGGCAAAGATTGGGCGCCGCATAAAATTCAGGGCTGGACACCGGATTTTATTCCGGCAGTGTTAAATCAGAATATTGCCACTGAAATCATTCCGATTGACGACGTGCTTGCTCGCGATACCGCGCGCCGATTGGCGGCAGAAGAAGGCGTGTTTGTCGGCATTTCAGCAGGTGCCACTTTGGCAGCGGCACTTCGCGTTGCAGAAAAAGCCGAACCGGGCTCGGTCATTTTGGCGATGCTGCCTGATACCGGTGAACGCTATCTGAGCACCTTCCTGTTTGAAGGCGTGAGTGATGGTTCGGACGATGAATGGTTGGCGGAGTTTGAAGCGAAAACTTTGGCCGCTTGAGAGTTTGTATTGTTCTTGGAACAAACCGTAGGAGGGCCTTCTAGGCCCGAAAGAGCTGGCGTAATTTATCGGGCCTAGAAGGCCCTCCTACCAATGTATTTCGTGGGAGCGGTGTCAGCCGCGAATGGCCTGCGATAATGATTGAAATCAGGCCAGATCTGTCGCGCCTAAAGGACGCTTGTGTCTGCAATATGTACTACTGTTGAAGTGAGAGCAGAGTACGGCAAGCCGTTAGGACGATGTGCTTAAAGCACGAGT